>NC_011961.1:600000-917738 GCF_000021685.1 Thermomicrobium roseum DSM 5159 | reverse complement strand
ATGATCTCCCCGCAGAGGGTGTCGGCGTTGCCTGCCACTGCCGACCACGAAAGGGCACGGATTCCCACGCTGCCCGGACCGACTGGCTGGATCGCTCGAGCGAGTCGCTCGTCAGTCCCACCGCGACGGTCGTCGCTGATCTCCTTTCCCCCTCGCTGGACTCCCGCCCGAGAAAGCGCTCCGAGCAGCCCGCCCAGCAAACGAACGACCCGCTCCGGCCGTGCCGATCCGATCGCACGGCCAACCGCCCCACCGAGCCGAGCGCTTCCCCGGTTGTTTCGCCTGCTGCATCTTGACAGTCGTTTCACGCGCTGCCTATCCTTCTCTCGGCGCCGTTCCCGGAGACGAGCGATGAACCAGCGGTACGAACTCGCGATCACGACCACGTTCGGCCGTATGCTCGCTGCGCTGCCGTCCAAGGCGCAGGAACAGGTCTGGCGCAAGCTCCCCGAACTACAGGCCGATCCCCCCCGGATGGGACCGAGCGCAAGCAGCGGATGGAGAACTTCGACGACGTCTATCGCTGGCGAGTCGGGAAATATCGCGCCTTCTACCGCATCGCGAACTCCCGCATCATTCTCATGGCGATCGAGCACCGACGGGACGCCTACCGGCACGACACGCTGCCGAGCGACGATGAGCTGATCCTCATCGAACCCGACGACCAGTTCGAACTCCCTGCGCTCGACGACAGTGCGCCGGCTGACGGGGACGTCGAGCCGCTACCGGCCGTACCGATGTCACCACCCGGCGATCCGCTCCCCCGTCCGCTGGCCGAGCCCGAACTCGCTCGTCTAGGCGTACCGGCTGACCAGTGTGGGCCGCTGGCGGCTTGCCGGACCGTCGATGAGCTGCTCGAAGTGCTCGAGCGCCTTCCCCCGGCGATAGCCGATCGGGTTCTGGCGCTCGCCTTGGGCACCACCCTGGAGGAGGTGCTCGACGACCCGGTCCTTCTCCTCGATGAGTTGCCCCCGTCCTTTGTGGATGTCCTGCGCGGCCATGTGCCGCTCCACTACCTGCTCGATCCGAGTCAAGAGGACGCCCTGCAGCGGATCAGGAACCAGGACGGCCCGTTCCTGGTGACTGGTCCACCCGGCAGCGGTAAGACGCTGCTCGGTCTGCTCGCTATCTCGCCGCTCCTCGCCCGAGCGCGCCAGCGCGGCAATCCCCAGCCACGCGCGCTGTTCGTCACCTTCACTCGTACGCTGGCCCGAACACTGGAACGACTCGCCCGCGTGCACCTCTCCGCTGCCGATCGCTTGGCGGTGGCCTTCAAGACCCTGGACAGCCTGGTCAACGATCTCGCACCGGACGCGCTTCTCGCTGATGGACCGGCGGTCGTCGCGCTCGTCGCCCAAGCGCGCCAACGCGCTTTCACGCGGCCCCTCTCGCCCGACCCCGCGCGCGACCGCAAGCTCGCTGGCTCGCTCCACCGAATCACCAACCTATACATCCAGGAGGAGATCGAAGAGGTCATTCTCGGTCGCGGTCTCCGCACACTCGAGGAATACCGCGCGGCCGATCGCACTGGTCGCCAGCTTCCGCTCAATGCCAACCAGCGTGAGGCGATCTGGTGCGTCTATGAGACCCTCAGCGACCTGCTGCGTGAGCAAGGCCTCTTCCTCCGCGAAGAACGGCGTCAACTCGCCTGGGAAACGGTTCGGCAGGACCCCGCGGTGACGCGCTACGACGTCGTCGTCGTGGATGAGGTGCACGATCTCTCGCTGACTGCGCTGCGCCTCCTCCATGAATTGTGCCGTCATCCCGAGGCGCTGCTCTTGCTTGGAGATACCGGTCAGTCGATCTATACGCGGACAGTCCGGTGGGACCTCCTGCGCGCCGAGTTCCCTGGATTGGTATCCATCGAGCTCTCGACTGGTCATCGCTGTCCACCGGAGATCGCGGCCGCAGCCGAGGCCTACCGAGCCGCGCTCCCGTTGGATGACTCCCGCGGCGAATCGTCGGCAGTGACCCATCGCAAGCGTCCTGGCCGTTCGCGCCCCCTTCTCGTCCTGCTGTCGCGCTGGGATGCCTGGCCAGATGCGCTCGCCCGCTGCCTCGCCGAACGTCTCCGTGAACTCCGGTTGACCTCTGGACACGCTGCCGTGCTCGTCCCCACCAATCAGCTGGCCGATGCGGCGTCCGAAGCCTTGTGGGCGCGTGGCTTCGAGGTCAAGCACGTGCGGGCTGGCCAGGATCTCAGCCAGGGTTCCGGCGTCAAGCTGCTCACGTGGCACAACGCCAAGGGCCTGGAGTTCGCACTCGTCCTGCTCGTGCTGCCCGATTGGGAGCCGCCCCCTGCCGGCTGGTCCGATTGCGAAGTCGACGAGGTCCGGGAGTCGATCGCGCTCTGGCGGCGCACCGTCTACGTCGCGATGACCCGTGCCAGCCGCGCGCTCGTCGTCCTGCGCCCGCAGCACGGCACGAGTGCCTTACTCGAAGGCTTCCCTGCCACTGTATGGGAGTCGGTCACGTTCGCGAGCGAATCGACCGACGCTCCGAGCGATGGCCTGCCGTTTTGACATATCGAGAGGGTGGCTCGCCTCACGGCGAGCCGCCCTCCCCGGTGAGGGAGGTTGTGAAGTCAAAGGGGCCAACTGGGGTTGACCGGTGTGGTTTCCAAGAAACGTGCTGGATACTCGGGCGACCACCACAAGCGTCCACCTTCGTCGTAATCCTCCCACTCCCAGCGGATCGGTTCCGCGTCCAGGTCGCGTTGGTAGTCGCCCATATAAATTTCGAGACGATTTCCTGAGGGATCACGGACGTAAATGAAGAAAGCGTTGCTCAAACCGTGTCGTCCTGGGCCGAAGTCGATCTGCGCTCGGAATCCGGCATCGGCCAAGAGATCGGCTGTTCGCATCACGTCAGCCGGTTCACCGACGTGATAGGCAACATGGTGAAGCGACGGACCAGTTGAACGGACCACGGCAACGTCGTGCGTACCACGCCGTCGTCGCAGCCACGCCGCGAAGGTCTTTCCGTCGCGGACAGTGTACTCCGAAATACTGAAGCGAAGGCGATCCCGCCAGTAGGTGAGTGATGCGTCGGGATCCTCGACGCGCAAGTTCATATGGTCGATGAACATCGGTGGAATACCCCGGAACCGATGAGTCGACCGCATCGGGAGCCGCACGCGGCCGCGGTCGTCGTAGACTGGCACTTGCTCCATGTGGTGATAGAACTCCACCGGATGCCCGTCCGGCGTGCGAACCCGCAGCGCTTCCCCTTGGCCTGGCTCTCGCCCTGCCTCGACCCGTGTGACTGGGACGCCGAGTGTGCGGTGCAGCTCCTCGAGTGCATCGAGATCGTCGGGGTACTCCACCCGGAGAGCGAAGTGATCGAGCCCGGGCTCGTCCGCTTGGACGAGCCCGAGCGTCCATAGATCGAAGTCCGCGATCCCCCGAACGTAGAGCGCGTCTCGCTCTTCGAGGGCGGGGACAAAGCCGAGCACATCGACGTAGAAAGAGCGAGCGGCTGACAAGTCGCGCACTCGCAGCACACAGTGTCCGAGGCGTAAGATGCGGAAAGCCTCCTGAGGGCGTCCCATCGCGGCCTCCTCTCCCCTGCCGTCCAGCTATGCTCGAGCTGATCGTTCCGGATCAGCTGCCGTGCCCAAACGATTCCGGCGGCAGGACTCCCCAGGCGCTCGCTGCCTCGGGAAAATCAGTCCAGATCAAGGGGGCACTGGCATGCTCGACCGCTCGAGGCATTTCGCCCGTCAGCTCGAAGCGGTTCCCACCTGGCTCGATGAGGTACGCGTAGAGGTTGCTGCCCAGGGCATGCCGACCCAACCCGTACTCGACCTTGATACCAGTGGCACTTGCCCGGTCGAGCATGCGCTTGATGTGGTCGATGCTTTCGAAGGTCCATGCCACGTGATGCAGCGTCCACGAAGGTTCGGGTGCACCGATCATTGCCAGGTCATGGTGCCACTCGCCGACGCGTGTCCACACTGCAGCCCAGACGTCGGGAGCAGGCTGGAAGATGTCGGAGATCTTGAAGTCCAGCACGTCTCGCAGGAACTCGGCAAGCGTGCGCACCTGGGGTGCATGGACGGAGAGTGTCACGTGATCGATGTCATCTGGTGTGACCCCTGCAAGGCGCTCGCGCAGAGCAGGCGCCGCCGGTCGCAGGTAGGGTCGGCGGTCCTTCACCAGTACGAGTTCCATGACATGTCCGGTGGGCAAGGTGAAGCGCAGTGCTCGTATGACTCCTGGCTCGCTGTCTTGCCGCTCCTCGCACTGAATCCCAGCTTGCTGCAGGCGTTGCCGGTAGTGAGCAAGATCTTCTTCAGTATCGACCTGGAACGCGAAGTGAGCAACGCCGGTCCCGCCTGGAGTGACCGCCAGGTCGAAGTTCTCGTCGAGTCCGCACCCGAAGTAATGGGTACTCCCGCTTTGCCCGAGGGGGACCAAGCCCATCACGTCGCGATAGAACGTCAACGCCCGGTCCGGATCCTGCACACGGATCTCGACATGAGCGAGCTTTTGGAGTGCCATCGCGTACCTCCCTTGTTGATCTACGACCAACCGACCATCGTTGCCGCACTCAGTGTGTCTTCGACTCCCCCGCTTGCAACCGGTCCCGGTACGAGATGCTACCGAGACTCTCGCGGCGGGCGACCCCGAGGTGTTCGAGAAGCTTCGAGTTTTCCACACCGATCATGCGAGCGGTCTCATCGCTGGTGTTGTAGTGCCGGTGCCAGGCCCACGGGGGTGTATAGATGAAACACCCAGTCCGCCATTCGACCACTCGTTCACCGATCTCGGAATAACCAGCACCGCTGAGCACGATATGGATGGTCTCATGCGGGTGGCGTTGCAAGTCCGTCGCTGCCCCGGGCGGAATCTCCTGGAGGAAGATGTCCAGAGTATTGGTTGGTAAGCGAGGCAACGCGCCGATACGCGAGGGATTCCCCGTGACCGCCGGATCGAGCCAGATCGCATCATCCTCTGACAGGACTAGGTGCTCGGGAAGCTCTCGATCCGGATCGAACGACTTCATGCGCCGGAGTCGCTCGAGGTAACCAGCGAGTCGCTCGTCACCCATTGCTGTACTCCTACGATCTCTCGCGTGTAGATCTCCGAGTAGACTGGCACCATCCGGCTGAACCCGCCGTCGATGGCATGAATCTGTCCGGTCAAATAACCAGCCTCGTCAGACGCGAGGAAGGCAGCTAAGGCGGCTACCTCCTCGGGGCGACCGAAGCGGGCAACGGCGATCGCTCCCTGCTCACGCTTTCGGTATTCGTCGAGAGGCATGCCCTCTCGCTCGGCACGGTACCGCTGCATCTCCTGCTGGCGTTCCGTGACGATATGCCCCGGAGCCAGCACATGCGTCGTTACCCCGTACGGACCGACCTCTGGTGCCAGCGAGCCGGCAAGCGCAGCGACCGCACTGCGTACGACGTTCGAGAGGTGGAGCAGCGGAAGAGGCGTGATGACGCCGGACGATGTCGAATAGATCAGTCTCCCCCAGCGGTTGGCCAGCATCCCTGGCAAAACGCCTCGGGTGAGGATGATGGCGCTGTACAAAATATGGCTAACCGCTCTCTCCCAGTCGGAGACAGTGAGATCGAGAAATCGCCCAGGCCGGGGACCACCCGTGTTGTGGAAGAGGATATCGACTCGGCCGACGCGTGCCAGTACTTCGTCCACTGCTGCTTCGACCGCAGCAGGCTGCTCGAGGTCCGCGAGCACGAACCCTGCTGCCCCGATGCTGCTGACCGCCTGCTGAGCGCGTTCTGCGTCACGGGCCAGTAGATACACTGTCGCTCCTTCGTCGACGAAGCGCTTCGCGACCGCCAGTCCGATACCTCGCGTCGCAGCGGTAACGAGCGCAGTGCGGCCATTCAAGCGTCTCATGCAACTCCCCCACGCAGCTGGTTGAGTGCGTCTTGCAACGAGTACGATGACAGCAAATCATCGAGCAGCTTCAGCGGTTCCGAGAAGTCGTACAGGAGATACTGTGTATTGATCCGGAGGAACATCGGATCTCCCGCGTAGAACCGCTCGTACAGTTCGTGACGTCCTCCGAAGCTGGAAACGGCAAGATCGTACGCGACCTTGAACAACTTGGCCCGTTCCTCAGCAGATGCTTCTGCCGCCCGCATGTACTTGTCGATATCCTCCCGAATCGGTGAAGCGAACGCGTCAGCCCGGGCTGGCGTGTACAGCAAGCTCCCCGCGAAGATCAGCTGCAAGAGTTCGCGGACACGTGGGTACCACCGGTTCCCGGAGTTGCGGATAGCGAAGAGCGGGCGAACGTTCGGGAAGAGAATTCCGTCCTCGTTGGGCTGCGCCTCGGTCTCACTCGCGATGATGGCAGCCTTCGTCAGCTCGATGTACGTGGTGATCTCGCCGATCGCATCCCGTACGTGGGGGAACTGATCGGTCTGCACCATCTGGGTACCTCGGTACGCGAGCCCCGCAATGAACTGGAGCTTGGAAAGGAGCCGGATACTGGTCTGATGACCAGTGAACGCATTGGAATTGATCTCCCAGATGCGATTCACCCGCTCCCAGTCTTGGTTGATGAAGACGCGTTCCCACGGTACCAGCACATCATCGAAAACAGCGACTGCGTCCATCTCGTCGAAGCGTGATCCGAGAGGATGATCGAAAATATCCGTGCCCCCATACGGCTCACGGCAGATGAAGCGAAGCCCCGGGCTGTCAGTCGGGATCGCAAAAGCGATCGCGTAGCGGGCGTCTTCCGGGGTGTACCGGCGCAGTGAGAACGGCCATACCAGAATCTCGTCTGCATACGGACCCGCAGTCGCCAGCATCTTGGCGCCTCGGACGATCAAACCGTCCTCCGTTTCCCGGACGACACCCAAGTACGTGAAGGGATCCGGTTGCGCATGCGGCGGTTTGCTGCGGTCGACCGGTGGGTCGGCGAGTGCGTGTGTCAGGAAGAGGTCGTTGTCCCGCACATACGCGAAGTATGCCCGTACCCGGTCCGCGCTTTCACCGAAGAAGCGAGCACTCGCGCACCAGGCAGTAAGCATCGCGCCGATGAAGTCGGTTGTCCGACCCATCAGCCCGAAGGTTGCGTCAGCCCACAGCTTGTGCATCTTCCGCCGCTTGAGGAGATCTTCGTGTGTCCGGGGAAGGAGGAATTGCGTCGAAACCGGCTCTCCAGTTGTCGGAGAGGGGAACAGCATGAAGTCCCGCACATCATCGCGGTGCTGCAGGTCATAGAGCCGCGCGAGTTCGCGCGCCGCAGGTGCGGTGGCCGGATGCTTCGTCACGTCGGTGATACGCTCGCCCCCGATCCAGACCTCTGGACTGTGTCGGGAAAGCCGCTCCAGGTATTCCTTGCCCGTCCGTGCTCCCATGGGTAATCCTCCGTATCGTTCGGCTCTTACGCTGTCTCACTCTCCGAGGAGGAACGACCGGTGCACCTCGTTGAATTCCTCCGGCTTTTCCCACTGTGGCCAGTGGCCGGCGTCGCGAATGACGTGGAGCCGACTTCCCGGAATCCACTGGAGGAGGAGTTCTGCCTCGTCCAGTCCCCCCGTGGGATCATGATCGGTCCAGAGCAACAGGGTGCGGGCGCGGATCTTGTTGCACCAGGATGGACTCCACGCATACTGCTTGCGAATCTCCCAATCTTGCACCGCGACGATGTTTTCCATTGCCCGCTCGAACCCCGGCTGGGTATAGATCCGGAAGCGAATAGCCACGAGTTCGTCGGTGACCTGGCTCTTGTCGTAGAACAACCATTCCAAGCGAGCGCGTACTGTTTCGTATGAAGCCTCGCGGACCGCTTTCAGGCTCGACTCCTTCACGCGCTGCATCACGTCCGGCTTATTCGTAATGTTCCCCGGCGTGTTGAGGATCAGCCGATCCACCCGCTCGGGAAAATGGGCTGCTGCCCACGCTGCCACCCACCCTCCCAAGGATTCACCGGAGAGATGAGCACGCTCGATTCCCAGCGCATCGAGCAGCCCGATCAGGTGCTCCGCGAGGTAATCGGGAGTGTACGGGCGATCCGGTTTCTCGGAGTAACCGTGTCCCACCATATCATAGGTGATCATCCGGAAGTACGGTGTCAGGCCAGCGAAGTTTCGTGCATATGCCTCTAGGTGCCCGCCTGTCCCATGGATAAAGACGAGTGCTGGGCCGTCACCGCCTTCCAGGACGCGGGTCCGGATGCCGCCGGCCTGGACGTAGTACTGTCGGATCGGTAGTCCGATCAACTCACCCCAGATCGTGACTCGTGTGGTCATGCGGTCCCCCTACACCGATTCCGCTGCTCGTTGCTGGAGGTGCTGGCGCGGGACGTTAACATCGGTCGGGTCGATCAGGTCGGCTGCCTTCCACCCAGTGATGTCGTATTCATCCATGCATGCGCGGACGAAGTTTTGCAGTGACTGGGTCAGCCCGCTCAACTGTGCGAGAAGCAGTGTCTCCAGGCGCACGTTCTCATAGTTGCCAGCGAAGTTCCGCTCGTAGAGCTCGTGCCGGCTACCGAACTCGCTCCCGATCGCGTCCCAGAGCAGCTTCATGATTTTCATCTTGCCGATCGCATCGGTTCCATGTGACCCACGGAGGTACCGGTCGAGGTAAGGACGCAACTCGGGAACGAGGAAGTCGACCGCATTCGAGTTGGCGTAAATGAGGGCACTCGCCAGAGTACGCTCGATCAAGTCGCGGATCCGTGGATAAGCGACCGTCATCAGCACGCGATACGCCTGCCCGGCTTCGAGGTTAGGAAGGAGCGTTCCATTCGGCCCCGGATCAGGTCGCTTGACCATCGCCCAGGCGAGCGACCAGAAGAGATGCCGCCAGGCGATCACTTCACCAAGATTGACTTGGACTCCCCGGAAGGCGTCGGTGCCGACGACGTGGGTCGCTTCGAGGAATGCCCCCACCAGGAAGTCCAGCTTGACCGCTAAGCGCACGCAGCCGTGGAAGAGTGCCCGGTTGAGGAAGCCGGTGGCTGGCACGAAGGTGTTCGCCTTTTGGAGGTCTCTATAGATAAACACGTTTTCCCATGGAATCTCGACACGATCGAAGACGAGGATGGCGTCGTTCTCATCGAATCGACTCGAGAGTGGATAGTCAAAGGGGCTCCCCATCACAGCTGCGGTCATTTCGTAGGAGGGACGGCAGATCAGCTTGAGTCCTGGCACATTCATCGGCACGAGCGCGGCGAACGCGAAGCGCTCGTCCTGGACCGGCATGGGGCCATAATGTGCGATGAAGTTGTAGTGGGTGAGTGCCGAGCCAGTGGCAACGACCTTGGCTCCACTGACCACGATGCCGCGCTCGGTTTCCTCGACAACGTGCAGCACGACGTCTGCTGCTTCATGGACTGGCCGGTGACGATCGACTGGCGGATTGACGATAGCGTGATTCAGGAAGAGGACGCGCTGCGCGATAGCTCGATACCAGCGGCGTGCATTCTCCGCGTAGGGCTCGAAGTACTCCGGCCAGGCGCCGAGTGTAGCAGCGAGACTGGCCTTGTAGTCCGGTGTCCGTCCCATCCAGCCCCAGGTCAGTCGCTGCCACGCGGCTACGGCCTCTAGCGCTCGCTCGAGATCAGCCGGCTCATGAAACACGCGGAAGAAAGCGTGCGTTCGTCCCCCTTCACCATCGAGCGGGGCAAGCAGGTCTTCCTGCCGGGCGGAATCGTGGAGGGCATCGTAAAGTCGTGCGAGCATGCGCGCCGCGTTGCGGAAAGCCGGGTGAGTCGTGACATCACGTACACGCTCGCCATAGATCCAGACCTCGCGGCCATCGCGCAGGCTCTCGAGGTACTCTGTGCCGGTGAGTGGTTGCGTCATGGTAGCCCCCCATCAGAGCAGTGGATGCCCTGGCCCGCCGAGCAGGACCTGGCCGAGGCTGGCCAAGCCATCTTCGTAGATCACCGCAACGTGTTGCGCTGCAGCGTGAATGTCGCGCCAGATCTTTTGCAGCGGGTGGTCGGCATAGAGCGCGCTGCCACCGCTGGCCAGGAACAGACGTTCCACGATGGTCGCGCACGTTCGGCTCATCCATGCCCGCTGCGCGAAGCAACGTGCGCGGAAGACGGGGTCGTCCTGACTCTGCCGTGCCTCTCCTCGGCGTTGCAGCTCCCGACAGTAGTGGTAACTGAGCGCTTGGACGGCATCAAAGAGCACGCTCGCTTCGGCCAGCGTCAGCGGTGCTGCCGGTGCTTCTTTCTCCCGTGCTCCCAGCGCATAGGGTCGAATCCGTTGCTCGACCCAGTCGCGATACAGCTCGATGGCGCGTTGAGTCCCACCCAATGCCGGAGCATAGATCGCGGTGGCGAGCATCGGGACGAACTGTGTTCGGTACAGCGGGCGATCCTGGAGCTTCGGATTGAAGGGAATTCCCCCTTTGGCCACCGGCATGAGGGGAAGGACGCGGTGTTCCGGAACCACCGCGTCCTCCACGGTGACTGAATTGCTTGCGGTTCCGCGCATGCCGACGACGTTCCAATCACGCTCCACGCGGACCTGGTCCTTCTTGAGCACGAAGAGCGCTGGCTCGGGTGGTCCCTCGGGGCGGAACTGGGCGAGCGCGTCCACTGCCACCCACTCGGCCCAGTCGATTCCGCTCAGGAACTTCCACCGGCCGGCTACCTTCCAGCCGCCATCGACGCGCTCGGCCCGCCCAACCGGTGCGATCGCGTCGACGATCAGCCCTGGCCGCTCCACGCCCCAGATCTCTTCTTGCAGCGCTGGATTCGCGTAGGCCAGCCACCACTCGTGAATCTCAAAGATGCTGTACACCCAGGCCGCAGCGGGATCGTAGCGCCCGAGTTCCCGAACCACCTCCACGTATGTCCAGGGCTGCAGCTCATAGCCTCCAAAGAGTTTCGGCCGCAGGAGCTTGATAAGCCCCGTCTCGACCATGGCGTTGACGACATCCGGGTGTAAGCTGCCGTTCGCTTCCCCTTCTGCAGCATGAGCGGCGGCGATCTCACCGACTTGACGTGCCAGTGCCAGTGCTGCCTCGTGGTCCATAGTAGGAGACTCCTTTCAGCTGCTCACCGACGTGAAGAACGCTCGAATCTCGCTCGCCAGGCCGCTCGGGTTTTCAACCGCCGGGAAGTGCCCACCACGGTTCAGACGCTGATAACGCCGGAGATTGAAATACTGCTCAACCCAACGACGAGGGACTTGTGCAACTTCTTTCGGGAAGGCCGCGACACCCGTCGGCACCGTGATGATCGGCATCCCTTCCCGGCTTGGCTGCCACGGATTCTGGAGCGACTCCGCGTAGAAGCGAGCTGACGACCCGAGCGTATTCGTGAACCAGTAAATGGAGAGGGTCGTCAAAATTCGATCGCGCGGATAGGCATCCTCGACGTTGCCGTTATGGTCGCTCCATCCGTGCAGCTTTTCCACGATCCACGCCGCCATGGCGACCGGGGAGTCGGTGAGATACGCTACCGTTTGTGGCTTCGTGGCGTGCATCTGGAAGTAGGCAGTGCCGTACTGCCACCAGAGCGCGGTGAGCTGCGCGTATGGCTGCTCCTCAGGTGTCCAGAGATCTTGCGGGATCGGCGCGAAATCGAGCGGGAAGGGCATCGAGGTGTGGAGACCGATGACCGCGTCCGGATACTTGTGCGCCAGCTGCTCGGCGACCAGAGCGCCCCAGTCCGCGCCGTAGACACCGTAGCGGGAACAACCCAGGACATCCGTCATGAGACGGTGCATCATGTCCGCCGCGGCGACGAAACCGAGTTTCGCCTTTCGCAACGGACTGGAGAAGCCGTAGCCGGGCAGCTCGGCAACGACGAGATCGAAGTCGGTCGCGAGCTGCGGCAGGACGTCACGAAAGTCCCAAAAGGTCCACGGCCATCCCCCCAGGAGCAAGAGAGTCAGACCCCCAGCCTTCCCTGTTCGCAAATAGTGAATCGGCTGACCGTCGATCTCCACGCGAAAGTGGGGGTAGTCATTCATCTCACGCTCGTGCTGCCGCCAGTCGTAACTGCCGATCCAGTCGGCGATCAGCGAACGAAGATACGCTTCATTGGTGCCGTAGTGCCATGTGTCGTTGGCCAGGTCACCCGGCCAGCGAGCCAGCGTCAGGCGTCGCCGCAAGTCGTCGATCTCTGACTGTGGGATGGCGATCGTGAATCGCTCTACCATCTTGGTCCCCCCTGCTCACAGGTTGTCCCCGCCAGCAGCGCTCGCTGCGCCGCGGATACCGTAACCACCGTCGCAATGGACGATCACTCCCGTGAGCCCAGCCGCGTCGTCCGAGGCCAGGAAGGCAGCGACTGCGGCATGGTCCTCGGGGCGGTTGACACGACGCAGCGGTGTCGACTGGATGATGAACTGGTCCAACCCTGGCATATCGAAGAGGCTGCGCTTGTCCGGGTCACCGAACTCTGCTCCCAAGGGAATAGCGTTGCGCAAATCGGTGAACGTGCCTCCCGGCGCGATGCCGTTGACGCGGATCTTGGGCGCGAGTTCGTACGCCAGTTCGCGGATGAGCCCGACGACTGCGTGCTTGGACATGGTGTAGATGATGCCGCCTTGATTGGTGTAGAAGCCTGCGGTCGAGGCGGTGAAGAGAAGTGTTCCCTGCGTTTTGAGCAGTTCCGGTACAGCTGCGTAGGCACCCAACAAGTAACCCTTCACGTTCACTGCGAAGAGGCGGTCGAACATCTCGACGAGCTGGTCCGGCGTCTGATACTGAGGAAGAGAGAGAAAACCGTCGAACACGCCAGCATTGCCCATGAAGATGTCCAGTTTTCCGAAACGCTGTACTGCGGTGGCCACCGCTCGCTGGTTGTCCTCGGGCCGCGTGACGTCGGCTGCGATCGGGACTGCCCGGTCTCCGAGCTCGCTTGCCACCGCCTCAGCCCGGTCAGCCTTCAGGTCGACCACGACAACTGCTGCTCCCTCGCGGTGGAACCGTTCCGCGATCGCTTTGCCGATACCCGAACCGGCGCCAGTGACGATCGCCACCTTACCATCGAGCCGTCCAGCCATGTTAACCTCCTCACCCTTTCGATGAACCCGAAACCTCTTCGTGACTTCCGTCTCCTGACGATGTGCCGGCTGTACTGGTTACCGCCGCGAACCGCCCTGCGGGCCCCCGGCGGCGGTGAGGCGCCGGGAATCGGCGCACGACGAGGTTATGGTCGAGCCGATGCTGCGCCATTGCTCGCCGGGTGAGTCGTGGATGATGCTCGATGACCAAGTCCGTCAGAGGCTTGGCCGCACAAAGCAAGATGAAGCCGGCCTGCTCGTCCTCGGGGTAGTAAAGGACAGCGTCGGAATGATCGACGCGTCCTGACAGCAGTCTTGCAGCACACGCGAGGCACCAACCCTGTTCACAGGCTCGCGGCCAGTGATAGTCGGGGAGTTGCGCGGTGATCGAGTACAGAAGGTACTCATCGCGCGGAACCGTTAACTCCACGGCGGCATTCGGTAGCCGAAGCTCGACCCGTACGAAGTGCGGGTGGCCGGTTGCCGGCTCGTGTGGCTCGTTCATCTCTCCCCCTACCACCGGCTATCCGGAAGCGGTACGCCGTGCAGTTCACCCCGGGCATACCAGAGTGCCGCCTGCACGATGCGACGGACGACGTCGAGTTCCGCGTGCGTGCGCGGAGCATAGATGATGAGACTCTGCGGTGGCACGATACCGGAAAGGTAACGGGCCAACGGATGGATCGTTCCCCAGCCGTTCTGCAGGACCACCTCCCCCCACTCAGGCTTCAGTCGGAGTTCCAGACTGCCATCTGGCCGAAGCAGCGCGAAAATCGTGCCGTCGATGAAAGCCTCAGGTTGCCCGTTCGCAACGTCCTCGGCGACTGCGACGGCGACGGTTCCAGCAGGATAACGCGGGTGGTTATAGGGTGTAACCGTGCAATGTGGTAGGGCGGCTAGGATGGTGAGGAGCTCGTTCCAGATCTCCGGTGGACTCCCTTGCTCGCGCTGGAGACAGGGCATCGGGACCTCGAGTGGTGGTACTGGACCCTCTCGAGAAGGAAGCCCTTCTAGTTCCGGTGGGAACCAAGGATCACGCGAACGCATCGACATGGATCCGATTCGCCTCGATACCAGCTGCACGGATCTGCTCCTCCGCCGCCGCAAGCATTCCTGGGGGACCAGCAAGATAGCACCGGACATGTTCGCGGTCGGTCTCGGAAAGGATCCCCGGCAAAGCCAGGGTGATCGGCCCAACCCGCTCTCGCCAGGATCCCGTTGGCCGGTCAACGGAAACGATCACATTCTGGTGGCCAAGCAGCATGCGTAGTTCGTCGAGATACGCCAAGTGACGAGGTGTCGCTGCACCGTAGAGCAGACGAGCCTGCTTTCTTTCTGTGGGACTCAACGCTCGAACTATGGCGAGAATCGGAGCGATACCTGTGCCACCGGCTACGAAGAGGTACGACCTCGCAGGACGAAGGTAGGCACCGCCGTAGGGAACTTGCACAGGCAGTTCGCTCCCCATGGGCAGCTCGGCCAGCTGTGGAGTGAGCGCGCCGCCAGGAAGAACGCGAAGGAGGAACCGGAGACACCGGGCCCCTTCGGTCGGTGCGGGATCCAGCATCGAGTAGCAGCGTCTTGCACCGCCTAACTCCAGTATGGCATATTGCCCAGGGCGGTAGTCTACCGGGCGGTCCAGTGAGAGCGTGAGTTCGAAAAGATCGTCCGCCAGCCAATATCGATCCGTGAGCGTAGCGACGGCGTCAAGAGTAGCTAGGTGGGGTTGCGGCTCATGAGAGACCCGCAGGGGCTTGACGGCGATTTCGTCGCTGACGGCCTCCGCGACGCAGAGCGCGATCCGGTGCAAACGATGGTCATGAGGCCGAAGACAGCTCGGCCGCGATCGGTAACGAATTTCGCCGCTGAGCAGTTGGGCCTTGCACGTACCGCAACTGCCCCAACCGCACTCATAGGGAACCCAGAGGCCAGAACGCCGCAATGCGTCGAGCAGCGTTTCGCCATCGGCTACCGGTATACGATATGGACCGACGACGAGTGTCGATCGGCTAGCAGTGGATAAGAAGCGACGGACCGTCATCGGATGCCGACCTCAGTGTGGAGCCGATCGAGCACTTCCTGTGCGTAGTCAGCAACGTCGATCGGACTGACGAGCCCGGTTGTGCTGAAAGCCTGACCGATCGCCTGCGCTGCTGCGTGCGCCAGATCGAGCCACGGCGTCACCTGCTGCCGCAGCCAGTCGACCAGTTCGGGGCGACGTTCACGCACGTAGGCGACGAGTGCGATCGTGTTCTCCCGTGCGTACGGTGCGTCGTACAGCTGGAAGTCGTCGTGGATGAGCGCCAGCAGTTCGTCATCGGCGGCGCGGGCCAGGTTGGAGAGTTGGTCGTTGAACAGTGCATCGTAGAGAGGCTTCACGACCAAGTTGCGGACGGCGAAGGCGGCACCCCAGTCATACACGACAAGGTGGCGTTCCATCAGCTCGCGGAGAGGTTGCCACAGCGGGTTATCTTCCCAGCGAGCACGGGCCAGCTGGGAGTCGGCCAGATCGTCGCGACCAGTGTCAACGGCGATGGCCTTCGCCAGGTAGGCAGTGCGCTGGATGCGCCTCATCTCGTCGGCAGCTTGGAAGTAGAAGGGGTTCGCGACATAAGCGCTCGGTGACATTTGAGCGACGTACATGCCAGTCATCTGGAGGCAATGGCCAGCAAAGCGTGATGGCAGGTAATAGTCGCGAAGGAAATCGAGCCATGTCGAGTCGAGGTGCCGGTAGTGGTCATGCGCCTCGAAGTCGTCGATCAGCGAGTCGAGATACAGCTCTCGTTCGTGGCGAGCTTCGACGTAACGGCGATACGTGAAGGCATAGGGGTCACGATAGCGCTCCCAGTCGTCGACGTTGAACTCAGAGCCTTCGCGATATTGCAGGTACCATTGCTGGATCGGCCAGTCGGGTGACATTTCGAATGGAGCCGGCTGGCGGCGGAAATGATAGTTGAGCTTGTGAGTGACAAGCTCGTACTCGCTCGGCATACGCCGTTCCTGCCAGAGCGACCAGGTCCGGAGCTTGCGATCGGGTCGGCCCATGTCTCGAACCTCCTCAGTTGTCGGCATGCTCGAGGTACCAGATCCACTCGTCGCGGGTTTGCTTGATCCGCCCAGCGAATGCAGGCATGGCCGGCTCCAGTTCAGCAAGTTCGAATGGTCGGCCTAAGACCTCTCTCATGGTCGAGCGGCGCAAGCGAAAGACCCGCGGGGCGTGGATTCGCACATAGCCATCGCGGTCTTCGATCACAACCTCATCAGGTGGGTTGTCCCGATAGGCAGCTTCTTTGACTGCCTCGATGAGTTCCGGAAAGACTCCACCGAGCACAGGCCCTACGAGGTGAGAAGTCCGATCGACGTGTGGCATTCGTTCCTCCTGGCGGTTCACTCCCGACACCGGTTGTAACGCCGTCCGTGCTGTGGCACGCCGATGTAGATTTGCCCGTCTCGTTCTTGCACGTCGTAGCAGAAAAGTTGGCAACCAGCTGGATTGAGGCCAGCTCCATCGGCAAGGCGAAAGACCCAATGGTGGCCGCCACACGTGAGGAGACCTCGTTCCCAGTCGAACTCGGAGTCGATGAGGAGATATTCCTGGTGGGGGCAAATGCCTTGATAGGCCCGAACGGTGCCACCAGGCAGCCGTACGAGGAGGACATGCTCTCCAGCGACCTCGACGTCGGTCGCATCGGCCTCCCACAACTCGTCACTGGGCAGAATCGGTACCCATTGGACGCTCGTCTCAGTCGACATACCCGACCTCCAGGTAGTCCATGGGTCCGATGCCCACCTCGGCGACGGTCTTGTCGTCCGGGATACGTTCCCCTCGGTAGTACACTGCCATCGGCTTTGGTCGCGGCCACACCCGGCGACCGACAGCGTGATAGGCAACTTTCTCAGCTACTTGAGGCATGTGGTCATCCGTATCGATCACAACCACCTGGACGACGAAGTCACCACGAAACCACGCCTGCACTGGAAGGATCGCCATCGTCCCTGCCTCCGCTCACACGTCCGTGAGTGTTCTGCGAGGGGGCGGGGTCGACTCCCTACCCCCTCGCTCTCGTCAGTCAGCTGCTGCGCGTGTCGCTGGCTCGAAAGCCCAGGCATAGTCCCGGGCGTCGTCGCCCCGTTCTTCCGGAGAGAGCCCCATATAGAGCATGGCACCTTCCATCGTCGGCGGCAGGATCTGACCAGCCAGGAAGCGGTCGACCAGCGAAAGATGCCCGGCTCGCCGTTGCGGCTCCTGCTCGAAGATCCACTGGCATGGTTCGGAGCAGAAGGTGTAGCGGCGACCGTTGTACTCGACGAGACGCGGCGGCTCGCCACCGTTCATGACCGAGATGACAGGGAAGCCGCACACGTTGCAGAGCATCGGCAGCGTTTCGGGATAGAGCAGTTCGCGCTTCCCCTCGCGGACGTTGTGCGTGATGACGTCCCACCACTCACCGAACCGCGCGTTCCACCCGGGATACTTCTCCTCCAGCCACTCGCGGTCTGCTGGGGAGACGCCGGCCGCTGGGTCGTACCAGACGGTCTGGCGCCAATACCAGACACCCAGATGCGCACCGTGATGCCACCAGTCGATCTCCGGGATGAGGTGGCTTTCCCAGTACCAAGGCTTGTCGAGCCCGAGATCTTGGAACTGGTCAGCGAACTGCTTGAGGATCCACTCGTGCATGAATTCCTTGAAGGACATGACGCGGTGCTCGACCGGCGTGTAGTAGTCCATAGAAAGACCGGTCAGGAGGGCGAAGACACGCCACGCAGTCCAGATCTGCATATCGACGAGTCGCTGGGCCTCAGCTCGTTTGCCGTTCGCCAGAAGGACTTTGAGGGAGGCCTCACCCTGTTGTGCATGACGGGCTTCGTCGGTCTGGATCGAGGCAGCCAGCGCACCGAACTCGTAGTCGCCGATGCGCAGGGCCTCCGATGCCATGCCGAGGAACTGGAGGTTGCTGAAACCAGTCTCGAAGGCAAAGGTCAGCTGGAGGGAAGTCGAGGTGGCATCGTTTGCTGTCTGCATGTTGTCGAAGAGCATGCGTGCGACGATGGCCGCCCACTCGTTGGTGTGATACAGCTTGAGAGCCCAGTCGACATCAGCATCCTTCTGGATGAAGGCATGGGGGAAGTAAAGCTGGATCTGTGCATGGCGCATTTCGTCGAGCGCGCCGAACAACGCCATGTTTCGCCACGCAGCCGCTCGGCCGAAGCGGGCCATGCGTGCCTCACCGATCGTGGCCAGGTATTCGAGGTGAGGAGCGGCACCATAGTGCAGCTTGATGGCGTTCCGCCATCCCGGATCGAGCCGCTCCCACAGCTTGCCGCGTGACGTCACCGAGCGGACGCTGAAGATCCCAACGTCCTTGTTGGACTGGTTATGGGTGTATTCGCGATACGTCAGCTTGTACGGCTCGTCCCAGGTCCACCAGTTCTCGAACGGAATCCCAAACGACTTGCTCTGTATCTCGGGGAAAGCATCGTCCTCGCTGACGTACCGGAAGTGCCAGTTCATGTCACGCGTCAAATCGTAATAATCGGGTCGTTGCAGCTTGGGCATCGCAGTCCTCCTTCCGTCGGTGACCAACGGTTCGCCGTTTCCTAGCCTGCTCACGCCCTCCGAGGCACAGTTGCGGTCGGAAGCGAATCCGTCACTCTCGATCCATGCCTCCTTTCCCGATGTGGCGCGGTCTGTTCCTGCCCTTGCATGATACACGGTCTGCCACTAGCATGCAAGTGGCGTGTTCGGGATATCCGAACTTGGAGTGCTGACTGAAGAAGTGGCGATGTCACGGGAAAAACAGCGTCTGCTGCTGCCATACAAACAAGCGCAACGACTCCGTCTGGCATATCAAGCGAGCATGGCTCGGCGCGCCTGAACCTCGCTGACCAGCTGACGCCAGCGAGCCGCATGCTCGAGCGCTCCTCGGCGATAGTTCTCGGGTACCACATGGTAGGGTGGGAGTGGTGGCCCCGCCTTCACGTATCCGGCTGCGTTGAACCGGATTTTCTCCAATGGAATATTGTAGCGCGAAAATTCCTGAAAGTTTTGCCGAGCCAAGAATGGCTCGTACGTCCACTCGATACGATGCGTGATCCAGCGAGCGGCTTCGATATCTCCTCGCTCGAGGGCTTCGGCCAAATAGCGCACCGGTTCAGGGCCGCACAGCATGCTGCTCGACCAGCAGCCGAGCGCTTCGTCCGGATAGAGTGTCCAGGCCCAGAACCAGTCCGATTCCAGCGGTAGGAGGCGAATCTTCCCACGCACCGCATCCATGTCCGCTCGGTACTTGGGTGTCAGGGAAACGTATTTGACCCCGATTACGGTGCTCGAGTCAGCAAGGGCCGCATAGACCGGTGTGGGAATGGGCCCTTTGAAGGCTTCGGGATTGTCATAGAGGAGGACGGCGATCTCCGGAAATCCCTCCGCAATATCGCGGTAAAAAGCGATGATCGCCTCCGGTGCCAACTGCGACCAGAATGGTCGCCCCAAGAGCGTGCCGCGTACCCCGAGTTTGCGAAGATAGCGCAGGCGGGAGATCGTCTCCCGCGTACCCAAGGTAGTCGCTCCGATGAAGAGGGGCCGATCAGGGTCGATCGCACGGACGGTTTCCCAAACGACTGCAACGAAGCGCTCCCACTCTTCACGCAAGAGCGTCGCCATCTCTCCTAGCGTCCCGTTCGTGGCGACACCGGTCGCGCCGTCCTGGAGGATCGCCCGGATCATCCGCTCTGTCTCATCGAGATCGACCACGTCTTCCGTCCTCCAATGCTCTGCCCCTTCTTTGGTCGGCGTGGGAACCAACGCAATGACCCCTCGCAAGTCGCTGGCTTGCCATGCAAGACCCATTCCTCACTCCCTCCTCCAGCCCGGTTGTCGTCCCTGCCGTTGCTGGCATGCAAGAGTAATATACCAGAGTCCGTCGATGACGCCGTGCGCCAGATCGAGTTCGTCGATGTGCTATAGTGAAAGCAAACGATGGGAGGATTCCCCATGGTACGTACCGAGTGGGCCCGGAAGGATTCTTGCCCAGAGCTTCTCGCCGGGAACGGCCATGAGGAGCGCGAAACGGTCGCCGCACAGCGGGCTTACGATTTGTTGGTCGATCGTTTGATCCGCGGCGTTTACCGACCGGGTGACTGGCTCAACGTCCGTGCCGTTTGTGCCGAGTTAGGCATTTCCCGGACACCAGTGATGGAGGCGATCAAACGGCTCGAACAGGAAGGGTTTCTCGAGGTCATCCCACGTGCCGGCTGTCGCGTCGCTCAGCCGGGTGTCGACGAGATGCAGCAGATCTTCCGCATGCGTATCGCCCTGGAAGGTATCGCGGCCGCGGAAGTGGCGGCGAATCCTTCCCCCGAGCGGCTTGCACTCCTCGAGGAACTCGTGCGAGAGGGCAATCGAGCTGTCGAAGACCAGAACCCGGCACGTTTCGCTGCGGTCAACCTCGCTTTCCATCAAGCGGTTGCCGCCGCAAGCGGTTCCCGCCGGCTGTTCAGTGTCTTGCAGCATTGTTGGTTGGCAAGCCGCTACTATCTGGCAAGTATCCCATATTTTGATAAAAATATGCAGCGCTCGGCTGAGGAGCATGCTTTCATCGTCCAAGCTATCCGTTTCGGCTGGACCGAAGTCGCCCGTGAGGCGATTGCGGCGCACCTCCAGCGCTGCATCTTTGCCTTCCAGCAATATTTACCGCACTCGCAGGAGCAACCAGCACCCGCTGTGCCGTCTCCCCTAGGCCATGAGACTATTCCTTGGCTCGGTCGTGTCCACCGCCTCGGATGATTCTCATGCCAGCGCTCAGAAAGGAGACGTCCTGTTCTGCGCGTTGAGCCTCGTCTCGCAGTGCAGGTTGCGTCGCCTACCACATCAGGAGTGCTGTTACTTCATGGACAGAATGCCGTGGTTGCACGGAGCTGTAGCCGTGGACCCATGAGGAGCAGTCGTGGAGGGTCGGCGTTTCGCTATCGACCGGGATCGACGGGTCGCCGCACCCTTCCCGTCCGTCCCAGCTGGATCCTCCTCCAACGACTGTGGCCGCACCGATCGCTGAACAGCACCGGGTTCACTCGCTCCGCGCTCAGATCCCGCGCCGGAGGACTGGCGCCACCATCCCCGGAGGCACGTCTTCCCCTTTGAGCAACCGCAGGTCAGCGTCCACCATCAGCTCGATCATCTCCTCGAAGCTGACGGTCGGTCGCCAGCCGAGTACCGTGCGCGCCTTCGTCGCGTCCGCGACGAGGAGATCCACGTCCGCCGGCCGGAAGAGCGCTGGATCGACGACCACGTAGTCTTCCCAGTTCAGCCCTACGCAGCCGAAGGCGATCTCGCACAGCTGTCGCACCGAGTGCGTTTTCCCCGTCCCGACGACGAAGTCGTCCGGCTGATCCTGCTGCAGCATCAGCCACATCGCCTGCACGTAGTCGGGTGCGTAACCCCAATCCCGCCGGGCATCCAGATTCCCCAGCCGCAGCTCCCTGGCCAGGCCCAGCTTGATCTTGGCCACCCCGTGCGTCACTTTGCGCGTGACGAACTCCAGACCCCGGCGTGGGCTCTCATGGTTGAACAAGATTCCCGAGACAGCGAACAATCCGTAACTCTCCCGATAGTTGATC
The DNA here is from genome assembly GCF_000021685.1 of Thermomicrobium roseum DSM 5159. Taxonomy (GTDB): domain Bacteria; phylum Chloroflexota; class Chloroflexia; order Thermomicrobiales; family Thermomicrobiaceae; genus Thermomicrobium; species Thermomicrobium roseum. The sequence continues at coordinate 896,161 of NC_011961.1, read as the reverse complement.
GTGATATAATGCCCGTAGACCTTGCTGACACCGTAGGGAGATCGCGGATAGAAGGGTGTGCGCTCGTTCTGCGGAACCTCGACCGCTTTCCCGAACATTTCCGACGAGCTCGCCTGGTAGAACTTGGCGTCCGGCTTGACCAGCCGCACCGCCTCCAGGAGCCGCGTCACCCCGAGCGCCGTGAACTCGCCCGTCAGGACCGGTTGTTGCCACGAGGTCGGCACGAACGACTGCGCCGCCAGATTGTAGATCTCGTCCGGCTGGTACGCCTGCACGATTTCGATCAGCGAGAGCTGGTCGAGGAGGTCCCCCTGCACGAGTTCGATCTTGTCCAGGAGGTGGGCGATCCGCCACAACGTCTCGGTGCTCGACCGGCGCTGCATGCCGACTACCCGATAGCCCTGTTCGAGCAGGAACTCCGCCAAGTACGAGCCGTCTTGTCCAGTGATCCCTGTGATCAGTGCCGTCTTCTGCTTCGGCATCGCTCGTCTCGGTCCCCCTGCTTCTCGCTCGGTGCGCATCGCGCTCCTGACGAGCGGAGCGCTCGTTGGCCAGTGTACCGGATCGGTCAGCGCGCCCTCTCACCCCCGGCGGTCAGTGCCGTCCCCGCGATGACGAGCGCCCCTGCGACGAGTGTCACGAGCGACGGCTGTTCGCCGAGCAATGCGATTCCCAAAACGACGACGGTCACCGGTTGGAGATACAAGTAGACGCTGGCGGTCGCGGCACGGACACGACGGAGTCCAGCGTTCCAGAACGCGTAACCGAGTCCGGTGCACACCACACCCAGATACAGCGTGATCAGGGTGGACTCCACGGTCCAGCGCGGTCGCCCCCCGCCGAAATACTCGAGCCCAGCCGCGAGAGCGAGGACCAGCGTGCCAGCCGCCATCATGTGAAAGGTCGCGGCCAAGGGCGTCCACTTCAGCAGAAGGCGACGACCCAGGAGCGTATAGGCGGTCCAGGCGACCGTGATGGACAGCGCAAGCAGGTTTCCGATCCACGCACCACCGACGTTGTCCTGCGCGGAGGCCACGGTCAACCAAGTGGCTCCCAGTGCGGCCAGCCCGATCCCGGCGATCTGCCGCGCTCCCAATCGCTCCCGCAGGAACAGCCACCCTCCCACTGCCGTCAAGGCGGGATACGGCAGGCTCAGGAACGAGGCAGCGGTCGCAGTCGTCCACTGCAACGCCAGGTTCAGACCGATGTAGAAGTAGGCGACCCCCAGTACCCCCAGTCCCGCCAGCGGGATCCAGGCGCTCGACCGTGCCCGCAGTGATTCCCCGGCCAGCTTCGCCAGGACTCCCAGGACGACAGTCGCCGACAGCGCACGCAAGAATCCCAGGAGGAGCGGTGGGACGTCTCCGACGATCGCGCGTGTTCCGATATACGAGGATCCCCACAGCACAGCCGTCGTTGCCAGCAGCAGGTGCCCGCCGATCGTGTGCTGGCGCGCTGCTCGCCGGTCAGCGATCGCTTGCTCTCGCATTGCACCCTCCAGCGTTCCTCGCCCCCTCGATGGTAAACTGCCCCCGGCCGGACGGCGACTCTTCGGCCGGCAGCGAGCGCTGAAGGCGAGCCCAGCTCGCACGATCGCCCAGTACGAGCGGCAGCATGCGTCGGCTGCTGTCCATCTCCTGGCGAAACGGTCGCGAGAGGCTGCGGTCGAGCGATGGAGCGGAAGGAACGCCGTTACTTCACGGTCGAAGAGGCACGCGCACTCGTCCCACGCTTGCGTGGCTTGCTCATCGCACTTCAGGCGGAAAAACGCGAACTGGATCAGCTGCTCGGCGAACTCCGTCGGCTGGCACCACTCGCTTTTTTGAACGGCCATGGTGCCCAGCTGGAACGCATCGAGCAGCGGGTCGCCGAGCTGACCCGCTCGATCCGCGAGAAGGTACGGGTCATTCACCAGCTCGGGGTCGAGGTCAAGGATCTCGATATGGGTATCGTCGACTTTCCGAGCCTCCGTGACGGCCGCGAAGTCTACTTGTGTTGGAGGGTCGACGAGCCGACTGTCGCCTACTGGCACGACCTGGACGCCGGGTTTCGCGGGCGCCAACCGCTGGAGGAATGAGAGCGTGCCACGTCGTCCGTGCACGTCACTCCTTTAGGGGGACGATGCCGGCCGTGCCTGGCGCCGTCGGATCGGTATCGTATGGGCCACGCGGTCCACCACGACGGGCCTTCGCGCTCCACTCCTCGATCACGATCTCGACGAGCAGCGTCGCCGCCAGTTGCTGAGCCGTCGCAGGCTGATAGTCGACCCCGGCACGGCGCCCGGGAAAGTACCGTTCCGTCATCGCCTCGAAGATCGTCCGTTGCTCGGCTTCGTCCTCTATGACGTTAGCCCGGCCGAAACAAACGACACTACGGTAGTTCATCGAATGGTTGAAGGCAGTTCGTGAGTAGACCAGTCCATCGACGAGTGTCACGGCGACACTGACTGGGGCACCACTCGCCAGCACCTGTAACAGCCGGCTCTCCCGCGCGCCATGGAGGTACAACCGGTCCGGTCGCTGTGGGTCATAGTGATACGACATCGGGATGACGAACGGTTGGCCGTCTTCGCAGAAGCCGACATGCGCAACCATTCCAGCAGCGAGGATGGCTGATGCTTCGTCTGGTACGGCGCGTTCCGGATGTCGCCGGATGACGTGGTGTGACAGTGCATGTGTCTCCATCGTTCCTCCCCGAGTTCGTCCGACCGATGGAGTATACGCGCCGGTGCGCTCGCTGATCTGGTGCTGCGTTGGGGAATCCGTGCTGTCGCTGCCGGGGGTTCGTCGCCCGACCTGCGGCAAGGTTCCCGGCTACCGGTTCCGAATGAAGCCGGTGCCAGGCTGACGACCGTGCTCGGACGATCTTCCTCCGCGGGCCTTCCTGCGGTAGGCTCAGGACGGTCGATACGGGCGTTCTTTGGCTAAACCATGCGACCTCGCTTCTGCATCGCACGAATGAGGACCCGGCTCCTGGCCTTCCGTTGGAGCCTCACCTACCTCGCTCTCGCGGTGGTCGCAGGGAGTCTCGGTTGCGCGACCGCAGGCACTAGTCCGACCGTTCCACTCGCAGCCGTCCGCATCCAGCTGACCAGCCCGGCGTTCACCACAAGCGGTACCCTGCCGACCGAGTACACCTGCGACGGCCCTGATCGTTCCCCACCGCTCAGCTGGTCGGAACCGCCTCCTGGGACGGCCGCGTTCGTCCTGCTCGTCGAGGATCCCGATGCTCCCGGTGGAATCTTCACCCACTGGCTCCTCTACGATCTCCCCGCGGCGACACGCTCCCTCCCGCCGGCCGTACCGCCCGACGAGACACTCCAAAGCGGTGCGCGGCAAGGCCGGAATGACTTCGGGACGGTCGGTTACCGCGGACCGTGTCCCCCGCCTGGTCGACCGCACCGGTACGTGTTCCGCCTGTACGCGCTCGATCGCCCGACTGGCCTCCCACCTGGAGCACAGCGGAACGAGATTCTGCGTGCCCTCGAGGGGCATATCCTGGCTATCGGTGAACTGGTCGGCACCTACGGTCGCGAGCCGGTGCGTTAGTATTGTCGATGGAAAGGGAGACGCGATGCCCCGCCGTGGTGCACTACAACCGCCAGCGGAAGTCCGGCGTATGTTCGACCGGATCGCCCCGCGCTACGACGTCATGAACCGGCTGATGACGTTCGGCCGCGACGTGACCTGGCGCCGAGCAGCTGCCCGTGCCGCCCTCACTCACCAGCCAGCAGTCGTGCTCGATGTCGCGACGGGTACCGGGGACCTCGCCTTCGAGCTCGCTGCTCAGGGTGCAGCGCGCGTCGTCGCGCTCGACTTCAGCCGGACGATGCTTCGGCACGCCGCGCGCAAGCGCTCCGCGTCTGGTCTCGATCGGGTCACGCTCCTCTGCGGGGACGCGATGCGCCTCCCGTTCCGCGATGCCTCGATCGATGCCTGTACGATCGGCTTCGGATTGCGCAATTTTCCGGATTACGAGGCAGCGATCCACGAACTCGCCCGCGTCGTGCGCCCCGGCGGCGTACTTGTGATTCTGGAGACGACGCCCTTCCAAGGACCGCTCGCTCCCCTGCTTCGATTCTATTTCGACTGCTTTGTCCCCTGGCTCGGTGGCCTGGTCAGTGGTGACCGGGCAGCGTACAGCTATCTCCCCCGCTCGACAGCTGCCTTCCCTACAGCTAGCGAGCTTACGGCGCTCCTACGAGCGGCCGGTTTCGCTTCCGTGCAGGCCCGGAAACTCATGGCCGGTACCGTCGCGCTCCATATCGCGGTGCGTGCCGAGGGTGGACAGCCCGCGCGTGATGCGGTGCGAGCTGTACCTGGGTTGACGGAGGCCGCGCGCCGCTAAACGACCCGGCGAGTCGGCGTGCGTTGCCAGCACAAACGGTCGGCGAACCTCATTCCTCCCTGACGGGTCGCACTGCCTCCCTCAGGCTGACTGCAGTATCCCGAGTTGCGTCAGTGCCTCCTCGAGGGTGACGAGATCCTGCTCCATCGTCGCGAAGGCAGCCAGGTACGGTTCCGGTGTCGTCAGATCGACCCCCGCATCGCGAAGAAGGTCCAGCGAGTCCTTGGACGACCCGGCGGCCAAGAAGGCGAGATATCGCTGCTGTGCCGCTTCGTCGCCCGCGAGCACGGCTCGCGCCAACGCCGTCGCGGCGACCAGCCCGGTCGCATACTGGTAGACGTAGAACGCGCGATAGAAGTGCGGTACCCGACTCCACTCGTGCCGCACTTCCTCGTCCACCTCCAGGTCGGGACCGTAGTACTCGCTGATCAGGCGACCGTACAGCTCGCAGAGCCCGTCTGCGCTCAACCCTTCCCCTCGCTCCACAGCCTGGTGCGTCAGGAGCTCGAACTCGGCGAAGAGCGTTTGCCGGAAGAGCGCGATGCGGAAGGTATCCAAAGCATCGTTGACGAGCGCGGCCCGTTCCCGTGCATCGGTCGCGCGTTCCAGGAGTGCATGGGTGAGCAGGCGCTCGTTGAAGGTCGACGCGACTTCGGCGACGAAGATCGTGTACTCAGCGGTCGGATGGGGTTGCGCCCGCGAGCTGAAGTAGGAATGCATGGCGTGCCCCACCTCGTGTGCCAGCGTGAACACCTCGCGCAGCGTGCCGTTCCAGTTCAGTAAGATGTACGGGTGGACACCGTACACCCCCAGGCTGTAACCACCGGACCGCTTGCCGACCGTCTCGTGGACATCGACCCACCGGCTCGCGAGCCCCTGTTGCAAGGGCTCGATGTACTCCGACCCGAGCGGACGGAGTGCTGCCAGGACCAGCTCGCGCGCTTCGGCATACGTGTACCGGTGATCTGCTCGCTCGACGAGCGGTACGTACAAATCGTAGGTTCGAAGACGTTCCAGGCTGAGCACCCGCTTGCGCACCGCTAGATACCGCTGCAGGAGATGGCGGTGCTGGCGGACGAGGTCAATGAGTGTGGTGTAGACCTCGAGCGGAATGTTGTCCGGGTGGAGGGCTGCTGCGAGGGCCGACTCGTAGCGTCGCGCCCGTGCGTAGAACGTATCGCGCTGGTTCGCGGCGCTCAGGAGCGCAGCGAGCGTGTGCCGGTGGGCGATGTAGGGGGCGTGGAAGACCTGGTAGGCCTCCTGGCGCACCCGCCGCTCGCGCCGCTCGAGCAGGAGTTGATAGCGGCCCTTGGTGAGCTCGATCGTTGTCCCGTCGACGTCCGTCACCGTGCCGTACCGGATGTCGGCATTGTCGAGTAAGGTGAAGGCTGTGGCTGGTGCCTGGGCGAGTGGCATCGTCTCGGCGAGAAGCTGCTCGACCTCCGCGGAGCGCACATGCGGTCGCTCCCGTACCAGTCGTTCCAGGAGCCGTCGGAACGGGGCCAGGCCCGGTTCCTGCTCGATCATGCCCAGGAGGGCTGCGTCGTCATAGCTGGTCAGGAGTTCTGGTGCGATCCACGCCGAGGCGCGGCCCGCCACCGTCCCCACATGGACAGCTCGCTCGTATCGCTCGGCCGCGGCCGTGTCGCGCGTGTCCTGATCGCGCGCGAGCAGGGCATAGGCGAAAAGCTTGCTCACCCGCTGGTCGAGTTCGTCGGCCAGGGTCAGGACCTCGAGGACTTGCCGCGGCCCCTGCTGCAGGGTTCCGCGCAAGGATTCCAGCTTGGCGAGTTCCGCGAGCACTGCCTCGCGCTCTCGCTCCCAGTCCTCCGGACTGGCGAAGAGGTCAGCGAGGTTCCAGGTCTCTTCGATCGGTACCGCATCGCGTGTCAAGACCACGGTCATGAATTCCTTTCCTCTGCTCATGTCGTTTCGATCACATCCTACTCGTTCCTGCGTTCCAGTGACCGCTCCCGAGCAGTCTGCGTTACCTGTTCGTGAGGGTTGGTTCCAGGGCAACGACTGGCCGCGACGTCTCGACATCGCCGGCAGCTTGGGCGATACGAGCCGAATCTGCCGCGCCCTTGCTACCGGCGGCTGCACTGATGCGTCCCGTGAGCGAGTCGCCTCGGAAGTCATGCCGGGCGGGGATCGATGAACGAGTGTGCCGCTCGCGCGCTCCTCACCGGAATGTGGGCAGCCGCTACGCCGTTGGCTGGCTACCCGATGGGGAAGCGAGCGCGTTCATCCTGTCGCTGGCACGACACTGGCTGTCACCCCGTGGCGTTCCGTGCGAGTCTACGACCGGAACGGCTCCCTCTCCGTTCCCGCCGGTCGCACACGACGAGTCGGTTCTTTTCCTCGGCGCTGCGGACCATCGTCGGCCGGATCGACGACCAGTCTTTTCGAGGGGCACGCACCGTCCGGAGGGAGGAGCACGAGAGCCATCGCTGCATGTGAGGAAATCTTGACACCTATACGATACATGGATAAAGTTACAGGCGGTTCACCCTCGCGCGCGGGGCGTACGAGCCACCGGCGAGAATTAGGGGCGCACGCGCTGTGCAGATGACGAGGACAGTCGCGGCGTGAGCACCACGAGTGCTCGGATGCGAGGGTGGCCGACTTGTCGTGTTGTCCGTCGGTTGTCGTGTCATGCGGGGAGGAGACAGGATGAATCGCCGGCGTTTTCTCGCCTTTTCGGTATCCGCGCTCGCCAGTAGTCTTCTCGCGGCTTGTGGCGGTGGTGCAGGCCCGACACCGACACCTACGACGGCACCGTCGCCGACACCAGCCAGTGCACCCGTTCAGACGCCAGTGGCTGCGGCTTCACCGACTCCTCAGGTCGCTGCCACGCCGACCGTCGCCCGGCCGGCAACCCCCTTCAAGATCGGTGTCGTGGTCGCTCAGACGGGGAATCTGGCATCTTCCGGTCGGCGCCACATCGAGGGGATGCAGCTCGCACTCGACGAGTTGGGCAACACTGCTGCTGGTCGTCAATTGCAACTGTTGCCAGCCGATTCGGCTGGGAATCCGGATCAGGCGAAGACGCATGTCCGGCGACTGGTCGAAAGCGACAAGGTCGATGTCATCACCGGCTTCACCATAACGCCTGAACTGACTGCGGTGCGTGATTACCTGCACGAGCAAAAGCAAGTCACCATTGTCTCGATCGCCGGCTGGCCACCCCTGACCCGGGATCCCAAGGTCCGCAGTCCATACATCTTCCGCTCGTCCTTCTGCCAGGGGCAGTACGAGTTTATCCAAGCCAAGTGGGCGTATGAGAAGGGTGGCTATCGGAATATCGCTCTCATGGCCCCCGACTACACGACTGGCCGAACGGTAGCTCAGATCTTCGGCGATTACTTCAAGAAGTCGGGTGGTCAAATCGCTGCTGAGGTCTATCCGCCGCTCGATACGACCGATTTCGGGCCCTATCTCCAGCGCATCCTTCAGGATGCTGCGAACGCCGATGCCGTGTGGGCCTGGTTCATCGGTGCCGACGCTATCCGTTTCATGACCCAGTACCAGGAGTTCGGCCTCAAGGATCGCTATCCCCTGCTCGGCGGTGCCGAGGTCGGTGATGACCCCTATCTCCCGGAGGTCGGCGAAGCAGCTCTCGGCATCGTCAGTGCGATCAACTACGCAGCACGTTATGATCGGCCACAGAACAAGGAGTTCGTCGCCAAGTTCCAGCAGAAGTTCAATCGTCTCCCTGGTCACCTGGAGTACTGGGGCTACATCACCGTCATGATCCTCGCGCATGCTCTGGAGACCGTTAAGGGAGATACCAGTGACGAGGACGCCTTCCTGCAAGCGATCCGCAATGTCCGATTCCAGGGCCCGATGAACGAAGTTCGCTTCCACCCTGAAGCCCAAGGTGTGATCACCACGGTGCTCGTGCGCCGCGTCGAAAAGTTGCCCGATGGGACGCTCGGCAACGTGGTGCTCGACGAATATCCGAATATCGATGATCTCTCCTTCTGACCGGTCCGGCTCGGTCTCTCGGCACTGGCGGTCCTGGGTGCTTCCGCCCGGGACCGCTCTGTTTTGGTCGACCCTTCTCGTCGGCTCTCCTTCGCTTCGTCGATCGCCTTTCGCCGGCCTCGCCGGTATGCTTGCCCTCGATCGGTCAGTGATTCTGCGGAGGTCGAATGGAGCTCGTCATCGTCGCTGACCTGGAGGGAATGTCCGGTGTCGCTGAGCGAGCCTGGTGCGATCCAGCTCGTCCGGAGTACGCGCGCGCCCTCGAGCAGTACGCAGAGGACGTGCGCGCGGTGAGCCAGGCCGCTCGCGCTTTCGGGATCGCGCGTATTCGCCTTCTCGATTGGCACGGACGCGCTATTCCACCCAGCCTGTGTACCAGTGACATCGAGCCTGCGCTGCTCCCGCTCGACCGAAACCCGCGCTTGGCGGTCCTGTTGGGTTTTCACGCCCGCGGCGACGCTCCTCGTGCTTTCGCCCCCTGCACCCTTCTTCCCGGACTGTCCATCGAGTGGGATGGTCGACCAGCTGGGGAACTCGCGCTCGCCAGTCGTTGGCTCGGTGAGCAGGGTATCCCGCTCCTGCTCGTCTCCGGAGACCGCGCGCTGACCGCGGAAGCTGAACTCTGGACCGATCAGACGACAGCCATCGCCGTGAAACTGGCTCACTCCCCGGATCGAGCGGAGTGTCTTCCACCGGATCGTGCCCGGGCTGCGCTCGTCGACGCGCTGCAGCGTGTCCTCGCGCGCCGCTCCTGGTGGTGGGTCTACCGGCCGTCCTCACCGATCGATGTCACCGTGAGCCTGCCTGCGGGCGGTCAGGAGCGTCTGGTCGCATCGTCCATGAACGAGCTCTTCGTTCAACTGGATAGGCTCGTTGCTCGGGCGGGCGGCATCCCCACCCTCGCTCGGCTCGCGTCATCATGAGTCGTCCGTCCCGAAGCCGCGCTCCTCGAGCTCGGCCAGCAGTCGCTGGATCGCCGGGGGAAGTTCGGTCGCTGTCTCGTCGCTCGCGTTCTCAGCGCGCTGACTGCTGGCGGCCAATGCGGCGAGTTCTTGCCAGCGCATGACCGGCATGATCCCCAACTCAGCGGCGAGGACGAGTGCGTCGAGCCCAAAGGTCTCCACCGTCGTCGTGCCCGTGCTGCTCCGGACGAGGAGGTGGGCGCGCAGGATCTGCTCCCCGTCCACTCGGAGCACGATCTGCTCGATCTCCCCTCCGGCCACGCGCAGGAGTTGGCTCGCCAGGCGAGCCAGCCGACGCCGGGTTCGCTCGGCGGTGCAGGTGCAGGAGGAGAAGGCTCGCGCCTCCTCGACATCAGCCGATACTGCGAACCAGCAGTCGGTGCCCAGCCCGCGCAAGAGGACGAGCGGCTGCCCATGCTGCTGCGACCAGCTGATCCCTTGCACGACGATCGGAACCAGATCACTCATCGCTTCACTCCTCGTACGATTGACCGTCGCGGTGTTCCGGTTTCTTCCTTCGGTGGTGACTGCCTGTTCCGTCGGGTCGCACGGAGTCGAGTGGCCCAACCTGCTGTGCAGTCTTGTCGCTCATCACTCCCCTGGCGTTCGGTGCACCGCCGGGGTCGGCTCGCCGGCTCCCCCGCGGTGTGCGGCGACCAGACTGCTCCGGGTTGCTCACAGAGCGGATACTCACGACCGTTGATGTCCGGGAACGCTGTCGTCATCAGCTGGAAGCGTCGCCAAGCAGCGCTCGGTTCGTCGCGGATGGTCACCCGAGAGCGCGCCGCGACGACGTGCCTCCCAGGGATAGACCATTCGCCGTGGATGACGATCGTCGCCCTGCCCTTCCCCAGCGTTCGTCCTGCAGCGGCCCTGGCGTCGCCGGCCGCGCAAGCACGCGACCGCCGCGCGTTCGTGAACGAGAAACGTTCTTCCCCGAGAATGTCGTCGTCACGCAGCACGAACGCGTCCTCACCGCGCGATCGCGGGAATCGGTGGACGAATTCCGCCCCAAGGACGAAGTGTGCCCGTGCGGTTTCAAGGTCGATCGCATCGGATCGATCGCGGTCCGCCGAGCCGAACTCGACCGTTCCCTCACTGCCCGGCGCCACCGAGACCGCCCCTGTCGCCAAGCGACGGCAATCGTCCGCACCAGCGAACGAGCACAGCGTCATCGCGCTGAACGCGTCGCTGTGGAGTGATTCCGAAGGTGCGTCGATCGGCAGCGCGTTCGGCAGCACAGGTGAACCCCCTGTCGAGCGGAATCATAATCCCGACTAATTTGGTCGGGATTATAACACTGCCCCGTTTCCTCGTCGAGGAACGCAGTCCTGGTCGAGTCCGAGCCGCCCTCAGGGTCGATACGGAACCCGAGCACGCGATCGCGCCAACGCGTTCGCTTGAGGAGCGCAGTCTCGCGAGGCAGGCGCCTCGGATGGGAAGTCAGGGAGATCCGGCTCGACTCTCTTCCGCCCCAGGCAGGGCGGGCTCGCTCACTGCGATCCCGGTGACCAGCTGCGCGATAGGGCATTCGTAGCAGCGGCGCTGGCGACAGCCCCACCAGTGGAGGTGCAAAACCCCCTGTTCGGCTCGCGCGCTCCGGAGCCGGAGCGGACTCGTCCCGCAAACTTGCTCGAGTGTCGCCTCGACCAGAGCGTTGCCGCGACCTGCTGGTAGTTCCTCCCACAACTGGGCAGCGCGCTCCGCCAGTGCCGCGTCTTCTGTCCACTCCGCGTAAGCCAGCGCGAAGGGAACCACCACGTTCACGATGACCTCGTGCGCCCGATCGCGTCCGAGCGGCACCGGACCACCGGTCAGCCACTCCAGTAGCCGACGTCGTGCCGGCTCGCTCTGCAGGCGAGCGAGGCAGGCGCCGAGGATTCCCTCGCAACTTGTCGCGACCAGCCCAGCCAGGCTCAGCAGGCGCCGAAGCGGATGGTTGGTCGGCCGAACGCCGTCGAGTCGCCAGGTGGTACGGAGCAGGACGGGATTCGTCGCTCGCCAGACTCTTTCGATCCGGCGCCAGGCGTCGGAGCGGAGCCCGCTGAGGCCGCGCTCCCGATCCGAGACAGGCAGGAACCCTGCCGTACCGAGGAGCAGTCCCGCGGCGGTCGGGAAACGATCGTCAGGGGAGAGAGTGAGTAGCCGTGCTTCGAGTTCGGCGATCGGTACCGCTTCGGCGACTGCCCGCATCCCTTCCCGATTGCGGTGGTAGCCGAGCGCATCGGCGAGCATCCAGTAGAGCGTTTGGGCCGGCGGCTCCCCCGCCAACCGTGCCTGCACGCGCGCGACCTTTTCCCGCAGTCTCCGATCGCCCGCTTCCTCGAATAGCCGATGGAGCTGGTCCGGCGCTGCGGCCGCGAGGTGCGGTGCGCAGTGCTCGAAACCGAGAGCGCCGAGCGGGCGGACATGCTGCCGGGGGAAGAGCTCGAGGGGACCGGCCAGACTGTCGTGCAAGACCAGCGTGGGCACGCGCTGGCCATCGCGACGGCGAACCGTTTCGTCGAGGTCATCCTCCCACACGACGTGGAGGACGACCGCCTCGTATGCTGGGTCGTCGTGGTGGCCGTGGGCATACCAGTCGGAGGCACGTAGGTGGAGCTCGATGTCACCCTGATGGAGTTCTCCCCCGATGTCGAGCAGCGCGCCAGTAAAATCCGGGCCGCGGCGATGCGTCCAGATCCCGCGATAGACGACCCTGACCATTCGGTTCTCAGTTGTCGTCAGAACGCCGCTCAGCCACTGGGCCTGCCAGATTTCGGCCAGGAGGAGTTCGTCGAGCCGCATGCCGCCCCCAGGTGATGCACGCATCATACCGGATGTTCGCTCTTCGCGCGAGACGGAGGAGGAAAGCCTGCTGAGGGAGAACGTTGTCTTGGTACCGACCTGATCGGGTCCAGCTGGGCGCTCTCTTGGGTCGGGCATGCTGATCAGGTGTATCGATGAGCAAAGGCGTGTGAAGGGAGTGCGGGTGCGCCGGGATGACTGGCATCCCGAGGAAGGCTGCGCCATACTACGAGCGCCTGCGGGCGCGCAGAGAGGGGGCGAGACCAGTGGTGATCTGCTTCCGGACGGCGAACGCGGTCGATCCGGCCATGGAGCGAGCCGTCGCCGACGCGGTCGATCGCGGTTGCCTGGATCCGGCTGCTGCTCGCCGCCTCATCGCAGCCGAGGCACCGCTGTTGCTGCTCCTCCTCGAAGCGGCCTCGCTCGTGCGTGAGCGCCGGTCCGGTCGGACGATCACCTACTCGCGCAAGGTCTTCCTTCCGCTCACGAATTTATGTCGTGATCAATGTGCCTATTGTACGTTCGTGCGCCGGCCGAGCGATCCGCGTGCCCACACGATGACGCCGGAAGAAGTGCTCGCCGTCGCTGAGGCTGGCCGAGCGGCCGGATGCAAGGAAGCGCTCTTCAGCCTGGGGGACAAGCCGGAACTCCGCTATGCCTCCTATCGACAGTGGCTGGCGGCGCGCGGCTATTCCCGGACGATCGAGTATCTCCGGGACATGTGCGCGCTGGTTCTCGAACAGACGGGCCTGCTTCCTCATGCGAATCCCGGCGTGATGAGCGAGGACGATCTCGCGTTGCTCCGCCCGGTGACGGCCAGTATGGGTCTGATGCTCGAGTCGACGAGCGAGCGCCTCCTCGAGCGAGGGGGCGCGCACCGCGGGTGCCCCGATAAGGTGCCGGCTGTACGGCTGGCTACGCTGGAAGCGGCCGGCCGCCTCCGGGTGCCCTTCACGACCGGCATCCTCATCGGGATCGGCGAGACGCTGGAAGAGCGCGTCGAGGCCCTCTACGCGATCCGGGAGCTGCAGGATCGCTATGGTCACATCCAGGAAGTGATCGTTCAGAACTTCCGCCGCAAGCCGGATATCCGGATGCGGGATTGGCCAGAGCCGACCCTGCTCGACATGCTGCGGACAATCGCGGTCGCTCGCTTGATCCTCGGAACCACGACGGCAGTCCAGGCGCCGCCCAACCTGATGCCCGATGGCTACGAGGCCTATCTCCTCGCTGGACTCGACGACTGGGGTGGTATCTCACCGGTAACCCGCGATTACATCAACCCGGAGCGCGCCTGGCCGCATCTGCGCGAACTGAAGGCCCGCACCGAGGCGAGCGGGCTTCAGTTGCGCGAGCGCCTGGCCGTCTATCCGGGATTCATCCGCCGTGGTGAGGAGTTCCTCGATCCTGCGATCCGGAACCGGGTCGCGGCGCTCGTCGACCCAGGTGGACTGGTTCCCCGGGAAAAGGAGTTGTGGTGATGCACGAGACTCCTGCCTTGCATGAACTCCTCGAACGCCAGCTCGGACTCGCCTCGCCCGAAGTGGCTCGCATTCTCGATCGCGCTCTCTCCGGACATGAGCTGACGATCGAGGAGGGAGAGCGGCTCTTCGCGACGCATGGCCGGGATCTGTTTCTCGTCACGCTGGTGGCCGACGAGCTCCGACGGCGTGCGGTCGGCGACGTCGTCACCTATGTCGTCAACCGGAACATCAATTTCACCAACGTCTGTATCAAGCGCTGCGGTTTCTGCGCCTTTTCCCGTGGCCATCGGGAAGAACAAGGCTACTTCCTGCCGCTCGAGGAGATCGTTCGGCGAGCGCGTGAGGCCTGGGAACTCGGTGCCACCGAGGTCTGCATCCAGGCCGGGCTACCGCCCAAGATGGATCCTGATCTCTACCCGACCATCTGTCGAGCGATCAAGGCCGAGCTGCCCGAGATCCACATTCACGGTTTCTCCCCGGAGGAAGTCGTCTATGGCGCCTTGCGTGCTCGAACCTCTATCGAGGAGTATCTCCTCCGGCTCAAGGCAGCCGGCGTCGGTTCCCTGCCTGGTACGTCGGCCGAGATCCTCGACGATACCGTGCGGCAACGCATTTCGCCGGGACGCATCACGACCGCGCAGTGGGTGGAGGTGATCACGACGGCACACCGCCTCGGCATCCCGACGACGGCGACGATCATGTACGGACACGTGGAAACCGATCGCCAGCGGGCCGCTCACTTGGCTCTCATCCGGAGCATCCAAAAGGAGACCGGCGGGTTCACCGAGTTCGTGCCGCTAAGCCTGGTCCACAGCGAAGCACCGATGTATCGCAAGCGCCTGCTTCCCGATCTTCGACCCGGCGCGACCGGTGAGGACGTCGTCAAGATGCATGCCATCGCTCGGATCATGCTTCACCCGTACATCCGGAACATCCAGGTGTCGTGGGTCAAAGAGGGGCCGAAGCTGGCTCAGTGGTGTCTGAACGCTGGCGCGAACGATCTCGGTGGGACGCTGATCAATGAGAGTATTTCCACCGCAGCCGGCGCCACCTATGGCCAACTGGTACCACCGCGGGAGCTCCGTCGCTGGATCCGCGAGGCAGGTCGGGTTCCTGCCGAACGGACGACGCTGTATGAAATCCGCACACCGTTGACCGATGAGGATCCCCCGCACCCCTTGGATGCCGCAGCGGAGCATCCGGAGCGGTTCGGCTCCTATTTCCAACTGATCCAGGACGAGCGCTTCGCTTTCCGCAAGCACTACCGGATCGTGCTCGATGCCATTCCTGCCCGTGCGGAAGCGGGAGCCGAAAAGCGGTGATCGGTTAGGAGCGGTGACGGAGCGGGTCGTACACCAATCCTTGTCGCCACTCCTCCGGGTTGGCCGCAACGTGAGCTGCCCAGTACTCGGCGACCTCTTGCCCCGTGGCGAACCACACGCGTGGATAGGACAGGAGGTGCTCGAAGAAGCGCTCGAGCATCAGGATCCGCCCTGGGCGCCCGATCAGCTGGGGATGCATGGTGAGGTTGAACAGCCCGCCGAAGCGGTAGATGCCCTGGAACTCTTCTGCCCACGCCTGGAAAGCAACCTGGGCTGGTTGGATGGGACGCGAGCCCGGTCCGGTTCGGAACAAGAAGAACGGGGCATCGTCCAGGAGCCATTGCACCGGTAACTCGATCAGTCGGGTGTCCGGGTGCTGCCAAGGCAGAAAATGACTCATCAGATTCGATGAGTATCGGAAACCGTATTCCTCGAGAAGCTGGAGCGTTCGGGTAGTGAGTTCCCAGGACGGCGAGCGGTAGCCGCGTGGGACGATCCCAGTGACCCGGCGGAGCGCCTCGATTCCTCGCTCCAGTACCGCTCGCTCCTCTTCACTGGAAAGCTCCGTGACCGACTCGTGAAGATAGCCATGGTGGCCGATCTCGTGCCCTTGATCGACGATCGCGGCAACGACATCCGGGTGATGCTCGGCAACCCAGCCGGGGACGAAGAAGGTCGCCTTGAGCTCGTAGCGGCGTAAGGTGTGCAGAATCAGCGGAACACCGACGCGCGCACCATAGGTCCCCTGCGAGAGAAGTCCAATCCGCTCGCGACGCTCGAGCGAGCCAGCGAGCCACAAAGTCTCTGCGTCGAGATCGAAGGTCAACATCACCGCACACTGTGCTCCATCTCTCCAGCGTCCCATCGTCCCTCCCTCCGCGGCGAGCGATGTGGCTATGGTACTGCCTGTCGAGTCTGGTGCGTAGTCCACCAGGGTGGACACTCACCGGTGGGACCGGGCAAGTGGAGTTCTCGTCGTCCGCGCGAGCTTCTCCACACTGCTGCTAACTGCCACGCTGAGACCGACGACCGTTGCCCGCTCCCGCGAGCGCTCGGACTGGCCGACGAACCGTCTGCCCCCTCGCTCGTCAAAGCAGCTCTCTCTGCCCTGGCTGAGCAGTTGAGGTGGCGCCCACCGTGGCGGGGCCGTTGGCGAACGCACCGTGTCTCTTGCTCCTGTGCTGCTCGGTGGAGGGGAACCTGTTGGGCGTACGGCTGTCGAGGCGCGCGGCGAATCCCAGATTGCCGGAGCGATCCGGGCAGGTTGCCTCTCGCCCGGCAACAACCCAGCCGCGTTGCGGGTGGAGACGCTCACCCGGACACGGGTGCGGAAGGTGGAATGGACGACTTGCTGTCGTCCGGCCTCGGGAGTATGGTTCGGCAGGGGGTCGGATGGCTGACCGCGGAGCCGCGACGACGATCGAACCGCGCCGTGTGACCGATGGTGCGGCTCGTCTGCTCGACTCGCTTCTCCGTTACCGCGATTACCGGCTACTCTGGACATCGAGCCTCCTCACCCAGATCGCTCAGTGGATGCTGCAAGTCGCGAGCGGGTGGCTCATGCTCGAGCTCACCAACTCGGCATTGTGGGTGGGTCTGCTCGGTTTCGCTGGCGGGCTTCCGTTCCTGCTCGTCGCTGCACCAGCCGGCACGCTGGCTGAGCAAATCGATCGCCGACTGATTCTCCTCGCTTGCCAAACAGGAGCCCTCACGGTCAGTTCCCTACTGGCCTTTCTCGTTCTGAGCGGCCAGGCCACCCCACTCGCGCTCCTGATCGCGACAGTACTCAACGGGGCCCTCCTGGCAGCCAACAACGCGACGCGTCAGGCTGCGCTTCCCAGCTACGTTCCCCGTGCCAGCATCCCCAACGCAGTGGCACTGCTCTCGGCGGGAATGAACACGACGCGAATCGTCGGGCCGTCGCTCGCTGGCCCACTGGTCGCGACGCTCGGAGTCGGGGGCACGCTCCTCGTCCAGGCAGGTTGTCTCGTGCTCGCCTTGCTCAACACGGCGCGCCTCCCGGCGACGCCTCCGGCGCGTCCGGTCTGCGGTTCCTTCTTCCGAACACTGGTGGAGGGGGTGAGCTACGTTCGCCGGGTGCCGGTCGTCCTCGCCCTTTTGCTGCTGGCCAGCGTGCCCACCCTTCTGGTGTTTCCCTATCTGCAGCTCCTACCCGTCTTTGCGCGAGATGTTTTTCACCTCGGGCCGAGCGGGCTCGGTCTGCTCTACACCGTCGGTGGAGCGGGTGCCTTGACCGGTTCGCTCTTCGTCGCGGGGTTGCAGCGAGCCCGCCACCGTGGCTTCCTGATGGTGGCGGTCATCGTGATCTACGGTGGCGTCATCGCGACCTTTGCCATGACGCGCTGGTTACCGCTCGTGCTTATCTGCCTCTTCGCTGGTGGCTTTCTCGGGGCGAGCTACATGGCGCTCAATAACGCCCTCCTGCACCTCGCCATCGATGACGAGGTGCGGGGGCGCGTGATGGGGCTCTATATGATCACCTGGGGTTTCATGCCCCTCGGTGCGCTCCCGATGGGCGCGCTCGGTGACGCCATCGGTGTGCCGGCTGCCGTGCTCGCCGGTGCGGTCGCCAGCTCACTCCTCGCCTTGCTCGTCGCTTGGCGCGTTCCGGCGCTCCTCCGCCTCCCCTGAGGGTGCCGTCACGATCGGTTGCCCTGGCGTACCGAGTCCCAAGCGTTCCTCGAGATAGCTGCGTAGTTCCGATTCAGCTCGAGCAGGGACTTCCTCGGTCCGCCAGATGCCTGGCTCGACCTCGAAGGTGACGAGTCGCCCGTCGATCCGGAGGAAGACGATCCGTTCTCCGGCCAGATACTGAACGTAGTCATAGGTCCAGCCGGAGAGACGGGCTCCGCTGGCCGTATACAGCGGATGATACGTTCCGTCGATCGGCTGCTCGTCGACGAATATCTCGCGCGCAGCGATCAAGCCGGGATAATCTGCGATCAGCCCGGCAGTGACCCGATAGATGGTCGGATACCGTTCGGCCCAAACGTGCGGACAGGAAGAGTGGTCTCCTTGCCGGAGTCGTGGGGCGGGCACTGCGAACAGCAGGCGCCGGATCGCATCGGCTGGGTCTTCGTGGCTGAGAGAGCCGAGCGCGAGTTCGAGGCTCTGGCCGATGGTATAGACGGGTGCGCCCTCCTTGTCGAGCCACAGCGTTCCTTGGCTGTCTGCTGGCTCATCAGCGCAGAGCTTACAGCTCACCCGGCGAGTGACGAGGAAGCGATCCCAACCATGTTCCGGATGGTAGACCGGTAGGACGTCGATGGCCGAGGCACGGTAGCGATTACCGACGATCGCAGCGGCCAGAATCCAGGCGACGGCATAGGCCAGCCGATCGGGCGTGGCGAGTTCCGGAACGTCCGGGTGATCGACCGGAATGGCGCGGGGGTGCAGGTCACGATAGTGAGCGATCGCCCGGTGCATCGTCATCACCAGTTCGGGATCGGCCACCACGCTCATCGTCTCCTCCTCGCTTCCCACCGTCTCGCGAACCGCCGCTGCTCTCCACTATACTGAGACAGCGGCGCGCTGCCGCGCAGCATACCACGTGCAGGGAAGGAGCCGTTGCGATGGACGAGCGCTGGCAGGCGAGGTGGTCGAGGAGAGGGCGGATCGCCGCAGCAGCCGAGCGGCCACCGCGGGTACCCCCGGAAGGGATGATCTCGTTCGTCTACGGTGATCCGGATTGGGAGACGCTTCCGCTCGATGACATGGCTCTCGCAGCGGAGTTTCTGGCCGAGAACCAGCGGCGGGACGCGCTCGGCTATCAGAACCTGATCCGCCCGGACGAGTTGAACGAGGCGCTCGCCGAGAAACTCGCTCGTGATCAGGGCATGCAGGTTGCACCCGACCAGATCCTCGTCACGCTCGGCTCCAGCAATGGCCTCGGTATCATCTGCGACGCGCTGCTCGATCCCGGTGACGTGGTGCTGATCGATGCCCCGGCGTGGATGGGGGCGACCAGCATGTTCAAGCTGGCCGGGGCTGAATTGGTCGGTATCCCGATCGACGAACACGGAATCGATCCGGACGGGGTTGCTGCTGCACTCGATCGACTGGAGCGCGAGGGGCGGCGTCCCAAGTTTCTCTACACGCTGCCGACCTTCCAAAATCCGGCTGGCGTGGAAACCTCGCTCGAGCGCCGACAGGCTCTGGCTCGCCTGGCTGACGAGCGGGGCTTGCTCATCATCGAAGACGATGCCTATTACGAGCTTCGCTTCCGCGGAGAGTACCCACCGACCATTTACAGCTTGGCTGCACCAGGAAACGTGTTGTACTGCGGGACGCTCTCCAAGACGATCGCGGCTGGACTCCGATTGGGCTACGTGGTCGGTCCAGCGCCCATCGTGGCGACACTCGCCCGAGCGCGGATCGATGCGCTCCGGAACAGCTTCACGGCAGCGCTGGCTGACTGGTACCTGCGCACTGGCCGCTACCACGCGCACGTTGCCGAGTTGCGTCGGCTGTACAGAGAAAAGTGCGAGCGCATGCTGGCGGCCCTGGAGCGGGAGATGCCGGAAGGGGTGTGCTGGACGCGTCCGAACGGCGGTTTCTTCATCTGGCTCACTCTGCCGGAAGGCTTGAGCGCGACCGCGCTCCTCTCGGCCTGCCGCGAGCGACGGGTCGATTTCATCCCCGGCCCGGCCTTCTATGGCGACGGGAGTGGGGATCAACACCTGCGCCTCTCGTTCAGTGCGGTGACGCTCGAGCAGATCGACGAGGGGATCGCCCGGATGGCCGCTGTCGTGCGCGAGGCGCTGGCTGGCGAACTCGCGGCTGCCCGCTAGTGCTCCAGCACGACACTCCGTGGTGGGGTATCAGGGGGCGCGGCGGCGGGAAGATCGCCGGCGCGATTGCCCGGCGGTTGGAGGCGCAGTGGAGACTGCGGCGACGGCCTGCGCGAGGTACGGCTCGATCGTCTCGGCGGTGAGCGTGGGACCGAGCTTGCTCTCCAACCACCGCACCGCGTCCGCAACCGTGCGGGCCTCGATCGGATACCCAGCTGCACCGAGCGCGACCGCGACCTCCAAGAGAACTCGGTCGGAATGACGCTCGCCGAGGATGCGACGGATACGGCCGAGCAGAGCGCGCTGTGCTTCAGGATGAGCTGGTTTCCCTTCTAGAGCCAGGTAGGTCCCCAGTTCTCGCCAGAGTTCGGCGTTGCGTCGCTGGCGAGCTGACCGTTCACCCTGCTCGATTTCGCCGAGCAGGCGCGCCACCACTTCCGGCGTGACTGGCCTCTGCCGGGCAGTCAGCGCGCGAACCACGGGGATAATCTGGCGCGGCGAGGCACGGAAGCCCGCCGCTTTGCGTACAGCTTGCAGAAACGCTCGATCGATCGTTCCGGACCCGTCAGTCGTCATCGTCAGCCTCCTGCGCTCTGCCGAAGCGCATGGCGAGTGTACGGGACAATCGGGAGCCGATGCTACTGCCTACTGACTGGCGGAAGTACCGAACGAGTGTCAGTGAGGAAGACGAGAAGCACGGCGCGCTCTCGCCGGGAGCCAAGAGCGACCCTGTCCAAAGAAACGACCTCGCCCCTCAGCTGAGGTTGCTCGCCGGCTCCGAGGGGCGATTCACCGATCAGCTCGTCGCCGACGAGCTGGCGGAGACGATCGCCTCGGCTGACCTCGTGCGCGGGTACCAGCCTCTCGCCGCGAGGCTGCTTCTCCAGGAGCAGGGGCGCGAGGTCTACCTACCCTGGAGGGGGCTCGAGCCGCTGGACGACGGGCATGCCGTTGCTCGCTCCGTACCGGCTGCAGCACTGTCCCCTCGTGCACCGGAGACCAGTCCGGTGGGTGCTGGACGAGACTGAGCTATCCGCGAACCTGGAGCGCCGGCTTGCCTGTCCTCTGCCTCCTGACCTGTTGCCGCACAGGCGCCCGGGTTCCAGCGCTGCAGGTCTGGCGTCCGGGCTGAGGAGGCAACCGGGGGCGTGAGTATGCAGTGCCCCTGGCCCAGTCCGGCAGGACGAAGCCGAGGCGGGAAAGCCGAGTCGGGTGGAATGCATTCCCGCGTCAGCGGTCGTCTTGCCTGGGGCACGTGGCAGTGAAGCAGTTGACCCGCCGACTCCCACTGACGCCCAGTAGAGGGGATGGAGCGACGGAAGGAGGTTTCGGCATGGGGGAACTCGCGGGCGTCTGTGCCCGAGCCGAGGACGCGAGCCGGTTCTGGTGCGGCGGGCTTTTCCGCAGCTGGGAAGTAGGGCGGTGATGCCGTGACCTGGCGCAAAGCGGCGCCTGTGCTGTCGCATCAGCGCAGCGAGTAATTTGGGGTCTGGGCGGTGTGGCGCGAGGTCGGACCCTGTGGCTGAACTGCTGGGAGGTCGCATGCGACAAGGCTGCCCGGTACGTACGCGAGCGGTACAGGGAACAACGGCAGCAGGTCCCGGGCGACTCCGTCGGAGCGGTGGGGAGACGAGCTGGCGCGGCTGAACAACAGCGCGAGACGTCGGTGCCCGCGGCAGGGGAAAACGGGAAAGCGGTTCAGTCGGCGGGCGAGGGGGCGCGCCAGGGCCTCCGGGTAGTCGATCTCGCCCGAGGAGCGGTGTGGCGTCCGGTGTGTAGGGATGAGGGAGAGGAGAGGGGTCGCGTCGGGGGCACGAGCTGAATGCGGTGAGGGTGCTGCTGGTGACCGGGCAGACCATGAATCACCGGGCAGGCTGAGGCGCGTCTCGGGGGCCGTGCCTCACGGGCTGCTGGTGCACCCGATACCTGCGTCGCGCTTGTTCCGCGCTTGGCGCTGGGTCATACTGCGAGCGGTAGGGGAGGACGAGCCATGGCCGGGACACTCGACCCGCGACGCGTGTATGGTCAGTACAGCTTCTGGCTGGAAACGTGCGGTGACGACTTGTCTCCGCGCCCCGCCCTCGAGGGGACCTACGAGGCCGATGTCGCCATTCTCGGCGCTGGCTTTACGGGCTTGTGGACGGCCTATTACCTGCTCGAGCGTGAGCCGGGCTTGAAGGTCGTTATCCTGGAACAGCGGATCGCTGGCTTCGGCGCCTCCGGACGCAACGGGGGATGGCTCTATCCGGGGTTTCCTGTTTCGCTCGGGGAGTTGGCTGAACGCTACGGTGAGGAGACGGCGCGTGCGATCCACTACGCCATGCGTGCGACAGTCGACGAAGTCGAGCGTGTGCTCCAGGTCGAGGGGATCGACGCGCATTTTCACCGGGGCGGTGTCCTCCGGCTCGCTCGCGGGGCGCATCAAGTGCCTGCTCTGGAGGAAACGGCACGCACGCTCGAGCGTCTCGGCATCACCGACTATGCCGAATGGCTGTCAGTCGAGGCGGTTCGTCAGCGCGTCCGGGTGACCAAGGTGGTGGCTGGGTTGTACTCGGCGCATGGAGCGGTCATCCACCCGGGTCGACTGGTGCGTGGCCTGGCCCGCGCGCTGGAGCGGCGCGGTGCCGTGATCTTCGAGGAGACGCCGGTCGTCGGCTTCCGAGGAGGCAGTTCTCCCTTCTTCCGTACACCGCGAGGGGAAGTCCGGGCACGCGTGCTCGTCCTGGCTGGCGAGGCGTATCTCTCGCAGCTAGCTCCCTTGCGGCGGACACTGATTCCGATCTACTCGCTGATCGTGCTCACCGAGCCTGTTCCGGACGAGGTGTGGCAGGAGATCGGCTGGGAGAACCGCGAACTGCTCTCATCGCAGCGGCTCACCGTTGATTACCTGCAGCGGACCGCGGACGGTCGCATCATGTTCGGTGGGCGCGGCGCGCCCTATCGCTTCGGCTCGCGCATCGCCGATGCCTACGATCGGCATGGTCCGACCCACGAGGGGTTGCGGCAGATGTGCTACGAGTGGTTCCCTGCGCTCCGCCTCCATGGTGTGCGCTTCACGCATGCTTGGGGTGGACCGCTCGGGGTGCCTCGCGACTGGATGCCGACCATGCGCTACGATCCGCGCAGCGGTATCGCGCTCGCTTGCGGCTATACCGGACAGGGGGTGGCGACAGCGAACTTGGCCGGACGCATCCTGGCCGACCTGATCACCGGGCAGGAGAGCGAGCTGACGCGATTACCGATGACCAGTCATCGCCTGAAGGATTGGGAACCGGAACCGTTGCGCTGGCTCGGTGTGCGCTTCGTTCAGCTCGGCTATGAGCGACTGGATCGGATCGCGGAGGCGACCGGCAAGGCACCGACCGGGCGCAGCTTGGTCGAGCGACTGGCAGCACACTGAGGTGGATGACACGAGTGAAATCCTCGCTCACCGGAGGGATGGGAGCCTAACGCGCGAGTGGTGCATGGTGCGACCGGCCGGTGGAGTGCGGAGGTCCGATCGTCGCGTCGCTCGTCTCGTTGTGCTGGTGAAAAAACTCGATCGCACCTCGCTCGGTGATCGCTGACGAGAGGTAACCCCGGCCCGCCTCTCAGTGAGTGGTAGAAGTTCGCTGCCCGCAGCCGGCTCGCTTCTGCTGAGTCGGGTTGCCGCGTGTGACTCTCCGCTCGTGCTGTCCGTGCTCTGCCATTGATGCTACACTCTCGACAGGCGCTGTTCTGCTCGAGTGACGAGGAAACGATTTCCGCGATGGCAGTGACGGCTCCGGTCTCGACCGTTCCACAGCTTCCTGGCCCCACGCGTCGACGCCGCTCGCGTGTCCTCTTTTGGCCACTGATCGCGCTGGCGCAGGTGGTACGGGTTGTCCTCCGTAAGACGCTTTGGGTGACGATCCGGGTGATCCGACTCGCCTGGCGCCATCTTCTGGTTACCCTGCTCATCGCGTTAGGTGGGTACTATGCCTATCGCGCGTTGGTACCTCAGCCGGTGAGTCAGCCGCGAGAATCGCCAGTGCAGGCGGCGCCGCTCATCGCGCCACCCGCCAGTGTGCGAGCCTATCTCGAGGCACAACGCAACTTCGACGCCGAGCGGATGTGGCAGACCTTGAGTCCGGAATCGAAAGCACGCCGCTTGGCCAGTGGCGAGAGCCTGGCAACGTTTCGGCAATCAGTGCAACTCCTGCAACAGCAGGGATTCCGCTTCGGAGAGAGCACCTACGTGGGAGGCTACAAGTTGCCCGATGGGCAGGCCTACTATTTTTACGTGACCGAAGTGCGGAACGCCAACGATCAGCGCGGTATGGTCTATCAGATCTTCTGGGTCAGCGCCGATGGCCTCATCTTCACTGTCGACACGCCGCAACTCCAGTGAGGGTGGTAGCCCATGACAGGACAAACACAGACCATTCCCAAGCCGCGCGAGCGACGTCGGTACCGGGACGAGCTCGAACAGCAGATCGACGACGTGATCGTCGGGATCGCCGATCTCGTTCGCTCCCACTTTCGCGGCCTGCTGACGCTGGCTGCTCTCGGCTATGCCTTCTACACCTGGGCTTGGCCAGCGCGGGCAACCTGGGGACCGATCGTCCTCACGGTTCTCTTTGCGCTGTTGCAGATCGCCTTCGCCATCGTCTTCGTGATCGTTCAGTTCGCCGCGATCTTCTGGTTCCTCGGACGAGGCCGGACCTACTGGATCAAGCCGGGCGAGACCGGCGTGAGCTTTGCCGACTACAAGGGAAATCCCGAGGTGCTGGAGAGTGCGCGCCGGATCGTGACCTTGCTCAAAGGGATCAAAGAGTTCAAAGAGATGGGGGGCGAGGCGATCCGGGGGCTCTTGCTCGTTGGGCCTCCCGGTACGGGAAAGTCGTATCTCGCTCAGTGCATTTCGACGGAAGCGAACGTACCGTTCGGCTACGCGAGTGCTCCCTCATTTCAGAACATGTTCTTCGGCGTGAGCAATTTGCGGATCATGATGCTCTATCGCAAGGCGCGCAAGCTGGCCAGGAAGTATGGCGCGTGCATTCTCTTCATCGACGAAATCGACGCTATCGGCCAAGCGCGCGGCGGGCGCTATGCTGGACAAGGGTTTATGGGGCCGCTCTTCGGGTGGGGGGGCAGCGCGATGCTGAACGAGCTGCTCTTGCAACTCGACCCACCGCCACAGGAGGTCACGCTGATCGGGCGCCTCCTCCGCTTACTGGGACTGCGACGAGGGAGGGCCGAACTTCCGCCCGTGCTGACGATCGCGGCGACCAACTTGCCTGATACGCTCGACCCAGCACTGCTGCGCCCGGGGCGCTTCGATCGAAAGATCGTCGTCGATCTGCCCAGTGCCGAAGGCCGGCGCGAGATCATCGAGTATTACCTGAGCAAGGTCAAGCACGATCCAAATATCCCGATCGACTTCATGGTGCACGATACGATCGGCTATACACCGGCCGCGATCCGCTACGTCATTAACGAGGCAGTGATCCACGCTCACTTCGAGGGGCGCAATTACATCACGTACGAGGACTTCACGGCAGCGCGGGAAACGCACGAGCTGGGGCTGCGGCAGCCGATTCGGACGATGTCCTTCGAGGAGCGGCGTCGCATTGCCTATCACGAGGCGGGACATGCGCTGGCGCAATTCCTGCTGCAGCCGAAGGAACGGGTGGTCAAGGTCTCGATCATCCGGCGCGGCGAGGCTCTGGGTTTCTCGGCGACGAAGCCCACGGAGGAGCGCTTCACCAAGACCCGAGAAGAGCTGTTGGCCGATATCCAGGTGGCGCTGGCCGCTCGGGCAGCGGAGGAGCTTTTCCTCGGGACACAGATGACCGGGGCGACGAGTGACCTGGCGCAGGCGACTCATCTGGCTAACCTCATGGTCTCGGCCTGGGGGATGGACGGATCGCTCTACAGCGGGCTGACCTACAACCAACTAGTTCCGGATCTCTACCGCAAGCAGCGGATCGAGCGCTTGTTGCAGCGGCAGTTCCAGAACGTCAAGCGGTTGCTGGAGGCTAACCGCGCAGCGGTCACCGCGATCGCCGAAGAGCTCCTGCAGCGGGACGAGTTGAACGAGCAGCAGTTGC
This sequence comes from Thermomicrobium roseum DSM 5159, assembly GCF_000021685.1. Classification (GTDB taxonomy): domain Bacteria; phylum Chloroflexota; class Chloroflexia; order Thermomicrobiales; family Thermomicrobiaceae; genus Thermomicrobium; species Thermomicrobium roseum. The sequence continues at coordinate 870,390 of NC_011961.1, read as the reverse complement.
GATCGATCCTGAGCCAGTACCAGTTGGTGGTTCCCCCGCCGCTTCCCGATCCCGAGGAGCCACTGGAGGCGCGGCAAGCCGAGGAAAGGGCCGTGCTGGCGGTGGTGGAGAGCGAGGATGGAGCGGTACCGAAGGAGCCAGCGCTGATCGGTGAGGGGGAAACCCCGGACAGTGGGGAACAGCGACCTGAGCTCAGACCCCAAGCATGACGGCGAGCCAGGCTGCGGCGAGCGCTGTCCATTGCTCCAGGTGAGTGAAGGCGACGTGATTCGCCCGCTCGAAAAAGAGCAGGTGCTTGATGCTACCAGCGGCCCGATAGAGGCGCAGTGACTCCGAGGGGGGCACGACGAGATCGTTGCCAGCACCCACCACCAGAAGAGGGGTGCGCAGGGAGGGTGCGATCGGCTCCAAGGAGAGCGTCGGTGCGAGACGGGGAAGATCCTCAGGCGTTACTCCAGCGGCCAAGGCCACGTCGTGACGGACAAGTTCGCCGAGCGCGCCCACGTACGGCTGAGGATCGAAGGGAGCAGTGACCGCGACCGCTGCTGCGAACTCGGGGACAGCGTGGGCGAGCTGCACGGCGTAGGCACCGCGCAGGCTGACACCGAGGAGCGCAATGCGGCGCGGATCGACACCCGGTAAGGTGCGGGCCGCCTCGACGATAGCCCAGCCGACATCTTCCTGTCCAGGCGCAGCAGGCACGCTGTCGGCGATCTCCCCACTTCCTGGCGTATCGAGCGCGAGGACGGCGAGCCCGCGCTCGAGAAAAGGTTGAGCCCACCCGATCATCTCCTCTTTGACAGTGCTCGCCCCATTGAGAAAGACGACGACTGGCGCGGGGCGATCGCTGGGTAGGCAGAGATAGCCAGGAAGCGCGATACCGTGCCAAGGAATTTCGATCGGGAGGATGGGACGCTCGAGATGTGGCGCTGCGGCGCGGAACAAGCGTACCGCGCTGGTATAGAGCTGTTGCCGGTACCGATGATCACCGAGCGCCAGGACATGCGCGAAGTGGTAGCAGAGTGCGGCGACACGCTGGTACTCGGCGGCGAGTCGCACCTCGCCGGCGACAGCACGTTCGTGCGCGGCAAGCAGATAGTCGTGAGCGGCACGCACCCAAGCGCGAGGCCAGTCGTGCAGCCGACGAACGCGACGCAAGGTCGTAGTGAGCGAGCGGGGATGGATTCCGGCCAGGAGAAAGCGGTAACGGCCAGCTGGAGAAAGGGCAGCAGCGCTGGCCAGGCGCAGCACGAGATCCAGTACGGCGAGCGGGACTCGATTGGCGACGAGGAACTTGATTCCGACCGTACGCGCCAGCCTGAACACGCTTCCCTCCCGGACAAGGATACGCCAAGACACCCTCGCATGAGGGGTTCGGGGACGCTTCCCGGCATGTTTCAGCGGGTGGGGCGATGCAGCGAGACAGTCACGTCGGTCAGGCGCGTCGAGATCCGGCGTGTGGAAAGAGCGCTCCGACAGGGGCTTCCCAACCTGTACTGGCATATCCGCGAGACACCGCTGGAACGGCCGGTCGTGTACGGTGCGATCGATCCGGCGGTTCGCTGGTGATCGCAGCGGTGCCTGGAGTCCGCGACTGCGCTCCGCGTGCCCGAGCCGCTCGGCGTTGCTGAGGGGAAAGGGAACCGGGCTCGCTCGGCTGGGACGGAACTGCATCTGCCGGGCGGCGATTGGGCGTTGCGGCATGAAGACTGACCTTGCTCAGGAGAGACGAAACCGCGCTCTACGCTGCGCGCTCGGCGATGATGAGTTCACCTCGGTCTCGATCTCGATGGAGACGTGCGCGCTTTCCTAGATCTCGATCGATGGGTGAGGTTCTCGCACGATGTGCCGGAGCGGAGGAAACCACCATCCAGATGCGGGTGCGAGCCGCGCGCAGTTTCTCCTGCCCCGAATTCCGACACGGCCGGGCGTGTGGTGTTGCAACGGCTTCTGCTCCGACGACCGGACGTCTGGGGTGCCCGGGTGGACTCCAGCCGGGCTCAAAAGGGGAGCAGCGGTAGGAGAAGAGTACCTGGCGAGCCTGACGTGGCTCGCTGCGGGGGGCGATCCGTCGGGAGCTTCAAAAGTGAGCACGAGGTTCGGCGTGCGAAACCCGCAGCGGACTTGGTCGAGTCAGACCCACGCGGTATAGTGATATGCGATACCCCTGTGGGGTATTCAGCGGCATTGCTGAGGATCATGATGGTGGGAGGCATGCAATGGTGACGCGGACGTATCGGGTTCCGGACGTGAGTTGCCAGCACTGCGTGCGGGCGATCACCGAAGAACTTCGGAAGATCGCGGGAATCCAGGAGATCGAGGTGGACCTCGCGCAAAAAATCGTGCGCGTCGTGAGCGAGGAGCAGGTGCCCGAGGAAGCGATCCGGAACGGGATCGAGGCAGCCGGCTACACGATCGCTGCTTCGGCGGGCTGATCCGAGTGCCCTGGCTTCTCGGCACTGGCCGGGCTGCCTCGCCAGATTTTGCTGGCCTTCATCGATCGACAGCGTCTGACCCGCGCACCAGCACCGCACGATCCCCGTCCGGTGTGTGCTCGAGCGAGACGGATCGGACGGTTGGGGGCGTCATCGGCTTTGTGCCGCTCAGAGAGTCGGCGATCAGTCGGGATGGCCGGCTGAGCCACAAAAACCGCATCTGCCTGCCCCGAGCGTGCGTTCGACCCCGGTCTACCCCCACCAGATCCGGATACCCGACTGAGCTGGGAAAGGGGGTACAACGCTACGGTGTCGGTACGACGACGGGCGGACAGTCATCGCGAGTCCCGGGTCCGCCCTGAGGGTGGCTGGTTCAGCGTCTACGCTGCCAGAGAAGCCGAGCTCCGCCAGAAGCTGGCCAACCTCGTGCGGAAGCTCGCTCGCGACTGGCCACGGCCGAGAGACGTGACGGTGCGGGACTGCGCGAGCGCTTGCTGGTATCGGCTCGCTCGGCAGCAGTGGGCGATTCGTGGCGATGGTCGGAGCGCGAGCTGGGCACATCGCAGGAGACGAGACGATACGCTGCGTGGACCAGCCGATCGCTGATGGACCCGCACGTGGAGCAGCGTTGGGTCGTTCTCCTGCCCTGCTCAGAAGCCCTTGCGCTCGAGTCTCCGGGAGCGAGAGAGCGGGTGACCGGGTGGAGATCCTGGGAGGTCGCGATCTGCCGAGCATCGCACCTGCCACGGCCGCTGGCAGTCGCTTCTGCTGCCGAGCCAGAATCGGGTACGGTGGGTCGGGTGGTGCGAGGCAGGGTATCCAGTCTGCTGCGTTTGCTCATCGTGTCCGCGAGGAACGTTTCTGCAGCCGTGATCTTGTCTTGCCTGCCGTCTGGAGGTCCGATGCATCCGCGAGGGCACTCGTCACTGGATGATCTGGCGAGGTCCCATCACGAGTTCACTGGTCGGGGGCAGCGAAGGTCGGCGACCCCAGGTGAGGGGTCGGGGACCGCCAACTCGTCAGTGCCGGGGTGAGGACTCCCTGCCTAGGACTGGGCCCGGTTCGCGCGTGCTTTCCGGCCTGGCCGAGAGGGAGGGGCCAAACCGGGACGATCGGGCCTGTGTGGGGGTGCCAGCCGTGCCGAACGGTCACCATAGTGACGTTGGGAAGTCGACCGGGGGCGATCGGTGGAGGCAGGCTGGCGCATCTTGGTGGTCGACGACGAAAGGTCGTTTCGGGAGGGGATGGCTCGTGCCCTGGAGTCATGGGCACAGGTGCGAGGAGTAGACGATCTCGGTGAGGCTCAGTGTTTGCTGTCTTCGTGGCGCCCGCATGCGATCATCGTGGATCCTGTTCTTCGGAGCGGGGATGCGATCGCTTTTCTGAGCCGGGTTGCTCGGACGGAGAACGTGGTCGTCTTTTGTTGCGTCGCCCGGCGGGGCTATCCGTTCGCGTTCCGAGATGGACGAGTCCGTTTCTTGCCACGCGAGTGGTCCTGGCGAACCCTGAGCAGCATCATCGAGCGATCGGTTCGCGTTCTACTCGAGAAAAAGCAGCTGGTGCAGATGGACGAGCGGGGTGCGTGCTCGGGCGACGACTTTCCGCGCGACCAGGACTGGTCGAGTCAAAAGCGGGAGTGGCCGACGCCGGTGTCGAGGGCCGTCGTGAACTATGCCGAGGAAGCGGTGCAATAGGGTATCGGTTGCTCGGAGTCGCTGGCGCGAGCTGTGGGAGCAGAACGATGCTCACGATCGGTCTTGGCCGAATCGGGAGCGAGCGACAGCGACCGCAGGGAGGGGGATCGCTTCGCGGGCGGAGCGGCCGAGGAGCCGCGGGACGATGGCCCACGCTGCGGCGGCGAGGGCGGTTCCTGCCAGGCAATCGAGGACGTAGTGATTTCCGGTGCCGATGACAGCGAGCGTCATCAAAGCGGCATAGAGCATGCCGACGCCGTGCAGCAGGCGATTGCCGGATAACCGGAAGAGCCCCAGGCAGACGAAAACAGCGAAGGCGACGTGGAGACTCGGCATGGCGGCGAAGGGATTGTAGAGCGTTGCGATTCCCGGGTGATCGTAGTTGACGCCGCGCATCAGGGCGAGGGTGTCGACGAAGCCACGCCAGGGAAAAAAGCGGGGCGGAGCGAGCGGGAACAGAGTGTACGACAAGAGACCAGCGCCGAGGATGGCGAGGAAGGTCGCGCGCACTTCACGGTAGCGGTCGGGGACACGGAAGAATGCCCACGTGCCGAACAGGAGCACTGTCCACAGGTGCGTAAAAGCGTAGATCCCGTTGAGGAGGGTGACGAGCACGGGAGTGGCGAGCACAATTCGCTGAAGCTGCTGCTCGATCGCGAGACCGAGTGCGCTTTCGAGGCGCATCACCAAAAAGGCGTTTTGGAACGCATCGTACGCGCGTCCAGCGGCGATTCCCCGCGTGACGAAGTACAGCGAAAAGAGGCTCACCATGAGGCCAAGTTCGAACATTGCCGCGCGAACACGTGGCTGGGTCTCATCCCATGCGGGCAGGAGCCGAACGATTCGCATCGAACTACTCCCCGGGTACTGAGCCAACACCCCCACAGGCGCAGTGGCCTGCTGGCTCGTGGCTAGTCTTACCACCGAGTCGATCGACGTGTCTAGAGGGCATCGCCGTGAGACCGATGGTGATATCGCGTCCGTACGCTATAATCTCGACGCGATGGGGAGGCGCGAGCCCATGGGCATCACGATCGAAGAGGCGGTCGCTCGCTTTCTCGATGATCTGCGGCTTTCGCCGCGCAGCCGTACGACCTACGCGTTGGCGTTGCGGAAGTTTCTCCGTCACCTGGAGGAGGTGCAAGGGCTTTCGCCCGAGGCAGCGGTGAGCGAGCTCCGCGAGGAGCATGCGATCGCGTTCTTGCGCGATCTCGTACCCGACGACATCAAAACGCCCGAGCAAGTCTCGCGGATGCGGACGGCCCAGACGACGTTCGCAGCGGTGCGCAAGTTCTACGGTTACCTGATTTCGTTCGATCTCCACACCGGACTTTCGACGGAGAAACTGCGCGTGCGGGCCGCAACCGTCCTTCCGCGGTTCACTCCCCCACCGCCCGATGTCCGCACGAGCGATCTGGAACGGATCGTCGACCATGTCCGCCGGCTGGCTCCGGAGAGCGATCCGATCAAGGAGCTCCGCCGACTCAAGGTGAGGGCATTGATCTTGTTCCTTTTCCGCACGGGGGTACGGGTCTCGGAACTTTGTGCGTTGCGCCGTCAAGACATCGACCTGGAAACCGGCACAGCGCGGATCTACCGGGCCAAGGGTGGCAAGAGCCGTACCGTACACTTCGACAGCGAGACCGCCGAGGCGCTGGCAGCGTACTGGCGGGCGCGCGGTGACAGCGGACGGGGGGTGAATGCGTTTCCGGCGTTCAGTGGGCGAGATCGCCCGGGTCAACCGGGGAAGGCGATCGCCCCGCGGACGGTGCAGGCGCTGGTGAGTCGGCTCAGCGAGGAGGCCGGCGTGGAGTTCGCAGTGACTCCTCATTCCTTCCGACACGGACTGGCGACCGAGCTCGTACGGAGACGGGTGAGAGAATCGACCGTCCAGACGATTCTCGGCCATGCTTCTCCGGTGACGACGCGGATCTACGTGCACCTGACGGCGCAGGAAGCAGCGGAGGAATATCAGGCGGCGTTCGGTCGCTACCGGCGACCGGGCGGTAGGGGAGCGGGTCGCTGATGGACAAAGCACTTCCGGTACTGCTCTTGGCGATGGTCCTCCTGGGCGCATGCACTGCTCCGGTGGTGCAGAGCCAGCGGCCATTGCCGACACCGACACCGGCTGCGGCGAGCGTCCTGACGCCGGATACCAATACCGAGGCTCGACCCCTCGATCCGATCATCGGGCAGCTGGTGCTGGCCATGGAAGTCGGGAACGACGAGGCGCCGAAGGACCAGCGCAGCGCATTCCCGGTGAACGCGAAACAGCTCTATCTAGTCGTGCGGGCCAGCGACATGCCGGCTGGAGCACGCCTGACCGCGGTATGGCTCCGCGGCGCAACCGAGATCGGGCGTTCGGAGCGCGAGATTCGCGAATCGATCGGGGGCGCTCGCTGGATCGCGCTCGGGTTCCAGTCGGCGACACCACTGCCGAGCGGCGAGTACAGCGTTCGCTTGTTCTTGGACGACCGCTTCGTCGATTCGGTCGTCTTCACCGTGGGGAGCGGGCGTGGGTCAGCGAGCGATCAGACGGGCCTCGTTTTCGCGACCGATTTCTCGGGTAGCGGTACGATCCAGGCAATGAGCGAATTTCCGCTCGGGACGACACGAGTCGTGGCGATCCTGACCGATGTGCCGCCGGATCTTCAAGAAGAGCTTTGGAGCCGGTGGTCAGTCAACGGCAGCGTCCTGACCGAACTGGGACCCGACGAGTTGCGCACGGCCTTCGTGCGGAGCTTCACGCTGCAACGAGCGGAACCATTGCCGCCCGGACTGTACAGCGTTCAGGTGTTCGCCGGTCAGCAACCGATCGCCGAGGGGAGCTTCCTGATCGCTGGAGTGACGCCGACACCGGAGGCTCCCGTGGTGGGCAACGCGGTGGTGGAGGACCTGCGGATCGTTCGGGCTGTGGAGCCGGGTACCGGTGTGCCGGTGGGAGCGCGCGTCACGCAGGTGCGCGGTCCGGCTCGGCTCTACGTCGCGGTCCTGGTGCGTGACCTGCAACCGAGCGACGTCCTCGAGGTCGTGTGGGAACGGGCGGGTCAGGAATGGAACCGGCAAACGGTGAGCGGCCTGACCTTGCCGGCGAACTGGGTCTCGCTCCCGTTCGATCTCCCGGCCGAAAGCGGCGGCGAGCCGGTCGAGTACTCGGTGAGTGTTCTCTTGAACGGGACGCTGGCTCAGCGCGTGCCGCTCACGGTCCTGCCGGGAGCCTAGGACGCTTGGTTCCCTTCTCCTGTCCGCGAGGCGTTCGCGAGGCAGCCGGAGGACGTGCCGCATGAAGACCAGCGGCGCACCGCGAGCCCACGCTCAGCGGTGCGGTTGACCCGATCCCAGCACCGATCCGGACGATGTCGGCGCAGTCCGGTGCGCGGATACCTCCTGTGCCGAGCGTGGGCGTGGCTGGGCTCTCGCTCCGCTGGTGGGCGAGATGAACCGGGATCAGGAAGCGAGCTCGTCGACGATGCGACGGGCAGCGGCGAGCCAGCGCTCGTCGGTATCGTCGGGAACCGAGCAGCCATTGGCGAGGATGAGCCGCCGACCGTTGGTCTGTCGGAGTGCATCGAGTGCTTCGTCGCGGATGCCTTCCTCAGGGCCGCGAGCGAGTGGCCCGAACTCGTCCCAGCCGCCCATGAGGCACCTGGTGGTGCGCTGGCTCGCCTGGGCGAGCGATGGTCCAGCACGGCGGTCGCTCCAGCTGAGGACTCGAACCGGATAGTCGAGGACCTCGTCGAAGTAGAGATCGCGTTCGCCATGCACGTGAAGGATATTCAGCCAGGCGTCCGCGGCACCGCTCAGAGCGAGGAGATCATAGGGTCGACCGAACTCGCGATAGCGCTCGACCGGCATGACGGTCGCTGAGCAGCCTTGCAGCGCGAAGAAAATGCCATCAGCTCCGGCTGCCAGGACGAGCTCGATCTGCTGCCGCACGTTCTCGGCGATGATGGCCAGAACCTGGTGCAAGAGGGCTGGTCGCTCGACAGCGTGCTGCAAAAACAGCTGATGGTCGGCCACAAAGTAGAGGACTTGAGTCAGCGGGCTGAAAACCGTAACGACGATGGGAACCTCGGGGCCAGCCAGTTCGCGGAGGCGACGAACGGCCCGAACCCATTCGCGGGCGTAGCGACTCGTGCGGAAGTCGATCGCGTCGACGAGGTACCAATCGTCCGGCGTGGTAATCGTCCGGCGCGGGAACGGATAGCGCAGATCCGGCATCAGTTTTGCGATGTCGAGATCGAAGCGGCGGATGAAAAAGTCATAGGTGAGCTCGGCAAGACGATATCCCGAACCCTCGGGACGGAAGTGGTGCCAGAAACAAACTGGTGGGCGATCGACGAGTTCGCCCTGTAGGGCAGCTTCGACACGTTCACGCTTGCTCAGGTTCGCCATCGTATGCTCCTCTCGCTTCACTTCAACTGTTCCGTAATGCGCTCGGGTACGGTCACGATGAGCCGTGGCTGGTCGTTGTCGAGAACGACGAGGCGGTCGCCGGTGGGACCATCGGTCACAGCGACGAGCGTACCGTCCGGTGCGACGACCACCCCATGGACCAGCCAGCCGAGCAGCAGCCGATCGACCGGCTGGAGCGTCGCGGTTGCGAAGACCCAGAGACCGTCCCCAGCGTCGGTGATCGTTGGGAACACTGCGTAGAGCAGGCGGCCGTCCGGTGAGAGCGCGGCGCGCAGCTCGGAGGAGGAGGCAGCACGAGCGGACGGTGCCAGAAATCGGGCGAACTCGTCCCGCAGAGAGCGCGTGGACGTGTCGCGCGGGGAGCGTGTGGACTCCCGAACGCGACCGACCTCCGCGTCGAGAGCCAGGAGGCGTCGCTGTCTGGTCTCGACGAGGAAGAGTTCGCTCCCGTCGGGAGAGGGAAGCAGCACGGTCGCAGTCGGATCGAGTGGAAGGCGCGCCAGCAGCATTCCTGAAGGAAGGTCCCAGAGTCCCAGCCAGGTTCCGGAGAGATCTCGGCACCAGGCGAACCAGCGCGGGCTGACCCGGCCAAGCACTCCGCCATCGAGTGCGGGGTTGGCCAAGCAATCAGCGTCGGGCGAGCCGGTCGTCGAGAATGACCAGCGCCGGGTGGCCTGGATGGCCAGAGCGGTGGTCGCCAGGGTGGTGACACGGGCCTCGCCGGTCGCCTGGAGGGAGAGAGCACGCTCGAGCACGACGATCGTTCCCTCTGGTGTGGCTGCCACGCGCGGGAGGAGCTGTGTCCCGCGCAGTGCTCCCGGCAGGATCGTCGTGGCGACGAGATCGCCAGAGCGGGTGTCGACGAGCACGAGTTCCGACTGCCAACCCTCACCGAGACGCCAGGCACGGTACACGATCACGACTGGCTGCGTGGGGAGTCCAGCGGTGGCGACGACGATCGCTGGAGTGGAGGACGATCCGGGTTGCAGAGAAGCGCGGATCGGTCCGAGCGGGACACGCAGATCGTGCCCGGTTCGGGCATCGGTGAAGGTGAGTTCCAGTTGCCATTGGCCGCCGAACAGACGACTGATCGGACCGAGGGGTGACGTGGCCCGTCGGATCAGCAGGGTGGTCTCGGCGGTGGTCACTGCAGAATCGCCGAGGAGACGCACGATACTTCCGGTGGCAGGATCGACGCGCAGTGCGGTGACCCAGGAACTGCCGCGGAACACCAGGGGGGCCTGACTGGGGGGTGGGGGATCGAGTCGCGGTGCGACCACGATCGTGGTCGCCTGCTCGAGTGTCCGCACCGCGTCGGTCAGAGTGACCACGATCCGCCATTCACCGGGGGTGTTGAGCGGGACAGTCACGACGTATTCGCCGGGCCCAGTTTCCGCAAGGCCAGCCACTTCGGCGACGGTGTCCTCGTCGACCGTGTTCATCACCGGTCGGACCTGAGTATGCCCTGTGAGGCCGGTCACCGGTTGATCTCGAGGATCGACGACGGTGAGGTGCACGGTGACGGTATCGCCAGCGCGCGGAGCAGTCGGCTCGATGACGAACGATGCGATATGGAACGCGGGCTCGCCTGCGCTGGCGAGCGTCGCGAGCCCGCTGCTTTGTAGAAGACTAAAGACGAACACGAAGACCAGTAGTCGCTGCATCGACCCATCCCGAGCGATGCGGTGCGGTCTCACCATGCGTAGGGGTGATAGGAACGCTCGTGCGCTTCGGCGAGGTAGCGCGTGAGCAGCTGAACGGCTGCAGCGATGTCCTCGATGTGCGCCATTTCGTTGACCGTGTGCACGTGACGGGTGGGAATGGAAAGCGTGACGACCGGAATACCGGCTCGGGCGCGCTGGAGAGCGCCAGCATCGGTACCCCCACGCGGGAGGACTTCGAGCTGGTAGCGGATACCCTCCCGCTCGGCGATCTCGCGCAGGTGCTGGAGAAGCGGCCGGCTGGGGAGATGGGACGTATCGAAAACCTTGAGAGCGACACCTGCTCCGAGAGAGGTGACACGATCCTTGGGGTCGATGCCCGGAACGTCACCGGCGATGGTGACATCCAGCGCGATCCCGACGTGGGGTTCGAGCCCGAACGCTGCGGTCTGAGCGCCGCGTAGGCCAACTTCCTCCTGGACAGTGGCGACCGCGACGATATCCGCCTCGTGGTGTTCGAGATGACGGAGAGATTCCAGCATCACGAACAGCCCGACACGATCGTCGAGGGCCTTGCTGAGCACCGTCGGTCCGAGGCGAGCGAAGTCGCGGCCCAGGGTGACCATGTCGCCGATCTCGACGCGAGCGCGTACCTCGTCAGCGGGTAATCCGAGATCGACGTACAGGTCCTCCATCGTCGGCGCTTTGCGCTCTTCCTGAGCGAGCAGATGGATCGGCTTCGTCGCGAGCTGGAGCGCGCCGAGGAGCGGATCACCGGTGCGGGGCCACACGTGGACGCGCTGGGCGACCAGGACGCGGGCATCGAAGCCGCCAACCGATTGGAGACGAAGAAAGCCTTGCTCGTCGATGTGACGAACGAGGAAGCCGATTTCGTCCATGTGGGCAGCGAGCATGACGCGGCGATCGCTGCGGCCGCGGCGCCTGCCGATGAGATTGCCCATGGCATCGACGTGGAACTCATCGACGAGCGGCTGGAGAGCAGCCCGCACGACCCCCGCGATCCGCTCCTCGTGTCCGGGGATACCAGGTGCCTCGCAGAGCCTCCGCAGGAGTTCCCAGTCGAGATCCATTTTGGTGCCATCCTTCCGAGCGATCGCGACGAGCGACGACGTTGAGATCGTAGCACTCCAGCGACACGTTCCCAAGCACCGGTCGTCGCCGAAAGCTGGCCGGCTGGTTGCAGGGTGGCTGCCGGGTCGCTCGCGTCGTGCGGGTCTGCACGCGGCATGCCCTGAGCAGATCGTGGCTGCGCCCTGGCTGTTCGCCGGAGTGATCGGGGCAGGCGTACGGCGACCGTGCTCGGGGAGAAAAGACTGGCAAAGCACCAGCGCCGAGATGCTGGTGAGGCTGCCCATCGCTGCTCGCTGCGGACGCTCGGGCGTGGTGGTCGTCCAGCTGATCGCCGCTGTGTTCGATGCAGGGGGAAGAACTGAGAGGCGCGACCGCGACCGACCTCGTGCCGGGGAAAGGCTTGCCCGAATGCGCGCTGCTCAAAAGGAGTCCAGTCACCGGTTGGACTGGTTCCGGTGGACTCGCTGCGCTCCTCGGGGCGGTGGCTCGACCATCGCTGGTACTCACGTACGGGGGAGTGGGGGCCGAAATGCACTGAGCGCGAGGTGACGAGAGTCGACGAAACCACGGAGGGTCGCCGGACGTTTACAATAGTGCAGAGGTCTCGCACGTTCGACAGCCGATCCCGAGTCCTTCTACGACGGCCATGGGCCGTGGGGGTCGGCTGTCGAACGTTTTTGTCGAGCGATGATCGCTCGACCATTGCCCGGTTTCCTCCTGCGGGCAATGCCTGTTCACCTTTCCCAAGGCAGAGGCGAAGTGCGGCAGTGCCAGCAGGCGTGAACCTGGGCCAGACCTGTCGGTCGGAAGGGGGTGTTGCGCAGACGATGCAGAACCTGACGGGACCAGCGATCGACGCGGGAAAGGAGCGGAGAGCGATCATGGATCTCTTGGAGCGCTTGGAAGCCTTCCGGGCAGAGGAAGCCCGACTCCATTGGGAAGGTACGTTCGCTGACTACTTCGAGCTCGTGCTGGCGAATCCACAGATCGCCCAGCTGGCGCATGCCCGGATCTACAACATGATCATGGATGCGGGGGTGGAGCAACTGCCGGACGGACGCGTCCGCTACCGGTTCTTTGCGGACGAGATCTTCGGGCTGGAAAAACCGTTGGAGCAGATCGTCGAGTACTTTCGGTCAGCGGCGCAGCGGCTGGAGGTTCGCAAGCGGATTCTCCTGCTCATGGGACCGGTGGGTGGGGGGAAATCGACGATCGTGGCCAAGCTCAAGCGGGGCTTGGAGCAGTACACCCGGACGGATCGGGGAGCGGTCTACGCGATCAAGGGCTGCCCGATGCACGAGGAGCCGCTGCACCTGATACCGGAGCCACTGCGCGACGAACTTTTCCGCGAGCACGGGATCTACATCGAGGGGGAACTGTGCCCGTGGTGCCGGTATTACCTGGAGGAGGCGCCGCGTGATGAGCAGCATCCCTGGAGTCGACCGGGGCAGCTGTTCAGCGGGCGTCATGAGGACGTTCCGGTGGTGCGCATCGTGTTTTCCGAGAAGCATCGCGTCGGGATCGGGACGTTTACGCCGTCGGATCCGAAGAGCCAGGACATCGCGGAGTTGGTGGGAAGCATCGACCTCTCGACGATCGGTGAGGTGGGGGCGGAGTCGGATCCCCGAGCCTACCGGTTCGATGGGGAACTCAACATCGCGAATCGGGGGCTGGTGGAATTCATCGAGATGCTCAAGGTCGACGAGCGTTTTCTCTACGTGCTGCTGACGTTGACGCAGGAGCAGAGCATCAAGACCGGTCGATTCCCGATGATCTATGCCGACGAGGTGGTGATCAGCCACACCAATGAGCACGAATACAACGCATTCGTGGGGAACAAGCGGAGCGAAGCACTGCAAGACCGGATCATCCTCGTCAAAGTACCGTACAACTTGCGTGTGTCCGACGAGGTGAAGATCTACCAGAAACTTTTGAAGCAGAGCGGAATCCGCGACGTGCACATCGCACCGGGAACCCTGGAAGCGGCCGCGACGTTCGCCGTGCTCTCGCGCCTGGAGGAGAGCCGGAAGGCGGGCATGACGCTGATGAAGAAGCTCAAGCTCTACGACGGGCAAGTGGTCGAGGGATACACGCCTCAAGACGTGAAAGAGTTGCAAGAGGAAGCAACGCGCGAGGGGATGGACGGGGTTTCGCCGCGCTATGTGATCAACCGGATCTCGGCGGCGATCGTGCGGGAGGGGACCCGCTGCATCAACGCGATCGATGTCTTGCGGAGCCTCCGTGACGGTCTCGAGCAACATACCAGCATCACTCCGAAGGAGCGCGAGCGTCTCCTGAATCTGATCGCGGAGGCGCGCAAGGAGTACGACGAGTGGGCCAAGCGCGAGGTGCAGCGGGCCTTCGTCTATTCGTTCGAGGAGCAAGCGCGGACGCTCTTCAACAACTATCTCGACAACGTGGAAGCCTACGTCAACCGGACGAAGGTGATCGACCCGATCACCGAGGAGGAACTCGAGCCAGACGAACGGCTGATGCGCTCGATCGAGGAGCAGATCGGGATCCCGGAGAGCCAGAAGCGGCAGTTCCGGGAGGAACTGCTCATCAAGATGTCGGCGATGGCGCGGCGTGGTCAACCGTTCGATTACACGTCGCACGACCGTTTGCGGGAAGCGATCGAGCGCAAGCTGTTCGCGGACTTGCGCGACGTCGTCAAGATCACCACCTCGACCAAGACACCGGACCCGGATCAGTTGCGACGGATGAACGAGGTGGTCGATCGGCTGGTTCAGCATCACGGCTACTGTCCGGTCTGCGCGAACGAGCTCTTGAAGTACGTCGGTGCACTCTTGAGCCGCTGAGGCGAGCATCTGGAGGTGGCGATCATGTTCACGCTGGCGATCCGGCGCGATGATTGGTCGTTGCACCGCAAGGGTGCGATCGACCAAGCGCGACACATGGAAAAGGTGAAGGAAGCGATCAAGCGGAATCTCGCGGACATCGTCAGCGAGCAGTCGCTCATCACCTCGGACGGCAAGCGGGTGGTCCGGGTACCGATCCGGGTGCTCGAGGAGTACCGGTTCCGCTTCGACCCGGACAGCGGCCGGCAAGTCGGGCAGGGCAGCGGTGGGACGCACGTCGGGGACGTGGTGGGCCGGGTAGGGGGTGGCCAGCGGTCGGGAGACGGTCCGCAAGCGGGTGACCAGCCGGGAATCGACTACTACGAAGCGGAACTGACGATCGAGGAGCTGAGCGAACTCATCTTCGAAGATCTCGAATTGCCCAACCTGGAGGAAAAACGGCTGCGGGAACTCGAGTCGGAGGCGGTTCGCTTCACCGAGATCCGCCGGCATGGTCCGTTCGCCAACCTGGACAAGCGGCGGACGCTGCGGGAGAACTTGCGGCGGAATGCATGGCGTGGCCGTGCGCGCATCGGAGACTTCGCGAACGAGGACCTACGGTTCAAGACGTGGGAGCGGGACGTCAAGCGAGAGTCGAACGCGGTCGTTATCGCCATGATGGATGTCTCCGGCTCGATGGGAACGTTCGAGAAGTATGTCTCGCGCGCGTTCTACTACTGGATGGTGCGTTTCTTGCGAACGAAGTACGACCGAGTCGAGATCCGGTTCATCGCCCATCATGCGGAGGCTCGGGAGGTCAGCGAGGAGGAGTTCTTCTCGCGGGGCGAGAGTGGTGGGACGCGGGCGAGCACCGCGTACGAGCTCGCCTTGCAGCTCATCCGCGAGTCGTACCCGCCGGACAGTTGGAACATTTATCCGTTCCATTTCTCGGATGGAGACAACTGGCCGTCCGACAACGAGCGTTGCCGCGAACTGGCTGAGGAGCTCCTGCGCTGCGCGAACCTCTTCGGATACGGCGAGATCCGACAGGGGCGATACACCTACCAGAGCACGCTGATGCATACGTTGCAGCGGATCGGTAGTCCCAAACTGGTGACGGTCACGATCACCGAGAAGGCGGACGTGTACCAGGCGCTGCGGCGCTTTTTCGGTCCCGAGGTGGGGCAGGAGGTGGCGCGTGCGTGAGTTGGCACCGAGCGAACTTCGCGAACTGGAGCGCCGGATCGGAGCGATCTGGGAAATCGGGGAGCGCATGGGGTTACGCCCGCTGCCGGTGCACTTCGAGGTCGTGCCGGCAACCGTGATGTACGAGATCGGAGCATACGGGCTGCCAGGACGCTTCTCGCATTGGACACATGGGAAGGCGTATCAAGTCCAAAAGACGCTGTACGACTACGGCTTGAGCAAGATCTACGAGTTGGTGATCAATAGCCACCCCTGTCAGGCCTTCCTTTTGGAGACCAACACGCTCCTGCAAAACACGCTCGTGGCTGCACATGTCATGGCGCATGCCGACTTCTTCGCCAACAATGCGTACTTCGTTCGAACACGACGGGATATGGTCGAGATCGCGACGGTGCACGCTGAGCGGATCGAGCGGTACGAGTTCGCCCACGGCAAGGAGGCGGTCGAACAGTTGCTGGACGCGGTGCTGGCGATCCAGGAGCACGTCGATCCGAGTCTGACGGAGATTCCCGTTCGGCGCGTGGCGGAGCGGGAACGGCGATCGAGGTCGCCGTACGAGGATCTTTGGCGATTGGGTGAGCTGACCGACGATGCGGCGGACGAGCGCGAGACGCGGCAGCGCGAAACCCGGCTCCCGGCTGAACCGGTGCGGGATCTCTTGCTCTTCATCCACGAGTACTCGCCGGTCCTGGAGGACTGGGAACGGGACGTGGTGGCGATCGTCCGGGCGGAGATGCTTTATTTTCTGCCCCAGATCCAAACCAAGGTCGTGAACGAGGGGTGGGCGACTTTTTGGCATGCGCGCATCGTGCGCGAACTCGAGTTGACGCCGGACGAGTATCTCGAGTTCGCACGCCTCCATGCTGGCGTCTTGCAGCCGACAGCGAGACGGCTCAACCCGTACGCGTTGGGGTACGAGATTTTGCGCGACATCGAACGACGCTACGGAACCGAGTACCTCTTCATGGTTCGGGAAATGGAAAACGATGTCTCACTGGTCCGGAACTACTTGACTGAGGAGTTAGTCGAACGGCTGGACTTGTATCTCTACGAGCGGCGGGGTGAGGAGCTCGTGGTGGTCGACAAGGACTGGGAGGCGGTGCGGGATCGGCTGGCGAGCGAGCTGGGTGGGAACCAGATTCCGGTCATCCTGGTAGAGGACGGCGATTACCACGGAAACCGCGAACTGTACCTGCGGCACGTGTGGGACGGGCGAAAGCTCGATCTGGCATGGGCGGAAAAGACGCTGGAGCACGTTTACCGGCTGTGGGGACGCCGCGTCTGGTTAGAGACACGAACTGAGAACGGAAACGACCTGCTCGTCCTCAGCTATCATCCGCGCGACGGTCACCGCAAACGATAACGAGAGTTGCAGTCGGTCGGTGCCGCGCGGACCATCCGCTCAGGAGGGACCCTGGTCCGGCCGGAGCAGGCTGGCGCGCAGCTGAGTCTGCCGATGGGGGCCTGAGCAGGGGGACACGACGGCTCACTAGCGCGCTCGTTTTCCCCAGCCCTGGGCTCGGGTAGACGATGGACGCAGTTCGGTGCGCGGGGTGTGCTCGTCTGCGGGGTGCGAGAGCTCGAGGGCTTGCCGACTGCTGGTCGGCCGGAGGCGGGTGGAGTCGCCTTCCGCTGCGGTCGTCGGATGTGGGGAAACGTCATTCAGGCAGGTCCCCAGAGGAGCAGGGCGAGGATAGTGCCGCCGGCGAGGTAGGAGCCGTAGGGAAGATAGCTGTAGCGGCTCGCGCGCCGGCGAGCGAGGAGCCAGACCGCAGCGAGCGCAGCGGCAGTCATGCCGAGGGCGAGTGCGTGCAGGAGATGCTGCCAACCAGTCAGCGCGCCGATGGAGGCGGCGAGCAACACGTCGCCACTGCCGAGGGCAGGGCGGCGATAGAGGAGCCAACCGAGACCGTAGAAGAGAGCGAAGAGGAGTGCGCCGGCCAGCGAACCGACAAGCGCGGCGAGAAAGGCGGCGGGAGAGGCGAGCAGAGTCAGGAGCAAGCCCAGGAGCAGAGCCGGGATGATCGTCACGAGATAGATCAGGTGATGTGCCCAGTCGATGCGGGCGATGAGGGCCAGGAAGAGGATGGAGAGGGAGACCCGAAAAGCCTGAAGGGGGTCGGCGAGAAAACGCCACCAGGCTGCAGCCAGTAGGACCGCGATGGCTGTTTGCGAGAGAAGCTGGTGGCGCGGGAAGTTCCGGCAGAAGGCACAGCGGCGCGGGATCAGCCAGCTCCAGCGGGGCAGCGGAGCCTGGCAGACTGGGCATGCTGGCCGGGCGAGCAGCGGTTGACCGCTCGGCAAGCGGAGCGCGGTGAGCTCGACGAGGGCACCGAGCGCGAAACCGGTGAGTGCGGCGATCGGCAGAAAGACGATGGCGACTTCCATCACGACTCCCGCGGGCAGGCTGAAGCGACTCGCCCCGGACGGACGATAACACGAGGAACCGCTCGTGGGGCTCACCCGATGGTCCCGAACCGCTGGGCACGCGCCTCCTGGGCAGCGCGCAACATGAGATCGAACGGAGGTTCACGCTCGAACCAGAGGCGGAACGACTCGGCTCCCTGCGCGACGAGCATCTCGAGCCCATCGAGTGCGGTGCGTCCCAACTGACGTGCCGTGGCGAGGAGCGGTGTCTCACGGTAAGTGAGATCGTAGACGAATGCATGGGGTGGCAGCTGCCCGAGCCAGTCCAGCGGGATGGGACTCGCGCGGCCGTCCCAGCCGAGACTGGTGGCGTTGACCAGGAGATCGGTTTCGCCGAGAACGGTGAGGAGTTCCGGACCAAGCGTGAGCGCATGACCGATTCCGAACTCGGCTACGAGCTGCCGGGCGCGCTCGGGCGTGCGGTTGGCGATGGTGAGGTGGCGGCAACCCTGATCGAGCAGGGCGACGATGACTGCTCGGGCGGCACCACCGGCGCCGAGCAGGGTCACGCGGAGATCAGCGAGCGGAAGCCCCCGCTCTCGGAGCGGGAAGAGAAAACCGGGAACATCGGTATTGTCGCCGAGGAGCCTCTGCCCGCGCACGATGACTGTGTTGACCGCACCGACACGCCGAGCGCGCGGAGCGAGTTCGTCCACCAGCTGCGCGACCGCCTCTTTGTGCGGGACGGTGACGTTCGCCCCCACGGTACCGGGTGCGCGTAGACCGGCGATGCGCTGCTGGAGTTCGGCTGGTGGAGTCGGCCAGAGCTCGTAGCGTGCGGGGATGCCGAGAGCGTCGAGGGCGACCTGCTGGAAGACCGGCGAGAGGCTATGTTCGACAGGGAAACCGATCAGGCCGACACGGAGGGTCATCTGCCGTGCTGCTCCCGAATGTTCCGGACATGCTCCTCGTAGGTTCGAGCGAAGACGTGGGCGCCACTGCCGTCACCGCGGGTGACGAAGTAGAGGTAATCGGTCTGCGCGGGGGAGAGAGCAGCTTCGATGGCAGCTCGTCCCGGATTGCAGATCGGACTGGGAGGCAAACCAGCATTGCGATAGGTGTTGTAAGGACTATTCACAGCGCCCAGGTCGGGGATGTTTTCGAGGGAAGGCCACCAGTCTTCCGGGCTGCCGAGGGCATATTGCACTGTCGGATCAGCTTGCAGCGGCATGTTCTCGCGCAGACGGTTATAGAAGACGGACGCGATGACCGGGCGTTCCTCGGCGATGCGCGCCTCGCGCTCGACGATGGAGGCGATGATGAGGACCTGGTAGAAGGTGCGGCCGAGTGCCTGCGCACGAGCGCGATCCTCTGCTGGAACACGACGATCGAAGTTTTCGAGCAGCGTCTGCACGATCTCGTCGGGCGTGGCGTCGATGCGGAACTCGTAGGTGTCAGGGAACAAGTATCCTTCGACGGTGCCATTGGGTGGGACATCGGCCAGGAAGGGGAAACGCGTCTGCCAGCGAGAAGCGCGGAGAGCGTCGAGGAATCGATTCGGGTCGGAGAGGATCCCGACGCGGACCAGCTCGTCGGCATACTGCTCGGCCCGCCATCCTTCCAAGAAGCGGACACGCACGACCTGGACGCCGGGCGCGGTGGTGAGCGTCTGGATGATCTGGTTGACGGACATTCCGGTATATAACGTAAAGCGGCCGGCGCGGATGCGCGTATCGGCGTTGGTCAAGCGGACACGAAGCTTGAAGTAGGTCGGGGAGCGAATCAGACCGGCCTCGTGGAGACGCTCGGCGATCGAATCGATCGACTCCTGGGGCCGGACGTCGAAGATGACCGGTTGTCCAGCGGCTGCGGCAGTTCCGCGGAGTTGGGCATCGAGCGCACGCTGAGCCGATACGACGATGACAGCGGCGAGAACGA
Source organism: Thermomicrobium roseum DSM 5159 (assembly GCF_000021685.1). Taxonomy (GTDB): domain Bacteria; phylum Chloroflexota; class Chloroflexia; order Thermomicrobiales; family Thermomicrobiaceae; genus Thermomicrobium; species Thermomicrobium roseum. The sequence continues at coordinate 850,783 of NC_011961.1, read as the reverse complement.
GGACGACCGTGATCTTCAGGGCTTGTACCATCACGCGGAGCACGCGGGTGAGCCTCCTGCCAGCGCTGGACGTAACGGGTCGCGCGACCGGCCGAGAGTCTACCAGGAGTCGAGGCAGATGAACAAGCGCAAACCGGTGGTCGCGCTCGTGGGTCCGACCTCGGTCGGGAAGACAGCGACCGCGATCGAGTTGGCATTGACATTCGGGGGGGAAGTCGTCTCAGCCGATTCACGGTATCTCTACCGCGGCATGGATATCGGTACGGACAAGCCGACGCTGGAGGAACGCCGGGGGGTTCCCCATCATCTCATCGACATTCTCGATCCGCGCGACGACTACTCGCTGGCTCTGTTCCAACGTGATGCCCAGCGGGCGATCGAGGAGATCCATGCGCGTGGTCGGCTGCCGATCGTGGCCGGCGGGACACCGCTGTATCTGCGTGCACTGCTGGAGGGGTGGCGCATTCCACCTGCTCCACCCAATCCGGAGTTGCGCGCCCAGCTGGAGTTGCGTGCCCGCCGGGAGGGGCCGGAGGCGTTGCATCGGGAGCTCCAGACAGTGGATCCGGTCGCGGCAGCCCGCATTCCCCCAGAGAACGTCCGTCGAGTTATCCGCGCACTCGAGATCTTCCTGACGACCGGGAGACGGATGACCGAACTGGAAGGCCGAGAAGCACCGCCCTGGCGTGTGCTGTGGCTCGGCCTGACGATGCCGCGCGACGAACTGTACCGCCGGATCGACGAGCGAGTGGATCGGCAGGTCGCGCGCGGCCTGGTGGAAGAGGTGCAGCGCTTGCTGGAGCAGGGAGTGCCGCCGGACGCACCCGCGATGACGGCGCTCGGTTATCGGCAGATCGTCGCGTTTCTTACCGGGCAGCTGAGCTTGGAGGAAGCGATCCAGCGGATCAAGTACGATACGCACCGGTATGCGCGGCATCAGCTGACCTGGTTGCGGCGGATGAAGCAGGTGGAGTGGTACGACGTGACCCAACCAGGTTGGTACGAGCAGTTGCGCGAGCGTGTCGAAAGGTCCCTCCGGGAAGAATCCGATGAAGGGGATGTTGCCGTACACCAGAGCGGAGGAGGAAAGGAAGCGCCTCGCGCGTGAGGAGGAGGCACGGAAGCGGCCCAGCTGGGCCGCTTCCGTGTTTTCGTCGGCTGCATGCTCGAACGACCGACGATGGCCCACCACGCTGGAGAGGGAGAGATTCCGTTTTCAGGAGAACGAAGAGCAGTAGCGGCGCGGAGCGGGAGCGTGGCACGTGTTCCGAGCACGAATACTGGTCGCGGTGGCGGAACAGATGGATTCCGGTCTGTCGGAGGTAGGTATGCTCGATGGTGCGGCCTCGTGGGCTGGCGAGCGTACCACGAGTGAACGATTGTCGATGAGGCGGGAAGGGAGCGCTGCAGGTCAGGTGGCGGAGAGGTTGGGGCAGAGCCCGGAGGAGCAGATCCGGGCAGTGCAGCGACGGCTCGTGGACTGGTATCGGCGGGAAGCGCGCGATCTTCCCTGGCGCCGGACGCGCGATCCGTACCGGATCCTGGTCAGCGAGGTGATGCTCCAGCAGACCCAAGTGGAGCGCGTGATTCCGTACTATGAGGTGTTCCTCGCTCGGTTCCCGACGGTGGAGGCGCTGGCCTCGGCAGCGCTGGCGGAGGTGATCGCGGTCTGGGGTGGGTTGGGCTACAACCGGCGAGCCGTCTATCTGTGGCGAGCAGCGCGGGAAATCGTGGAGCGGTGGGGTGGGCGCTTCCCGGGCGAGCGGCGGCTCTTGGAGCGGCTGCCGGGTGTCGGACGCTATACGGCGGGTGCGGTGGCGTGCTTCGCCTTCGGGGAGCGTGTGGCGTTCTGGGACACGAACATCGCCCGGGTTTTGAGGCGTGTCTTCCTCGGGCCGGAGGCGCGACCGGGTCGGCGCGAACTGGACGAGCTGGCCGAGCGGGTCTTGCCACTGGATCGAGCCTACGAGTGGAACCAGGCCCTGATGGAACTGGGTGCGCGCATCTGCTCGGCGCGGCGACCGCGGTGTGAGATCTGCCCGTTGTGCGGGCTGTGTCGCTCGGTGGGGACGGAGGGAGAAAGTCGGCGCAGGGGTGGGCGCTTCGAGGGCTCGCGGCGCTATTACCGCGGGCGGATCGTGGCGGTGCTGCGGCAGCATCCGAGAGGCGTGCCGTTGGACGAGTTGGGAAGGCTGGTCCGGGCGGATTACGGTTGCCAAGCGCGCGACTGGTTGCGCGGGGTGCTGGAAGGATTGGCCCGGGATGGGCTGGTGGAACTGGCAGAAGAGCGAGGCGAATATGTGGCGAGGCTTCCCGGGAGCGAGGCAACCGAACGGTGAGCGGCGCTGGTGCGACGAGAGTGACGCACGGTCGGCGAGGGGGAAGCGGAAGAAACCGGAGCACGGTGCGACAGGCGTGCGGGATGAGCACGGATCATCGTCGAGCGTGTTCGATTGCAGAACAAGTGGTGAGGCGCGTCGGGTTGGTCAAGAACGATATTTTATTTTCTTCGTGAATGGTTTCGCAAAGTGCCAGGGAACGTGGTAGGATAGGGGGAGAGCGATCGCAGCGGCCGAGACTGGGAGGGAACGAGCGTGGCGAAGGGACAGAACAGCCGAGTGGTGGTCGCAGAGCGGGTGGAGACGGCGGGACAGCCGCTCTTCGGGTACGAGTTCCGCTATGGGTGGGGATTTCTGGCATTCGTGACGTTCGTCGGCATCAACGTCGTGGGGTTGATCATTTGGATGATCATCGCCATCAACTCGCCGACGATTCATCCGTGGCGATGAGGTCCGGCTAACACATGACGGCGGTCAACGAACTGGGGGCGCGAGACGCGCCCCCGATTCGTCGTATCTGCCCGAGCAGTCAGGACGAAGTGCTCCGCTGTTTGGCCAAGAGGGCAGCGACCTTGAGCGGGAGACCGAAGAGGTTGATGAAACCTTCGGCGTCCCGCTGGTCGTAAATAGCGTCAGCTCCGAAGGTCGCCAATTCCATGCTATAGAGGCTGTAGGGGGAGCGGCGACCGGTGGGAATGCAGTTCCCCTTGTACAGCATGAGTCGGACCTCGCCGGTGACGGTCCGCTGGGTGACATCGACGAAGGCATCGAGGGCCTCGCGGAGCGGTGTGTACCACAGTCCGTAGTAGACGAGTTCGGCGTATTTCAGAGCGAGTTGGTCTTTGAAGTGCATCGTCTCGCGGTCGAGCGTCAGATGCTCGAGTTCTTTGTGCGCGACGGAGAGGATGGTCGCCCCAGGCTGCTCATAGACGCCGCGGGACTTCATGCCGACGAGGCGATTTTCGACAAGGTCGATGCGCCCGATACCATGTTGTCCGCCGATCGCGTTGAGGCGCTCCATGAGCGTCACCGGGGGCAGCCGCTCACCGTTCAAGCTGACGGGATAACCGTGCTCGAAGCCGATGACGATCTCTTCGGGCTGGTCAGGTGCCGCTTGCGGGCTCGCCGTGATTTGATAGACCCGTTCGCTCGGGGCTTGCCAAGGGTCTTCGAGTTCGCCTCCCTCATGACTCAGGTGCCAGAGATTCTGGTCGCGGCTGTAGATGTTCTCTTTGGACTGTGCGACCGGGATACCGCGAGAGGCAGCGTACTCGAGCAGGGCCTCGCGACCGGAGAGATCCCACTCGCGCCAGGGTGCAATGACGGTGAGTTCGGGGGCGAGTGCCTTGTAGGTGAGTTCGAAGCGGACCTGGTCATTTCCCTTGCCGGTGCAACCATGCGCGACGGCATCGGCTCCCTCGCGCTTTGCGATCTCCACCTGGTACTTGGCGATCAGCGGGCGGGCAAAGCTCGTGCCGAGGAGATACTTCCGCTCGTACACAGCACCAGAGCGGAGGACAGGGAAGGCGTATTGGGTCAGGAACTCCTCCTTGAGATCGAGGACATAGGCTTTGGAGGCGCCGGTGGCGAGCGCTTTGGCTTCGATACCGGAGAGATCCTCACCCTGGCCGACATCAGCGGTGACGGTGATCACTTCGCAGCCGTAGGTTTCCTTGATCCATTTCAGGATGACGGAGGTGTCCAGCCCACCGGAATAGGCGAGGACGACCTTGTTGACGCGCTTCTTCGTCACGCTGTGCTCTCCCTTCCAGGCGATTCGACTCTGGACCGATGGCAGTGCACTGGGTTTCCGCGCATCACATCACCTGGCACGACCGGGCATGCGGACGAGCACAGCGCTCCCTCCCCACGACGAACATCGTTTGCCGCGCTGAGGGTAACAGCCGGGGCGGAGCGCGTCAAGACACGAATCGCCATGGAGTGAGGCGCAGGACGATGAGGCTCTCCCCTGACGAGCCGACCGGTTCCGGAACGGGCAGGAGTCGGACCGCGAGGAACACGCGGCGTGCCAGCAAATCTCGGCGCGGTGCAGTAGCGCGAGGAGGCCAGGGGGTCGCACTGTCACGCCATAACAGGGAGCTGATGCACCAGAAGGTTTGGTGGGCCAGAGCGATCAGATCGCGCGGAGTCGGCACTGTGCGTTCGCTGGGGAAGATCGTGTCATTGCCTCACGGGCTGGAATGCGACGAGATGCCCGCTCGCCAGGATGTGGCCAGGCTGATCGGCGCGAGCGAGCAACGCTGCAGGACGGTTCGGCAAACGTGGCGGGCACGCTATGGTTAGTATTCGTTTTCGGCAGTGGGGCTGCCACGGGGAAGGGGTGCGGGATGCGGGTGACATGGTCGATTCTGCTCGCGATCGTCTCGATCGGCACCGGGATGTCGGGCTTGGTTGCGGCTCGCGAGGCGGAACCTGCCTGGTGGTCGCTCGCGCTGCTCGATCGCGATCGGACGTTGTGGCTGGCGACGGGGGACGGTCGGCAGCGACAACCGGTGGCGAACGATCTAGCTGTGTCTCGCGTGCTGTGGTCGCCGGAGGGTGGGCGGCTCGCCTTGGCCGGTGTCCAGGACGGTACCCCGGTGATCGGGATCGTCACGACGGGAGCAGAGCCAACGACCCGGATCGTGGGCCGGGGCAGCGAGGCCAGTTGGTCGGGCGATGGGCGGTGGCTGGCCTGGCGCGATGGGGAATCGGTCGTCATCGCGACCCGCGAGGGGAATGTGGTTCGTTCCGTTTCAGTGGCGGCGAGGACGCTCGTCTGGTCAGCGGATGGGCGATGGCTCGCGTTCCAGCGAGCGACCGATGAATCGCTCGATGGACCGTGCCCTGTGATGGAGCTGGGTTGGATCGAGGCCGCCAGCGGTCGCGTCGAGATCGTCGACCGAGCGATCGGGCAGATCACCTGGGTGGGGGTAGCTGGTGTCGCCGAGCAGCCACGGCTGGTGTATGCCGGGGCGCTCGACGCGCGACTCCGCTGGGTCGATCCGGCGAGCGGCGCGAGCGGCGTGTTGTGGAACGGGCCGATCGAGACGTGCCGGATGCCGCTTTTAGTCTCCGGTGACGGGCAGTGGTTGGGGTTCGTGGATGCGGTCGGAGGTGGCGACGATTTGATCTTGCTCAATCTGGTCAGCGGGGAGGCGCGCCGCATCGTCGATGTGCCGGTAGGGTATCCAGGGAGGCAAGTGCCCTCTCCGTACGTGTGGTTGGACCCCCTGGCTCGCTTTCTCTACGTGAGCCGAAGTTTTCCGACTGTGGTGACGCGGATCGACCTGGTGACCGGGGAGCGCGCGATCGCGGCGAGCGATCCGGGGATTCTCGTAGCGATCAGTCCTGAGGGTGAGCGACTGGCCTTCGTGCAGAACTCGCCAGGGAAGCCCCCAGTGCTGGTGATCGTGGAACCGGCTACTGGTCGCCGGGAGACACTGGAGCGGATCGGCTGGGCAGCGTGGGAACCGGCAGCCTACCAGCCAGTCGTTTTCGCTGCCTGGCAACGAACCTGGGAGCGAGAGGATCGGCCGGTCGCGGCTGGCTCGGCAGCGCGGAGCTGGACGTGGGGGCCGCAACCGCTGCGGGTCGCGATCGAGCCGTACGTGGATGCGCCGGGCGGCCGGCGGGCGGTGCTGTATTGGGACAAGGCGCGGATGGAGGTGACGGAGCTGGCGGCCGATCGAGGTACCCGTTGGTACGTGACGAACGGGCTGCTGGTGCGAGAACTCATCACGGGAGCGGTCCAGGTCGGTGATGCGCTGTTCGAGCAACGGGAGCCGGCCGCTCTTCCGGTGGCGGGTGATGCCGACGATCCCGCTGGGCCGACCTATGCGACGTTTCGTGCATTCCTCGATACTCCGCCGCTCCCGGTGGGAGCGGAGATTCGCTGGCGGCTGCACCGCGATGGCACGGTGAGCGACGACGGTCCTGGTGGCGTCTTCGCGGCGGTGCTCGTTCCGGAAACACACCATACGGTGGCCGATGTCTTCTGGGAGTTTCTGCAGAGCCAGGGGCTGGTCTGGGGCGAGACCGGGCCGGTCGAGGGGAAGCTGTTCGAGCCGACGTTCTTCGCGACTGGTTTCCCGATTACCGAGCCGTATTGGGCAACGGTGAAGGTGGGTGGAGTAGTCCAAGACGTGCTGGTTCAATGTTTCGAGCGACGGTGCTTGACGTACACGCCGGGCAATCCGCCGGGGTGGCGAGTGGAGATGGGGAATGTCGGGCAGCACTACCTGGCGTGGCGCGAGGGGTGGTGAGGCGGCGATCCAGCCGGTCGCGGTGACGGCCGCAGCGCCGCGCGGTGTCTGGGTAGTGATCGTCAACTACAACACGGCAGGGCTGTTGGAACGCTGCCTGACCGCCGTGTCGGCGAGTTGCCTCGATCGCCCGCTGAGTGTCCTGGTGGTGGACAATGACTCGCAGGACAACTCGGTGGAGATGGTGCGCCGGCAGTTTCCGCAGGTTCTGGTCCTGGAGACCGGGCGGAATCTGGGGTTTGCGCGTGCAAACAACGTGGCGCTGCGCCGCATTCTCGCGTTGCTTCCCGAGCCAGTGCGGTGCGGACATGCGGTGCTGCTCTTGAACTCGGATTGCTTCGTCGAGTCGGAGACGATCGCTCGGCTGGTTGCGGTATTGGACCGGGAGCCCACGGTGGCAGTGGTCGGGCCCAAGCTGGTGCTGCCGGATGGGCGGTTGGATCTGGCGTGTCGGCGGAGTTTTCCGACGCCTGAGTCTGCCTTGTGGAAGTTGACCGGCTTGGCGACACTTTTCCCCCGGAGTCGGCGGTTCGGCCGGTACAACCTGACCTGCTACGACCCCGATCAGCCGCTCGAGGTCGATGCGGTCAGCGGTGCGTGCATGCTGGTGCGCCTGCAGGCGATCGAGGAGGTGGGGCTGCTCGACGAGGCGTACTTCATGTACGGCGAGGACTTGGATTGGGCGTACCGGATCAAAGCGCGTGGCTGGCGCGTGCGCTACGAGCCAGCCGCGCGGGCTGTCCATGTGAAAGGGGGATCCTGGGGGCGGCGCGATCCGCGCGTGCTCTGGGAGTTCTACCGGGCGATGGCGCTGTTCTATCGCCGTCATTACGCGCCGCACCAGAGTCGGCTCTTGCGCGGGCTGGTCTACGCGGGTATCGGCCTGCGCTTTGGACTTGCGCTCGCGGTGTTGGTCGTACGACGGCTCGCGAGTCGGTGAGGGCTACTCGAGGGCCTGGTCGACCTCATCGCGGGTCTGTTCGATCGCCCAGGCGAGCGCATCGCGCTGGCGGACGGCATCAGCGTCGATGCTCAGGGAATCCTCGACGAGGGTCACGAGATAGGTATCGAGGGCCAGGAGGGCGAACCGGGATTCCGGATAGCGGGCGGCGAGGGCATCAGCGCAGTCCTGGTCGCAGGCGACCAGAATCGGTGCTGCGCTGAGGCTGGCTGGGACATCGATGCTCCAGAGAACGAGGCCGGTCTCGGCAGTGACCGACTCACCACAGTGATCGCAGCGGACGGCCGGGACGAACCCTTCTGGCTGGAGCTCCATGGCGAACGGCATCGTGTTCCTCCCGATGGTCGAGGATAGCACCGGTTGGCGGGGCGGGAGGGCGAGCGATGGATGCGATCCTGCGCGTGCTGATCGCGGGGCTGGTCGCCACGATCGTGCTGACCGTCGTGTTGCGGGGAAGCCAACTGATGGGGCTGACGCGGATGGATCTCCCGCTGATCCTCGGGCTGTGGGTGACGCGCGATCGAGAACGTGCCAAGTTCGTGGGCATTTTCGTGCACATCCTCGTGGGTTGGCCACTGGCGGCCATCTATGCTGGTGTCTTCTGGCTTCTGGGGGGTGCTAGCTGGTGGTTGGGTGCTTTGCTGGGGCTCGGACATGGCGCGTTCGTGCTGCTGGTGGTGCTGCCGGGCCTCCCTGGAGTGCACCCGCGGATGGCGAGCGAGCGGACCGGGCCGGACCCGACCCGGCATCTGCAGCCGCCAGGGCTGGCAGGACTCAACTACGGGCGTCGCACGGCAGTGGCGACAATCATCGGGCATGTCCTCTACGGGCTCGTGCTCGGTGTGTTGCTCCGCTAGTCGGCAGCCAGGCGGAGCGAGGTCGAAGGTGCGCTCGCCTCCTCGAGTGCCAGGGCGGCGCTGATGAGGCCGATGTGGCTGAAGGCTTGCGGGAAGTTCCCGAGATGCTCGCCGGTGCGAGGGTCGATTTCTTCCGCGTAGAGGCCGAGGTCGCTCGCGCGGGTGAGCAGTCGGGCAAAGTGCTCGTGTGCCTGATCCAGCCGACCGAGGCGCGCGAGTGCCTCGACGAGCCAGAAGGAGCAGATGACGAATGCTCCCTCGGGACCAGCCAGGCCGTCGTTGCGGTGGTAGCGAAAGACGAGTTCCTGGTGGGCGAGTTCGCGCTGGATGGCCTCGACCGTTCCGATGACCCACGGATGCTCGGGTGAGAGGAACACATCCTGGAGCGCGACCCAGAGGAGAGCGGCATCCGGCGCACCGCCAGGAGTCGCGACGAAGGCGTTGCGCACTGGATCGACCCCGTAGGTAACCAACCAACGCTCGATCTCCTCGGCAGCACGGCGATAGCGCTCGAGCGGCAAACGGACACCGTCCAGGATGGCGAGGCGCTCGAGATGGCGGAGGCCGACGAGGGCCATGACTTTGGAATGGACATGGTGGACGCGGCCGGAGCGCACTTCCCAAATCCCGTCGTCCGGTTCGCGCCAACGACGAACGATCACCTCAGCGAGTCCGCGCAGGAAGCGGTACACCTCGCGATCGAGGGGACGACCGAAGAGGCGATAGCGCGCGAGGGCATCGATCACTTCGCCGTAGACATCGAGTTGGAACTGTCGAGCAGCAGCATTGCCGACGCGAACGGGGCGACTACTGCGGTAGCCGTCGAGATCGACGAGCAGCCGCTCAGGGATATCGGGCTCGCCGTAGACGGTATAGAGGACATGGAGTTCCGGTTGGGTGAGGCGGGTGGCGTGGAGGATCCAGTCGACGAACGCGTCGGCTTCCTCATGATAGCCGAGGCCGAGCAGAGAACGGACCGTGAAGGCGGCGTCGCGGAGCCAGCAGTAGCGATAGTCCCAGTTGCGTGGTCCGCCGGGCCACTCGGGAAGCGAGGTCGTGGGCGCAGCGACGATGGCACCGGAGGGTGCGTAGGTCAAAAGCTTGAGCACGAGTGCGCTCCGCTCGACGGCCTGGCGGTAGGGGCCGGTATAGCTGCAGCGCAGTACCCACTCGGTCCAATAGTCGACGGTCAGCCGCTCGAAGGTGTCGAACAGCTGTGGGACGGGGAGTTCCACTGGAGCCTCGTCGGCATAGGCGAGCGCGAAGTCGGCTGACTGGCCAGCCTCGAGGACGAATGTCCCGTGGAGCAAGGCGCCGCGCCGCTCGAGTGGTCTGCTGGCAAAGAGGATAGCCTGGGAATGTCCCCAGCCGTACTGGTACCAGTGACCGGCGAACGAGCGTAGTTCCGGCGTTTGGCGACCGTAACGCGGCCGGAGGCGGATGGTGACAGTGATGGCCACGCGGCCGGAGAGGCAGCGCAGGCGACGCAGGAGGAGGGTTTGGGCGAGCGGGAAAGCAGGTTTCTGGTGCTCGTGGAGAGCTGGGAAAAAGTCGGTGAGACGGAGCTGGCCGGTAGCGGTCGTGAAAGTGGTGTCGAGGACATTGGTGTGGGGTCGGTAGGCACGGTGGATCCGCACGATGTCCTCCGGCACGATGGTCCAGGAGCCACCGAGATCGGCATCGAGAATGCGCGAAAAGACCGGATCAGCATCGAAGCGCGGCAGGCAAAGCCAGTCGAGGGAGCCGGTACGGGAAACCAAGGCGGCGGTGCGGCCATCGCCGATGAGGGCGTAGTCGGTGATGGGTGGATAGGGGCAGGCCATCGGACTGTCTCCCGTGTGTTACGATGCGGAGGGTCGAGCAAAGCGCCGCCGGAGCGGCCAAAGGAAGGATAACGGGTGATGGAAGCACAAGAGCGATACGTGCTCTGGGAAATGACCTGGCCGGAACTGGAAGCTGCCATGGGAGAGATCCGGCTGGTCGTCATTCCGGTCGGTTCGACGGAGCAGCACGGGCCTCATGCGACGTTCGCGACGGATAGTGCGCGGGCGTACGAGTTCAGCGTGCGGCTGGCCGAACGGATGTATCCCGAGGTCCTGGTGGCTCCGGTGATGCCGTTCGGGGTATCGCCGCACCATATGGCGTTTCCGGGGACGATCACGCTTTCGGCGGAAACGTTCATGCAAGTGCTCTACGAGGTGGTGGAGAGCCTGGCTGAGCATGGGTTCGAGCGGTTCCTCTTCGTCAATGGACACGGTGGGAATCGCCCGGCACTGGAGTTGCTCGTCCAGCGGCTGCGACGAGAACTCGATGTTCTGGCAGCGTGGGTATCGATCACCGAGCTCGCCAACGACGTGGTGCAGCGGGGAAAGGTGGCGGAGGTGATCGGGCACGCCTGCGAGAGCGAGACGAGTCAGCTTTTGTACCTGGCTCCGTGGGCGGTGCGGGAAGAGGCGTTGGCACCTGGCGAACTCCTGGAGCAAGCCTATCCGCACGCGTCGTGGTGGGGGCCGGTCCACGTGGCCTATTCGTTCGACGAGATCACGGCGAACGGGGCGCTGGGAGACGCGCGAGCCGCGTCGGTGGAGTTCGGTGAGCAGATCGTGGAGACGGCACTGAACCGGCTGGTCGAGTTCGTGGAGGCGTTCATCGAGGAAGGCGAGTTCGAGGAACTCGAGCTGGAGGAGGAAGAAGAAGAGTGAGGTCGGGTGGAGTGCGTGCGGAGTTCGCAGGGCGTCCGGTGGGGCAGCAGCCGTCACCGCTGAGTGGCAAGCGGATCGCCTTCATCGGTTGCGGAGTGATGGCGGAAGCGATGGCAGCAGCGCTGCTGCGGACCGGATCGGTGAGCGTGCACCAGCTGACCGGCGGGGAGCCGAACGCGCGCCGGCGGCAAGAGCTCGTCGCACGGTTGGGACTGGAGACGGTTCCGGACAATGCTGCTGCGGCGAGCGAGGCTGACCTCGTGGTGCTTTCGGTGAAGCCACAGACGCTGGATGCGGCGATGCGCGATCTGGCGGGGCGACTCCGTGCCGAACAAGTGGTTCTGTCGATCGTGGCTGGAGCCACGATCGAACGATTGCAATCAGGGCTGCGACACGAGCGAGTCGTGCGTTCGATGCCGAATACGCCAGCCCAGATCGGGTACGGGGCGACCGTGTGGTGCCCAGCGCCGGTGGTCACGGCGGAGGACGAGCGGCTGGTGCGGACGGTCCTGGAAGCGATGGGGCTGGCGATCCGCGTCGACAACGAGGACTTCGTGGACATGGCGACGGCGCTCAGCGGGACTGGTCCAGCCTACGTCTTCCTGATCATGGAAGCGTTGATCGATGCGGGCGTGCATCTCGGTTTCTCGCGCAGTGTGGCGGAGCAGCTCGTCCAGCAGACGATCCTGGGTTCTGTCCTGTTCGCGCAGGAAACCGGTAAGCACCCGGCGGAGCTGCGAAACATGGTGACGACGCCGGGCGGTACGTCTGCGGCCGCGCTCTACGAGATGGAGCGCGGTGGATTGCGGACCGTGATCGCGCGCGCGGTCTGGGCAGCCTACCGGCGTGCCAAGGAACTGGGGGCTGGAAAGCCGAATGGTGGCCCCAGCGACCTCTGACCGCTTCATCGACTCGAGCGGAGCGTGGGAACCAGCTTGACGACTTGTCCCGTGCCGGCGTCCGCAATGTAGATCGTGCCATCCAGACCGATAGCGAGAGCGACCGGGCGACGCAGTCCAGTGACGAAGGGAGCCAGCTCGGCGCTCTGGGCATCGGAGCGTGGAAGGGCGCGGAGCACGACCCCGCTCCCATTGCGCGTTCCACAGAAGAGCCACGTACCAGGGATCGGGTCTGCCCAGAGCGGAACGGTGTAGACGATCCCACTGGAGAGGACGACATCTGGTGGGAAGTCGAGGAGCGGGCGCGAGGCAGAAGGATCTTCGCTCGCAGTCAAGCGCAAGACGCTGGCTGGCTCGCCTTCCGCTTGCGTGACCGCGAGCAGGAGTTCTCCCCAGGTGAACAGGCGGGCCAAATGATCGGGGACAGGGCCGAGCGGCGAGGCTCGGCGATCCTCGATGACGTACAAGAGGGGTGTTTCTGGTGCGTCGGTGGTGGTCGCGGCGAGCACGAGACGTCCCCGCTCGTCGACGACCGGAGCGCCGGCTGGCCCAGGTAACGGTCGGAGATCGAGGGGCAGTAACTCGGTCCGGTCCGCGATGCCGTCACCGTCGTCGTCGCGCAGCCGAATGAGCCCGCGATCGTCGGCGACGTAGACCCACCCGCCGCTGGCGACGGCGCCGCGTGGCGCGAGGAAACCCGAGGCGAACGTGGTGAGGCGGGAGGCACGACCCTGGCTGTCCTCCGCCGTCACCAGGAGCATGGTGCCGGAGACAGTGAGGACGAGGAGATTGCCGTCCGGGGCGAGCGCCAGGTCGATCGGATCGCGAACCCCGTCCAGGAGGAGGCCGGCTCGGAAGTGGGTCGGCACATCGAGCGGGAGGGGGGTGCCAGGGAGCGGTGCTGGCCAGGGAGCAGTCGGTTCGCTACCGTAGCGCCAGCGGTAGTAGTGGCGTCCGGTGTTGGCGACGGTGAAGCGTTGATCGGCTGGGAGGGATGGAAAGTAGAGCAGGATGCGGCGTTCGAAGACCTGGACGAGCGCGGGGATGGCGACGTTGCCCCGGCGGTAGTAAGCCCACACGGGCTCGCTGATCGGGTAGCCGAAGGTCTCGAGCCAGGCGGTGGCGCCGAGGGGTGAGCGGTCGAAGAGGGCGACGGTGACGTCTGGAAGGTTGTGGCGTGTCGTGGTGACGAAACGACCCATGCGGACTGGCGCTGGCGGCGTCGCTGTGCGGAGCGTGCCGTCGGCGGTGAGCCACTGATCGATGGGTTGTGGCCAGCCAGTTCGGTCAGTGGCAGGCTGACCGACGAGGCGGGCGAGCGCCGCATAGGTCGGTACGCGCGGATCGGGTGAACCACCGTCGATCGAGATGTCGGGTGGCGGACGGCGCGCAGTGAGATCACTGCCGAGGGCGATCTGACCAGTGGTGAGTTCCCAGGCGAGTCGACCTTGCGTGACCAGCGTGCGGGTCGAGCCAGCCTCGCTGGTGAGTTCCATGCGACCACGATCGAAGTATTGGACGAGGCGGCGACCGGATGGAGCATCGGCATAGGGCTCGAGTCGCCAGGCGAGCGGACCTTGTCCCCAAAGGTCGAGCAGGCCGTTCTGGTCTCGCAACCAGATCTGCTCGAAGGCAGGACTGGCGAAGGGGGAAGTGGTTGCCTCTCGGACCGGGAGCATGGCGACGAAAACGGCGACGGCGAGAAAAACGACGAGGACCTGCTTCCACACGCTGCCCCTCCTCGAGCCAGCACTTCCAGGGTACAACGAGCCGGCTGGTTGGGTCGTCGTGAGGAGCGATCGGGAAGGCGATGAACCGCGGATCAGGACATCAGAACCGGTCGTCCATCTCGGTGTGCGGCACTCATTTCGTGCCAGTTGCCGTGCTGGCGCGGAGCGCCTACGATTCGGCCTAGCACCATGCCGTGGGGGGATGCGGGTGAACGAGGAAACGATCGAGGCGGTCGTCTTCGATGTGTACGGGACGTTATTCGGGTTCGGACGACTGGCGGAGCGGGCGCGGGCCATCGTCGGTGATGTCCCCCTGCTCGACCGTTGGCGAACCAAGCAGCTGGAGCACAGTTTCCTGCGCACGATCTTGGGAGAATACGAGGATTTCTGGGTGATAACGGCTCAAGCACTCGATGCAGCGTGCGAACAGCTGGAACTGGAGCTTCTGCCCGAAGAGCGCGAGCATCTTCTGCAGGGGTGGTTGGAACTGGATCCCTTCCCGGAAACAGCAATGGCACTGGAGCGGCTCGCCGAGCGGGGATTGCGGTTGGCCGTCCTGTCCAACGGCAGTCCGATGATGCTCGAGCAGCTCTTACGGATGGCCGGACTGCGCGAGTGGTTCGAGGCGGTGTTGAGCGCCGATGCTGTGCGGCGCTACAAGCCGTCGCCAGCAGTCTATGCCCTGGCACCTGCTCACCTCGTCGTGCCGCCGGAGCGGATCCTCTTCTGCTCGGCGAACGGCTTCGATGTCGCTGGAGCGCTTCGCTATGGCTTTCGCGTCTGCTGGGTGGACCGAACAGGGAGCGCGCTGGACGCGCTCGGCAAGCAGCCCCACCGGACGGTCCAGTCGCTGACTGAACTGAGCGAGCAGCTGTGAGGAAGAGCGTGGTGCAGTGGGATGTCGTCAGCTTCGGTGAAACGATGATCCGGCTCGCCGTTCCGCTCGGGGAGCGCTTGGAGACGGCGACACGACTGGAAGTGGGGATCGGTGGCGCGGAGGCGAACGTGCTCGTGGCACTGGCCCGGTTGGGGCGCCGGACAGCCTGGGCCTCGGTCCTGCCGCGCAATCCGCTGGGGGAGCGGATCGTGCGGGAGCTCGCCTGGCACGGGGTGGATACCAGCTGGGTTCAGTGGGTCGAGCGGGGGCGAGTTGGGGTCTACTATCTGGACACGGGTGTGCCGCCACGACCGACCGCGGTGCTCTACGATCGGGCTGGATCGGCAGTTGCGCAGGTCGATCCGGCGGCGTTTCCAATCGACTTCGTGGCAGGTGGCCGCTGGCTGCACCTGACGGGCATCACCCCAGCGCTGAGCGTGGGTTGCCGGGCGGTGGCCGAGCGCTTGATGGAACGGGCACGGGCAGCCGGGGTGCCGGTGTCGTTCGACGTGAACTACCGGAGCCGGTTGTGGGGGCCGGACGAGGCCGCGCGCGTTTTGGAGCCGTTCTGTGCGGGGGCAACGGTCTTGTTTTGCGGGGAGGGCGATGCGCGGACCCTGTGGGGGCTGGAGGGGACTGCGCTGGAGGTCGCTGAGCGGCTCGCTGGACGGTTCGGTGCTGGGGTGACGGTGCTGACGCTCGGCGAGGGGGGAGCGGTGGCCGTGACACGGGAGGGGGAGCGGGTGACGGCGGAGGCGCCCCGGGCGACGGTCATCGATCGGGTCGGCGCCGGGGATGCCTTTGCGGCAGGCTTCCTGCACGGCTATCTGGATGGGCGGGATCTGGAGCGCGGGTTGCGCACGGGCGTCGCGCTGGCGGCGCTCAAATTGACGGTGCGGGGAGATCTCGCGCTGATCAGTGCTGCGGAACTGGAGGCGATGCTCTCCGAGACGCGGCGGACGATCGTGCGCTGACGAACTGCCCGGGACAGTGAGGAAGAGCCGACCGGTAGCGCACTGCCACCCGGCCGTTCCTTCGCGACACTGGCATGCGGACTGCTCCGCGCGGTGCTCGAGGGGTCTCTCGAGGCGAGGAGGGGGCCGAACGAGGGGCGCTCAGGGATGTTCCTGCCCCTGGAAGCGCCCCGCATAGCGGGCGCGGCCGACGCACTCCTCGAGAATGATCTGGCAGATGCGGATGCCGGGGCGAATGGCGAGCGGGATAGGGCCGGCGTTGTTCATTTCGAGCACCTGGCGCGTCCGGATCATACCAGGCTGGATGAAATTAGCGGTGACGTGGACCATGAGACCAACGCGGGCAAAGCGGCTGCGACCCTGGATCCAACCGCAGAGATAGTCCGGGAGGGTGAGTCGCTCCTCGGTGATGCCGAGGACAGCCTGGCCTGGTAGGAGAAGCAGGTGATCCTCCACGGTCACCAATTCGGTCACCTCGCGGTGATCGGTTTCCTCGGTCACGTGGAGGATCTCGCGGGCATGCTTGAAAAGGCGGAACTCGCGGCCGAGGTGAAGGTCGATCGAGGCCGGGCCGACCTGGTCGGGATCGAACGGCTCGATGACGATTTCACCGGCTTCGATGAGGCGCAGGATCTCCGGACGAGTCAGGACACCCATGAGCGCTCCACTCCCGTCAGCCTCCCTCAGGCGAGTGGCGGTGGCGGTAGGCTGGGCAAAATGCGCTCGCACCAGGCGGCGACGTGCAAGAGATGACGATCGTGGCCGAAGCGAGCGACGAGTTGGGTAGCGAGCGGCAGGCCGTCATGGGTCAGACCACTGGGAAGAGAGAGCGCCGGAGTGCCGAGAAGCGTCCAGACGGCCTGGAAGCGCCGATCGCCGGTCGTGGAACGGTCGGGGGCTGGACCGGAGGCGGTGGGAAGTATGACGGCATCGACTTGGGAGAGGAAAGAGTCGAGCAGCGTGCTGAGCCGTCGGCGGAGTCGACGAGCATGCAGGAGTGCACCGGCGGGGACGAGTTGACCGACTTCGACCGCTGAGCGCAGCCGAGGGCCATAGGCGTCGGGGACACGCTCGAGCATCTGCTGGTGGAGGGCACCCATTTCGCTCAGCATGATGACGTGATGGACGGCCAACAGCAGGTGGACGTCGACCGGCAGGCGACGCTCCTCGATGCGGGCCCCGGCTTCACGGAAGCGCCGAGCGACGTCCTGAAGATGCGCTGCGACTTCTGGCTCGGCCAGTTCGAGGAAATCGACGAGCAGGAAAAGACGCGGTGGCTCGGTGGCGAGCGGCACTTCCAGTCGCTGGTGAGCGCAAAGAGCGACATAGGCGTAGGCTGCATCCTCGACCGAGCGGGTGAAGATCCCGAGGTGATCGAGCGACCAGGCCAGCGGAATGACTCCATCGAGCGGGAACCAATCGAGGCTCGGTTTGAAACCGACGACACCACAGTAGGCGGCGGGGCGGACGACCGAGCCGGCGGTCTGGGTGCCAACGGTGAGCGGAGACTGGCGGGCGGCGACGGCAGCAGCTGATCCGGAGCTGGAACCACCCGGAGTGCGGTCAGGTGCCCACGGATTGCGGGTAGGGGCGGGGTCGGCGAAAGCGAGTTGGGTGGTGTGGGTCTTGCCGAGTACGACCGCACCGAGTTCGCGCAGCCGCGCGACGATGGCAGCATCGGCCTGGGCGGGGTGGTCGGCGAGCGGTGCGAAGCCAGCACGAGTTGGGAGTCCGGCAACGTCGATCACGTCCTTGAGGCCGACGGGGACTCCGTGTAAGGGCAGGACCGTGCCGCGAGCAGCCAAGCGGTCGAGTCGCTCGGCCTCGCGGAGGGCACCATCGCGGTCGATCTCGACCCATGCCTGAACATCGGGCTCGGTGCGCTCGATCTGCTGGAGCGTGGCCTGGATCAAATCGCTCACCGAGAGCTGGCGCTGCCGGATGCGGGCGGGAATTTCGCGCAGCGGGAGGTGGAGGAGTTGGTTCATGCCCGCACCTGCCTTTCGGGAAGCAGGTCGAAGGGTGGCTCATCCGCGAAGTCGAGTGGCTCGACGAGCAGGCGAGCGAGCGCGTCAGCCATGCCCCGCAGTTCGTCGGTGATCGCTGTGGTGCGTTCTGGGCCGTAGCGGAGACGGGCACTGCTTTCCAGTATCGCGAACCAGTGTTCGCGGCCCGACTGGTGACTGCTCATCGGTCATCCCCCGTCCACTGCAACAACGCTCGAGTGTGCGAGGGGGAGGGGGGTGCTGTCAAGGGCGTGCAACTCGATCGGCGAGCTCGTTCATCCCATAGACGTCCGACATGTCGAAGCGCCTTTCGGTGAGTCAGCGATGATCGCGCGCCACGCAGCATCGTCGCGGCACGGCAGGCGTGCTGAAAGGTGCCTTTCCGTTGCGGCTCGCTGTCACGACCGAACGACTGACCGGTGCGGACGGAAAGCAGCGTCATGACACGCACGCAAAGCGATCGTCTGCTCGCTGCGGTGGCACGCGAGATCATCGGATGGCGCTCCAAACAGGGCTGGCAGCAGATCGGTCGTGCACTGCGGACACGATCCAGAATGGTGTCCAGTGCGGTGCATCTGGAGGCGACGATCGGTCTCTGCTGAAGCGGTGGCGATCGGTCTGGCAGCGGCTGATGGCGATACCGAAATCGACACGATCGTCGCCGTGCATCGATGGGGTGAGGTGGTACCACCGTGCGGGATGTGCCGGGAACTCATGACTGACCAGGCATCGGAAGCTCGGGTGATCGTGCCGGACGGCGGCGGTGAGACGGGCGTTGCCTTCGATTGGCTTCTACCGCTGCACGACGAGCGTCGTGTGGGTCCATGAGTGAGCATTCGTGATCGGGTGTCCGATCGCCCACGATATTCAACGTCGCGGACGACGCGAGGAGTCTGGGGAATTCAGCGACTTTCGGCGTTCCGGTGTCGGTGTTACCGGAAAAGTGCATCATCCGACGAGTTCCGTGTGAGCGGCGGGTTCGGGCGGTCGACTCGAACGGTTCGTGTGCTCCATGAACCTCTGACCGAGTGTGGAACGAGTCGGGCGAGTTGCTTGGGATCTCAGGGGTGAACCAGGGTACCAGCGACCGAGCGAAGAGTCGCCCCGCGGGGGTCTCGCGGGAGAGTCCTGTACGGGATCCAGGACCTCGGTCGCGGTGATGTGGGGCGAGTTCGACGGAGGTGCCTGGAGCCGAGTCCGGCTGGGACGGCACCGTCCGTCGGTGGTGCGGGTGACGGCGGCACCGCTGCCAGCGAGTCGTGTCGCATCGGAAGACCAAGCATCGGTGAAGGGCTGCTCCTGAGGTTCTCTCACGGACAGGGGGCAAGAAGGACTGATCTGGTGCTTCCTGCTCCGTCGTGAATGCTCGATGAGGAGGGAACCCGACCAATCGAGCTGCGTCACCACAGCGGCTGTTTTGCGTTCCGACGAGCGAACCGTCGGGCAAGCGAGCGACAGCTAATGGTGTGCTGTGTGCGGTCGGGAGCAAAGATACAGAGGTGCCATCGGATACGAGTTGGCCGAGTGCTCCTTATACGTGGTGAAAGCGGCAGGGATAACGTCGCACGATGACCATTCGCTGTTGCATGCCTGGCCGAATGCACTTCACGCGCGATCCGTATGGAGAGGTGTGGGTCATCCGGCTCAGCGGCAGGTGCCGTCGGCGGTTCGGAGGGGGCTCGCCGTCCCACGACGAACGCGGAGTGCGCGTGGTGACATGGTGCGCCAGGACTTTCTGCGAGCGCTGAACCGTGGATCGTCAGGCAGAGACGATGGATCGTGGGCGAGAGTGATCGCTCCTCACTGCTACCGGTGGAAAAGAGAAAGAGAGTGCTGCCCCTGGGGAAAGATCGGGGCGACTCGGATTCCGAGTCGCCCCGATCGAGGGCCGGGTCACCTCGCGAGGAGTGTGCTGCTCGAGGGCTCGCGGCTTTCCGGACCGCGAGCGGGTGCGGTGTGCTCAGTGGTCGAAAAGGAGCACACCGCGAATCACGCGTCCTTCGATGACATCACAATAGCCTTCATTGATCTGATCGAGCGAGTAGGTCTTGGTAACGAGTTCGTCGAGCTTGAGCTTACCGGCTCGGTAGAGATCGAAAAAGCGAGGGATATCGACCTTAGGATTGGAATGTCCGAAGATCGTTCCGACGATCTCCTTCGCGAGGAGCATGAATTCCCGAGGCGTGACGGCGATGTGATCCATCCCTCGGCCAGAGGCGCCGACGATGACGGTTCGTCCGGCCTTTCTGGTGACCTGGGTGGCAAGACCGACATGTTCCGGCTTGACGTGATCAAGCGTGAGCAAGACCTTGTCGCAGCCGACGCCATCGGTGATCTCCATGATGCGCTGGACGACGTCCTCGCGATTGACATCGATGGTATGGGTTGCGCCGAACTCGCGGGCCTTCTCCAGCTTCCAAGGGACACGATCGACTGCGATGACGCGGACTGCACCGGCCAACATGGCACCCTGGACGGCGTTCATGCCGACACCGCCGACGCCAATCACCGCGACCGTGTCGCCGGGTCGAACACCAGCACGGAACATCGCAGCACCGGCACCAGTGGGGACAGCACAGGAGACGAGACAGGCCTTGTCGAGTGGAATGTCCGGGTCGATCTTGACGACTGCATCGATGGGCGCGACCGTCCATTCGCTGAAGCAGCCGATCATAGCGAATTGACCAACATCCTGGCCGTCCTGAGTGTGAAGGCGGAAAGTGCCGTCGAGCTGGGCACCAATAGTTACATTGGCACCACGATCACAGAGCACGGGGATGCCGCTCAAGCACCAGCGACATTTGCCGCATGGAGGGATGAAAGTCAGCAGCACGTGATCGCCCGGTCGGAAATCAGTGACGCCAGGGCCGATCTTCTCGACGATGCCCGCACCCTCGTGCCCGGCGACGATCGGATAGCGGCCGGGGCTATCGCCCGTGGCGAAGTACCAGTCAGAATGGCAGAGCCCGGTGGCGGCGAGCTTGATGAGGAGTTCCCCCTCTTTCGGCTCGTCGAGTTCCAGTTCCTCGATCTCGAAGTGCTGCGTGGGGCCCCAGAGCACAGCAGCCCGCGTCTTCATGGTGTCCCCCCTTCGGCGCTCTGGAGCGGCTGTGACCGGATCCGACAACCGGCTGAGTCGCGCGCCGACACTGGAGGTACAGTAACATCAGTCCTGAAGTGTCGTCAATGGGTGGATTCAGGATAGGAGAACGAGCGAGACCAACGAGGCCCTCGGTGAGGGGGTAGTCTCGCGCGAGGAGACCGGAGGTGGAGCGTCTCGCGTTCTTAATATGGTGGCAGTGGTCAGGGAATCGCGAGGGAGGGGGCGATCGGCACGCGACATGCGTGGTGCGACGGGGTGAGTTCGGCGAGGTCGCATCAGCCGATCAGAGCATCGTCGGAACGAGCGTCTCGTGAGCGAACCTGACCGATGCGTTGGCCTGGATGGGATGCGAGGAGAAACATGCCTTTGCGAGTGAGGCGCTGCCCTGCGACGAGAACTCACGCACTACGCGGTGCGAAGGCCTGCCGGAGGCTGCGCCAACGGGGCCGAGCGGGGTGCTCCGGGCTGGTGAAGGGAAAGGATCAGAGCGGGAGGGGATGGCTAGAGGGGTCGCGACAGCGCCAATGTGCCACCGTCGTGGAGAGGCCAGCGGAGAAGTTCGGTGGGATAACGAGGTCGTCGGGGCCGAGGTCATGGACGGAGGCCTTGCCGATGCCGAGGAGCGTCTCGTCGATACCGCTGCGCAAGAGTTCGAGCACGTTGCGCACGCCCGCCTCGCCATTGGCAGCGAGCCCCCACAGGTAGGCGCGGCCGATCAAGACGGCGCGGGCACCGAGCGCGAGCGCTTTGACCACGTCACTACCTCGGCGGATACCGCCGTCGAGGAGGATCTCGATCTGACCACCCACGGCTTCGACGATGACCGGAAGGACCCGGATGGATGCTGGGGCGCCATCGAGATTGTTGCCTCCGTGATTGGAGACTGAAATCGCGTCGGCGCCGAGAGCGACCGCGCGGCGGGCGTCCTCCGGGTGCAGGATCCCTTTGAGTAGGAAGGGGCCGTCCCATTGTTTACGGAGCCAGGCGAGATCTGTCCAGGTAGGTGGTGGAGTGTGCATCCACTCGAAATAGGCCTCGAAGAAGGTGGGTGGGCGCTGGCCGGGAAGCGCCAAGTTGGGGACAGTGAGATTGGGGAGTTTTCCTCGCCTCAGGTAAGCCCAGAGCCAAGCTGGGCGAGCGAGCGCTTGCGGTGCCAATTTTATCATGTTGCGAAGGGTGAGGCGATCGGGAATGAAAGGACTTTCCCAATCTCGACGAGTCGCGAACGACCAGTCGAGCGTGACGACGATCCCTTTGACGCCGGCAGCTTTGGCGCGCTCGAGGAGTGCGCGGAGCCGGTCGCGCGTACCGAGCCAGTAGATCTGGAAGAAGGTGAGGGGATTGGCAGCCACGACCTCCTCGAGCGGCTTGCTAGCGAAGGAACTCAAGATCATGATCGTGCCGGCACTGGCGGCGGCCCGGGCGACGGCTACCTCAGCGTCCGGGTGGACTGCTTGGACACCGGTTGGGGAGATGAGGACCGGAAAGGGGATGGGGAACCCGAGGACGGTCGTAGCCAGTTCGCGCTGGGCCGGAGCGGCGGCGACGCGGGGGCGCAAGCCGAGTTCGGAAAAAGCGGCGACGTTGTCCGCCAGCGTGACTCCCCGTTCGCTCCCGGCGATGATGGCGTCGTAGACGGAGCGTGGGAGTCGCTTCCTGGCGCGGCGTTGTGCTTCGGCAACGGACTCGAACCACTCGCGTGTACTAGCCATATTCCCTCCCTGAATCGCTATGGTGCGCGTGCGGCGGGGTGAGCGAGCGCCTCGGAAGGCTGCCGAGAAGGCGTGTCGCTGGGCGCTGCAGCCGATCGTGTTCGACACCGTGGTGATGGGAGAGCGAGAAGCGGAGGGGCTGGACAAAGGGCGACCAGTCGGCCGGATAGGGGTGCCGTGGCGGCTCACCGATTGGGCCGAACGTTACGATGGATCGTGCGGCGCGAGAAGCTCCACCGGGCAACTGCCCGGTGGAGCTGGTTGTGCCAAATTGCGATGCACGTGGCACGTCCCTCATTCGAAAAGGACGACCCCGCGGATGACGCGGCCTTCCAGGAGGTCCTGGTACCCCTGGTTGATCTGGTCGAGGGAATAGGTCTGAGTGACGAGTTCGTCGAGCTTGAGGCGGCCGGCACGGTAGAGCTGGAGGAGGTAGGGGAAGTCGACGCGGGGATTGACGTGGCCGTAGAGGGTCCCGACGACCTCCTTGCCGAGGAGGACCAGATCGGCGGGTGGGACCTTCATGGAGTCGGTTGCGATGGGGGCGAGGCCGACGACGACGCAGCGGCCGGCCTTGCGGGTAGCGCGGTAGGCGATACCGATGTGTTCGGGTTCGACGTGACCGATAGTGACGATGGTTTTGTCGGCGCCGACGCCGTTAGTGAGGTCGAGGATGCGCTGGACAGGGTCGTCGTACTTGGCGTTGATGGTGTGGGTTGCGCCGAACTCCTGGGCGGCTTCGAGTTTCCAGTCGACGACATCGACGGCGATGACCTTGGAGGCGCCGGCGAGGGCCGCGCCCTGGACGGCGTTCATGCCGACGCCGCCGAGGCCGAACACGGCGACGACTTCACCGGCACGGACCTCGCCACGCTTCGCAGCGGCGCCAACACCGGTGGGAACACAGCAGGAGACGAGGCAGGCTTTGTCGAGCGGGATATCGGGGTCGATCTTGACGATCGCATCGACGGGTGCAACCGTGTACTGACTGAAGCAGCCGATCATGGCGAATTGGCCGACCTCCTGGCCATCCGTGGTGCGAAGGCGAAAGGTGCCGTCGAGTTGGGCACCGATGGTCGCTTGGGCGCCGCGATCGCAGAGGACGGGGATACCAGTGAGGCACCAGCGGCATTTGCCACACGGAGGGATGAAGGTCAGGAGCACGTGATCGCCAGGTTGCACCTCGGTGACGCCGGGACCGACCTGCTCGACGATTCCGGCGCCTTCGTGGCCGGGGACGATGGGATAGCGTGCGGGATGGTCGCCGGTCGCAAAGTGCCAATCGGAGTGGCAGATACCGGTAGCGACCATCTTGACGAGCACTTCACCGGCTTTGGGTTCATCCAGTTCCAATTCTTCAATGCTAAACACCTTGGTCGGACCATGGAGCACAGCTGCCTTCGTCTTCATTGGCTCCTCCCTTCACCAATCAACCGACCACACACAGGGCACTCTTTGCATGCTCTCCAATGAGAACTATTGCTGATGATAGTATAGCAGATAGCCCGAAAGGAGTCAACCCTTCCATAGTCACTACGGATCTCTGGCTACTCGGGGCACGTCTTCGCAGAGGAATCGTGGCGGCGTTCTCGCAGAGTGTTGACAGCGCTCCTATGGGGCGGCTATACTGCGCGTCGGTATTCGGCATGACCTGATCTCTCCAGGCCGAAAGTTGGCGCGAGCGAAACGGAGGAGCCAACCATGGAGGCGATGCTGGACACGATGGTGCAGAGGGCGCCCGTCGCAGAAGAGCAAGAGATGGAAGAAGCTACCCTACCGGTCGAAGAAGATGAACTCAGCGAGGAGTTAGTCGAGTTGCTGGTGAAGGAGATCACCATCGACGGCATGTGTGGGGTGTATTGATCCAGGGGATGCGCTGGGACAACCGTACCCGACTAGCGCGGTCAGCGGCACTCCGGCCCGAACCGTTCGGGGCGCTCGCCTATACGTATCATGAGCGTCGGCTCTTTTTCATTCCGCCTTGGCTGGTACCGTTCGTGGAGGGGACTGGAAGCGAGACGATCGGCGAGATGGCGCAACGCCTCGCGGCGGCTGGCCAGTTGCCGGACGACGCGTTGGGGAAGCTCCTCCCGCTCCTGGAGGGGCTGCGCCGGAGGGGGGTCGTCGATGTGGACTGAGGTGCTCCGCCGCGGATTGGCTGCGCCGATCTGTCTGACCTGGGAGATCACCTACGCCTGCAATTTCAACTGTGTGCACTGTTTGTCCTCGTCGGGGAAGCGTGCGTCGGACGAGCTCACGACCGAGGAAGCGAAGCGCTTGATCGACGAGTGGGCGGCTCTCCGAGTGTTTTACATCAACGTCGGAGGTGGTGAGCCGCTCCTCCGACCGGATTTTGTCGAACTGATGGAATATGCCATCGCGCGGGGCATCGGGGTGAAATTCAGCACCAATGGGAGCTTGATCGACGAAGCGGTGGCGGACTGGATCGCGCGGACGCCATATCTCGACGTACAGATCAGCCTCGATGGTGTGACAGCGGAGGTGAACGATGCGATCCGTGGCGCTGGCTCGTATGCACTAGCCCGACGCGCGATGGATTTCCTCGCAGCGCGAGGCTTTTCGTTCAAGATCAACGCCGTGTTGACCAGGCGGAACTTCGAGCAATTGGATGACTTCTACGCGCTCGCCACGTCGTACGGTGCGCAATTGCGGGTGACACGACTGCGCCCTTCGGGGCGTGGTCGTGCGGTATGGAACGAACTGCGGCTGACACGTGCGCAGAGCCACCAGCTGTACGAGTGGCTCCTCCAGCATCCGGATGTTCTGACGGGTGACTCGTTCTTTCATCTATCCGCCCTCGGACAGCCGCTCGATGGCCTCAACATGTGTGGTGCAGGGCGGATTGTCTGCTGCGTCGATCCGCGTGGAGACGTCTATGCCTGTCCGTTCGTGCTGACCGAAGAGTTCAAGGCGGGAAACGTTCGCGAGCGGTCGTTCACCGAGATTTGGCGCCACTCGCCGCTCTTCCGTCGGTTGCGCGAGTGGGAAGCTGGCTCGACCTGCCAGCAGTGCTCGGCCTACGCGCGCTGCCAAAGCGGGTGCTTCGCGGTCAAGTACTTCACCGGTACGCCGCTCGAGGCACCGGATCCTGAATGTGTGTTTGCACCGGAAACTGGTCCGACCGATGTCGTGTTGCCGCTCCGCGTGCACCCGAGGCCGGTCCGGAGCCCGCGTCGTGCGGCGGTCGTCCCCGCGGCGCGATAACGGCGATTCTGGTTCCGTGCGCCAAGGCCGAAGTTCCATGGCGAGCGCGAAGGAATTAGGCAGTATCGGTCGCATACGCCATGATCCGGAGCCCGCAGGCACGGCAGTTTGTCATCTCTCACCGTGCCTGCGTGTCGTGCAGTGCGGTGACGCGGCTTGGCTGATCGCGACCCGTCCACTCCGCCTGCTGCGCGTTCAGCCCCGCGTGGTGAAGCTGCTCGAGAAATTACGGGTGGACCCTGATGTCGGTCGCGTGGTGAAAAGCTTTCCTGACCTTCGCTGGGAGACGGTGATTTCCTTCCTCGAACGGCTGGCTGACGAAGGGCTCGTCCGGTTGGTCTGGTCACTGCCGGACGAAATGCTGCCGAGCGTGTCCGTGGTGATTCCGGTGCGCAACCGACCGGCTCAACTGAGTGCGTGCCTGGCGGCGCTCGAGTGCCTCGACTACCCGCGCGAGCGACTCGAGATCCTGGTCGTCGACGACGCGTCGTCCGATGACACGGTGGCGAGGGCGGAAACGTGGCGGAATCGCTTGCCGCTGCGGGTGATTCGCCTGCCCGCGCCGGTCGGTGCCGCAGCATGCCGGAACCACGGTGCGGAGCTCGCGCGGGGTGAGATTCTCGCGTTTACGGACAGCGATTGTCGTCCACATCCGCGTTGGCTGCGCGAGTTGGTGCCGGAGTTCGTGCGGACCGGTGTCGTCGCCGTCGGGGGTGCCGTGTTGCCAGCTGACGACGACTCATGGCTCGACCGGTACGAGGCGGTGGAGTCACCGCTGACGCACGGGCCGGAGCCGGCACGGGTGCGACCGCGCGGCGCGGTGCCCTACCTCGTCACAGCTAATCTGCTGGTGCGGCGTCGGGCACTTTTGGAAGTCGGCGGATTCGCACGGATCCATCCAGGCGAAGATGTGGATCTCGTCTGGCGGCTCTGCGAACGGGGAGGACGGGTTCTGTATCGACCAGCGGGTATCGTTCTCCACGATCACCGCGATCGGCTCTGGCCGTTCCTGCACCGACGCGCTGCTTATGCGTCCTCCGAAGTAGTGCTGGTGCAGCGTCATCCACACTCTCGCCATCGGATGACGGTGCCAGCTGCCATGCTGGCGAGCATCGGCTGTGGGATCGGGGCAGGGCGACAGGAAGGCCTGGTGATGCTCGCAATGCTGCCGCTGCTCGCTGATGTACTCGTTGCCTTCCAGCGGATCCGACGGTTGCGAGCTCCGGTATCGCTCGGAGAACTGGTGCTGGCCGAGTTGCGGGGCATGTTGGTTGCATTCTACTGGATGGGGCGAACGATCAGTCGCTACTACAGTTGGCCCGTCCTGGTCGCCGGGGTCATCTTCCGGCGCAGAGGGTTCGGGCGGTGGCTTTCCGTGCTCGTTGGAGCGAGCCTTCTCGGGACAGCGAGTGTCGACTACATCCGCAAACGACCGAGCCTCGATCCGGTACGGTTCTTGCTCGCGCATCTGTGTGACGATTTGGCGAACAACTCGGGGCTTTTGGTCGGTTGTCTGCGCTCCGGGACCATTCGACCGCTTCTGGTGGAGCTCTCCCTGTATTGGCCACGTGTCGAGAAATCTTAAACGTTCCGGGTTTGCACAGCCGAGTCGGGGTGCTGGCTGCGAGACGACGGAACTCCCTCCCGAAGTCAGTCGCGGTGTGTACGGCTCGCTGGGTCGCTGCTTGTTCGATCAGTGATCGTGGTGCGGCAGAGATGTACTGGAAACCAGTACCGTGGTCTTTGGCCGGATTCGTCGATGCGGACGAGGGGCGGTCATCGCGCTCGCAACTGGGTCGTCGCAGTTCACGGCTTCGTCTCGTCGGTACCGTTCTGCAACGCTATAGTTGCGTTGAAGGCCAATAGGGATCGATCGCCCCGGAGGGTAAGCGGTGAGCGAGGTTCGGATCACGGTTCGGCAGAATGGTCCCTATCACGTGCAAGGGCGCGTCATCTTGGTCGATCACGAGGGAAACGAGATCCCGTACGAAGGGGAAGAGATCTGGCTGTGCCGGTGCGGCGGCTCGGCGAAGAAGCCGTTCTGTGACGGGACACACAAGCGCATCGGTTTCCAGGGGGATCTCGGGGTCGCGGTGCGTCGAGCGGCCGACGTTGCCGAGGAAAGAGAGCCAGCTGCCCCTGGCGCTGCTCCCGTGCAGGAGCAAGCCAGTGAGAGCGATTTCGTGCCGGTCAAGCCGCTGGCCGAGGTGCCCGAGGCGACGATCGTGCGCTTCGAGGTCGACGGAGCGCCGCGATTGCTCGTTCGCTTCGGGGAACGGCTTTATGCGGTCGACGGCATCTGCACGCACGAAGAGGCAGAACTGGCCGAGGGGGATCTGGAGGATGGCGTGATCTATTGTCCCTTGCATGGCTCGGGGTTCGAGTTGGCGACCGGACGAGTCACCAGTCTCCCGGCGACCAAACCGTTGCCGGTCTACGAGGTGGTCGTACGGGATGGGATGGTGTACGTTTCACGCCAGCCGCGCGGTCGGTGAAGGCTGAGGCCGAAGCACGGATCTTCCGGCAGGGTGGTCATGGGCCAGGAGCAGAGGCTCCTCGGCGATCGGTGTCACCGTTGGGCAGGGAGATCATACCCGTGTGACGTCGCGACCAGGACAGGTGGCGTGGGCCTGCTCTCGCCGACCGGTCTCGCGGATCGCTGTATCGAGACGACCGGCCGAGCGGCTCCGGTGGCCGCTCTCTGGTGAATTCCCACGCCACGGTCGGCCTGGAGCATGCGGGGGCCGCTGGCGTCGTCGACCGGGGAACGACGGTCGCGACGAGGAAGAAGCGGGTGCTCGGGCGCTGATCCGGTGCGCTGAAGGGGGTTGCCATGGTCGAGCACTGCCTCGTCGTGGGAGCTGGAGCGGCAGCCTTCGGGTTCGCGAGTGCGATCCGCGAGGCGGGGTACCAGGGACGGGTCACTGTGGTGGGCGCCGAGCCGGTGCCACCATACGAGCGACCACCCCTTTCCAAGCAGTATCTCCTGGGGAAGAAAACGGAGAGCGAGATACTCTTCCGGCCGGTCGCGTTCTACGAGGAACGGACGATCGAGCTGGTTCTGGGTGATCCGGTCGAGGAGATCGATCTCGAGCGCCGGGTGGCCCGCACGCGTGCCGCGAGGGAGATCGGCTTCGATCAGTTGGTGCTGGCAACTGGGGCGGTACCGAACCGGCTGGCGGTACCGGGGGCAGAACTCCCGGGGGTCTTCGTGCTTCGCTCGCTCGAGGACGCACGAGGGGTGCGAGCGGCGCTGTCGTCTGCGCAGCGCGTCGTCGTGATCGGTGGCGGGTTCATCGGGTGCGAAGTCGCGGCGAGCGCGCGGACATTGGGGAAGCAGGTTGCGCTGGTCGAAACGTTGCCAGTTCTGCTCGGTCGAGCGCTCGGCGAGACGATCGGAGCCGCGATCACGCGGGTGCACGAGCGAGCTGGTGTGGAACTCCACCTGGGGCGGACGGTGATCGCATTGGAGGGGCGAGAGCGGGTGGAGCGGGTTCTCCTGGACGACGGCACGAGCCTCCCCGCCGAGACCGTCATCGTCGGGATCGGCGTCCGGCCAGCCGTGCCGGCGATCAGGGGCGAGCTGACGATAGAGGACGGTGTGGTCGTCGATGCGACCTGCGCGGCGAGTGTCCCGGGCGTCTGGGCCGCCGGTGACGTGGCGCGCTGGTGGCATCCGGTGATCGAGCGCTCGATTCGGGTCGAGCACTTCGACAACGCGTTGGCGCAAGGTGCGTGCGTCGCCAAGGGAGTCGCTGGGCGTCCCGAGACGTACGCGCCGGTACCGTCTTTCTGGTCGGATCAGTACGATCTGACCATCCAGCAGTACGGTTACCCGATCGAATGGGATGAACTCGTCGTGCGTGGCGATCTGGACGCTCCGTCCTTCACAGCCTTCTACTTAAAAGACGGGCGTGTTTGCGGGGCAGTGATCGTGAAGCGGCCGCGCGAGATGCGACCAGCACGGCGCCTGGTGGAGGCGATGGCGCGAGTCGATCGCGCGCTCCTCGCGGACGAGCGTGTCGATCTGCGTTCGCTCGCGCCTTGAATCGAAATCCTGGTCCCGTCGGAAGCCGGCGAGGAGGGGAAACGGGGACCAGCGAGCGGTGAGTCAGCTTGGGTCTCGGCGGCGAGAGCGCCGAGCTTCCTCACTCGCGCTGGATCGCAGACGAACGGAGCGAGGCGCAGCGGGAAGCGCCCCGCTCCGTTCACGACGATCGTTCAGCGCACCACAGGGAGACCAGCCCGGGCCCAGGCGATGAGGCCGCCAGCGAGGTTGCGGACCTTGGTAAAGCCGGCTCGTTGCAGATAAGCCGTGGCCGAGGCACTGCGGTTGCCGCTCCGGCAGACGAGGATGATCTCCCGATTCCGGTCCAGTTCACCGACGCGTTGGGGCAACTCGTCGAGGGGAATGAGCCGTGCGCCGGGAATGCGGGCGGCTCGCCACTCGTCCGGCTCGCGCACGTCGATGAGGAGTGCCCCGGCCTGCAGGCGCTCGTGTGCCTCGTGGGGGGTGAGTTCCGGAACGCGTGGGCCGAACAGTCGAGTCAACATCGATTCCTCCGTTCCCCGTTTCTCTGCATTCTCTTTTCGAGTCGGTCGAGAAGGCTCGCTCGGTACCAGCCGCCCAGGGAACGAGGTGCCCGGCTGGCGCATCGACCGGCCAGCCGGGCGAGCGACCGATCGGTCAAGCCGTGACCACGGCTCCCCGCGTCGTGGGGAGACCAGCGGCGCGCCAGGCGTCCATACCGCCCTCGACCGAGTAGACCCGCGGGAAATCGCGCGAGCGCAACAGGCTCGCTGCCAGCGCACTACGGGTTCCGGCACCGCACACGAGCGCGATCGGGCGCGAGGGATCGAGTTCGGTCCAGCGCTCCGGTAGACGATAGAACGGGATGTGCCGAGCGCCCGGAATGTGTCCTTCAGCCCACTCGGACGGCTCGCGGACGTCGACGATCTGCAGGGTGGGGTCCTCCTCGCGCCAGCGGGCAAGGTCGTGAACGGTGAGGACAGGCAACGTGCGATAGGGAAAGCCGGCACGTTCCCACGCGGCCATCCCGCCAGCGAGATAGCCGACCACCTGGTCATAGCCGATGACCGCGAGCATCTGGACGGCACGGTGTGCATCCTCTTCGCGCTCGACGACGAGAACGAGAGATCGGTCGGGCGGAACGACCAGACCGACTCGATTCTGGAACTGCCCGCCGTCGAGGGCAACGGAAATGGCACCCGGGATGTGGCTCGCGGCGAAGGAGGCAGGCGACCGGACATCGAGGACGACGGCACCCTGCTCGATGAGTTCGCGAACGCGAGCAGGAGTGAGCGGTGTCGCCGTACCCATCCGCGGTGGCTCAGCGGCGCGGTTGAGCTCGACGATGCGGGCGAGATTCGGCGGGCGCTCGGGGAGATTCTCGTTCATGAAGCGGATGAAGGTTTGACGGTCGAGGATCTGCAGTGCCGGGTTGTTGCGCGCTTCGAAGCCGATCGTGGTTCCGGTCATGCGGTTGTTGACCCGCCCACACAACGAGCCGGCGACGTGACCAGGAAAGACGAGCGTACCGGGGGGAAGCTGGAGGAGGCGCTGGTGGAGCGAATCGAAGAGGGCGGCAGCACCTTCCTGGCCGTCGATGGCGAGATCGGGGCGAGCGATATCACCGACGAAGAGCGTATCGCCGGTGAGGACGAGCCACGGATCCCGGCTGCGGGAGCGGTCGATCACCGCGATGACGATGTGTTCCGGGCGATGTCCAGGCGTATGGATGGCGCGGAGGACGACCTCGCCCAACTCCAGCTCGTCACCGTCATGGAGCGGCAGATGCGGGTAGGTGACCCCGGCGAGCGCGGAGACGGCGATCGTCGCGCCGGTCGCAGCGGCGAGCTGATGATGCCCGGAAACGTGATCGGCGTGATTGTGCGTTTCGATGATATAGCGGAGCTGGAGTCCCTCCCGCTGGAGGAGGTCGAGGATCTCATCGACCATGTCGATGCGGGGGTCGATCACTGCGGCCAGGCCGGCGTCAGTGGACGCAACGACGTAGGCTGCGCAGCCGATATCGGTACGGAGAATCTGCTGGAAGAACATCGCAGTGCTCCTTTCAGGCGGCCTCGAGAGCGCGCAGGGCTCGCTCGAGGCGGGCGCGCGCCTCGTTGGCCAGTTCGTCGAGTGCGGGATTACCGACGATGCCGAGCATGGCCTTGGGGTCCGCGATCTCGACACGAGTCTTGCCGTCGACCTCGCGGACGACCACGTTGCAGGGAAGCAAGAGACCGACCTCGCGTTCGGTTTCGAGCGCCCGGTGCGCGAGGGGCGGGTTACAGGCACCGAGAATGACGTACCGCTCCATGTCGTGTCCGAGCTTCTGCTTGAGCGTCTCCTTGACGTCGATGGTGGTGAGGACGCCGAAGCCTTGCTCCTTCAGCGCTTCCTGAACCTTAGGCAGGACTTCATCGAAGGGGCGGTCGAGATCGACTCCGAAGCCGTAGCGACCAGTGAACATCGATACTCCTCCTTTCCGCACCGCGCGTCGTTGTCTTTCCTCTCAAAGCCGCTCGCCGTGCGAGCCCACGGCCCGCATCACCAGCGGATGGCTCAGCCGCCACCGGTCGAGCAACTGGTCGCGCTCGAGGCACCCTCGCTGGTGCGAGCAGCGAACGCGGAGAGCAGACGCTCGGTCTCGCTCGTACCGCAGTTGGGGCAGGCGATCGGCTGATCGGCCTGGGAGAGTCGGACGAGCTTCTCGAAGCGGTAGCCACAGACTCGGCAGCGGTATTCGTAGAGGGGCACGCGTGTCACCTCCGTTCCATCAGGACCGATTCGGCCAGTTCACCCTGGCGCAGCAGCTGATCGAGGAGCAGGGCACGGGTCAGATGGCATGCCTCGAGGATGCGTGGATCGGCCAGCGAGTAGTGCATCTCGGTGCCGACCCGCTGCGCGTGGACCAGACCGCGCTGGCGGAGGACGGCCAGGTGTTGGCTGATCTTGGCCTGGCGCTGGCCAGTCGCGTGAGCCAGTTCCTTGACCGCCTTGGGGCCGTCACCGAGCAGTTCGATCAGTTCGATACGCGTCGGATCGGCGAGCACCTGACAGAGCATGGCCTGCAGACGGTAGAGCTCGCGCCGGCGTTCGCGTTCGTCACTGCTCAAACCCTTCGCCTCCTTCCGGTTGCAGCTTCATTCGCATACGCGAATATTCTAATGCAGCGAGAGGGACAACGCAAGAGGTTCTGCTGGCGCACGCGGCTCGCAGCCGCGACCAGCTGGTTGGGACCGGGTATTGCCACGCGGAGTGGTACGGGCTCGCTGGGTGCCGGGGTCACGCGGCTGAGGGGACCGACAGCGCGAGGGTGCCCGAGGAGAGGCCGCAGGATTCGACTTCGCGAACGGAACCGACAGCAGCGTGCGTATCACCCTGTACGAGCAGGGTGCGCGGAGCGAAGGTAGATCGTCGTCGCTGCAAAGCGGTCGGGCCGTAACGACTGATGCTGCCAGTGGAGATCGGACCACCCGCGGCCTACGCTGAACGAGCAGGCGCTGACGAAACCTGGCTGCTCGGTCGGTGCAAGGCTTCGCTCGGGAGCACAGTGCCGCTGTTTCAGCGGTCGACCGCGGGGACGAGCAGGCGGTCTGCGGCGAGGAACTGGGAGCGGAGAGAGTCGCTGGAAGACGATGGTGACAGGTGCAGAGGTGCAGGGCACAGCAGCCGGCGAGGTGCCGGACGGGGGAGCGCAGTGCGGAAAACGTGAGGGGAACCGGTCGGCCAGCGCTCGATCTCGTCGCTCGAGGTGGGCGGGGTGCGCGACGTGGTGTCGTGCAATGTTACCGACTCGAGTGGGTGGCCGCACGGCGATCGGACAGCGCTGTGGGGCAGCACGAAGCACGGCTCGCGTGTGCGGGCAGCATAAGCAGCCGTGAGAGCAGGAGTGGATCGGGTAGGCGCCGGGTTCGCGGGAGCGTCGCGAGCGTGCTCGAGTGCTTGACGAAGAGAGTCGGAGCACTTTAAATAATGGGCATTGTGAAACCAGGTTCGGGTAGGGTACGAGTTCGTTTGTCATCGCGGGCGACGATGGGACGGGGACGGTTCGGAACGACGAAAGATCAGCGAGGGTGGGCGCTCGTGGCTCCCTGCCCGACGATGAACGCACTCTTTGCCTTGTGGCCGCGCATTTGCGACTGTTCCTGCTGAACAACAGAACGAAAGCAGGTTCGAGCCCTGGTTGGCGTCCAGATGGAGCCAACTCACGAGTCACCTGTTGACAGCAGAGTGTTACCGGCGTATCATAGCGACGTCCTGAGAAGCGAACGAAACAGTAATTCGATGCATCACTGATGTGTGCAGCCGCTGTGACTCGTTGTAATGCTGTGATGAACGCGTGATAGGGTCAGACGTCGGCAAGGAGGAGATAGAGTCGAGTGTTCGGGAAGGGAGAGGGCACGATGCGTGCGGTGAACAACGATCGGCGCTATCTGGCCTTCGTGATCGGCGCCTCGACGGTCGGGTCGGCGATCGAGTGGTATGACTTCTACATTTTCGGGAGCTTGGCGGCGATTCTGGCGACGCATTTCTTCGCCAAGGACCACCCGGTCGCGGCGCTCCTGAATACCATCGCGATCTTTACCATCGGGTTCCTGTTCCGGCCACTCGGGGCGATCATCTTCGGCTGGTACGGGGACAAGATCGGGCGCAAGCGGGTCTTCATCCTGACCTTGCTCGGGATGGGTTTGGGGACGGCACTGATCGGCGTGATCCCGAGCTACGCGACGATCGGGGTGCTCGCTCCCATCTTGGTCTTTTTGTTGCGGGTGATCCAGGGGTTGAGTGTCGGGGGTGAGTGGGGAGGTGCGCTGACCTACGTGGCCGAGCACGCGCCGGACGGGAAGCGTGGGCTGTACACGGGTCTTTTGAGCCCGGCGGCGATCTACGGTCTGATCATCTCGTTCTTCGTGGTGCTGGGTGTGCGGACGGCGCTCGGTGAGGAGGCGTTTCGAGCCTGGGGCTGGCGCATACCGTTCCTGCTTTCGCTTGTGCTGGTCCTGATCTCGCTCTACGTGCGGCTGCGTCTCCAGGAGACGCCGATGTTCGCTGAACTGAAGGCGCGGCGTGCAGTGGTGCAGAATCCCTTGAAGGTGACCTTCACGGGCGAGAACTTGCGGCGGGTACTCATTGCGGCAGCCGTCTCGTTCGGTCAAGCGGTGGCCTGGTATACCGCGATTTTCTGGGCGCTCTTCTTCCTGCAGACCGCGCAGAAGCTCGATCTCATCACGACGTACAAGGTCCTTCTGCCGGGTCTGCTGGTGGCGCCAGTGCTGCATATCGTCATGGGCTGGCTCTCCGACTCGATCGGCCGCAAGCCGATCGTCCTCACTGGCTTCGTCCTGGCGATCGTCGGCTTCTACCCACTCTATACGCTGCTCGGGCGGTTCGCGCAGAAGGACAATCTGCAGTACTGGCCGGCCGCCCTGACCGTGATGGGCCTGATGCTGATCGCGGCGATGGTGTGGGGACCGCTGCCAGCTCTGTTGGCCGAGTACTTCCCCACGCAGGTCCGTTATACCTCCCTGGGCGTCGTCCAGAACGCGGCCAATGGCTGGGGCGGTGGACTGGTCCCGTACGTCACGACGTGGATCCAGACTGCGACCGGAAACTTGATGTGGGCGCTGGTCTATCCGATCGCCTTGCCGCTCCTGGGGTTGATCGTCGGTCTCCTGTTCTTGCCCGAGACGGCGCGCCACCGCTTGTGGGAGCAGCCAGGGGCGGCGATGGCGACCGGCGACGGGGAATAATTCGGATACTAGGACGACGATGCGATTGGCCGGTTCAGCGAGTTGTCGCCCCGGCCGGTCGCTATCCGCTCGCAAGAGGCGGAGGGAGATGATGATGCAGACACGGACGACGCCGCTCTTCCAACAGCTCTGGTCGCGGCCCCAATGGGAGGGGCTCCCGCCCTATCGCTCGCTCCTGACACCGCTCATGCTGCTGGAGCGGACGTTGCACGTCTTTCCCGACAAGGTCGGAGTGGTGGATGGAAACCGGCGGTTGACGTACCGCGAGTTCGGTGCCCGCGTCTACCGGCTCGCCAGCGCACTGCGCGGTCGGGGCTTGCAGCCGGGCGATCGGGTCGCTGTCCTGTGCCGGAACAGCTTGGAGGCGCTGGAGGCCCACTTCGCCGTACCCCAAATGGGTGGGGTCCTGGTTCCGATCAACGTGCGCCTTTCGAGCGAGGAGGTGCGCTACATCCTGGAGCACTCAGGCGCCCGAGCGCTGATCCTGGACGGAGCACTGGCGAGCCTCGTCGAGCCGATCCGGGGAGCCCTTCCGGAACTCAGGCTCGTCGTCTGGGCCGATATCGATAGCCGTCACGGCGATGCGCCGCCGGCTCGCGCATCGTTTGCCGATGTCGAGTACGAGGCACTGCTGGCGGAAGGCTCACCGGATCCATCGGTGTACCCGCTCCGTGACGAGGAGGAGGTGCTGAGCATCAACTACACGAGCGGGACGACCGGTCGGCCGAAGGGTGTGATGGTGACGCATCGCGGCGCGTACTTGAACGCGTTGGGGGAGATCATCGAGGCCCGACTCGTGCCGGAAAGCGCCTATCTCTGGACGTTGCCGATGTTCCACTGCAATGGCTGGTACTTCCCGTACGCTGTGACCGGGATCGGAGCGACGCACGTGGTGCTGCCCAAGGTCGATCCGTCCCGCATCTTCCAGCTGATCGAGCAGGAAGGCGTGACGCATTTCTGCGGTGCGCCGACTGTGCTGATCATGCTGTTGCAAGGACGGCCGAGTCCCGACTACCGGTTCCCCAGACCGCTCACCGTGCTGACCGCGGCGGCACCACCGGCGCCAGCGACGATCGCCGCGATGGAAGCGATGGGTGCCCGCATCGTGCACGTCTATGGCCTGACCGAAACGTACGGTCCGCACACCGTCTGTGAGTGGCACGAGGAGTGGGACGCCTTGCCATTGGAAGAGCGTGCGCGACTCAAGGCACGGCAAGGTGTGGGATACATCCATGCGCCGGAACTGCGGGTGGTCGACGAGGCGATGCGCGATGTCCCAGCGGACGGGGAGACGCTGGGTGAAGTGGTCATGCGTGGCAACAACGTGATGAAGGGGTATTACCGCGACGAGGAGGCGACCGCTCGGGCGTTCGCTGGCGGCTGGTTCCACTCCGGTGACCTGGCGGTGGTGCATCCGGATGGGTACATCGAGCTGCGCGATCGCAAAAAGGACATCATCATCAGCGGTGGGGAGAACATCTCGACGATCGAGGTCGAGCGTGCGCTCTACCAGCATCCCGCGGTGCTGGAGTGCGCGGTCATCGGTATTCCAGACGAGAAGTGGGGCGAGGTACCGAAAGCGTTCGTCGTACTGAAGCCAGGAATGCACGCGACGCCGGAAGAATTGATCGCATTCTGCCGGGACCGTCTGGCCCACTACAAGTGCCCGAAGCAGGTCGAGTTGGTCGAGAGCTTGCCCAAGACCTCGACGGGGAAGATCCAGAAGTTCGTGCTGCGCGAGCGAGAGTGGGCTGGCTACGACAAGCGGATCCACTGATGACGCGCATGGTGGTTCAGTTGGCTCGCCGGCGGGCGGCGCTGTGGTCGGTCATTGGGCTGAGCCAGCGACGCGCTGGTGCGAGACGCAGGGGGTAAGATTCGAGCAGGCTGGCTCGGCGTGCTGGTCGGGCACACCGGTAGAACGAGCGAGGGAGGAACCAGGGTGGCGAGCGAGCGAGATCCGTTTCGGAACTATGCGATCGAGACACTGGCTGTGCATGCCGGGCAAGCGCCCGATCCAGCCACGGGAGCGCGGGCGGTTCCCATCTATCAGACGACATCGTTCGTCTTCCACGATGCCGACCACGCCTCGCAACTGTTCAATCTGGATGAGCCTGGACATATCTACACGCGGATCAGCAACCCGACGGTCGAGGTCTTCGAAAAGCGGGTGGCGTACCTGGAAGGAGGGGTGGCGGCGGTCGCGACGGCGAGCGGTCAAGCGGCGACCACGCTGGCGATCCTGAACATCGCGCGGGCCGGTGACGAGGTCGTGGCGAGCACGAGCCTGTACGGGGGAACGGTCGCGCTGTTCGCCAACACGCTCTCTGACCTGGGGATCACGGTCCGGTTCGTCGAGCCGTCCGATCCGGAGAATTTCCGACGAGCGATCACCGAGCGAACGAAGTGCATCTACGCTGAGACGATCGGGAACCCGCGGCTCGACGTACTGGACATCGAGGCGGTGGCGCGCATCGCGCACGAGCATGGAATCCCGTTGATCATCGACAACACGTTCGCGACACCCTACCTGTGCCGCCCGATCGAGTGGGGCGCGGACATCGTGGTGCATTCGGCGACCAAGTGGATCGGCGGGCACGGCATCGCGATCGGTGGCGTGGTGGTCGATGCTGGCCGTTTCGACTGGGGGAACGGCAAGTTCCCGCGACTCGTCGAGCCGGATCCAGGCTACCACGGGATCTCCTACTGGAAGGATTTCGGCAGCTTGGCCTATGTGACCAAGCTGCGGGCGCACATGATGCGCGACGTGGGCGCTTGCATGAGCCCGTTCAATGCGTTCCTGCTCCTAGTGGGACTGGAGACGCTGCATGTGCGGATGGACCGGCATTGCGCCAACGCGCTGGAGATCGCGCGCTGGCTAGCCAGGCATCCGGCCGTGGCCTGGGTGGCCTACCCGGGCTTGCCAGAGCACCCGTCGCATCACCTGGCGCGCAAGTACTTGCGGGAAGGGTGCTATGGCGCGGTCGTCGTCTTCGGCGTGAAGGGTGGGATGGAAGCCGGCATCAAGGTCATCGACAACGTGGCGCTGTGGTCGCACCTGGCGAACGTGGGCGATGCCAAGTCGCTGATCATCCATCCGGCGAGCACCACGCACCGGCAGCTGACTCCCGAGCAACGAGTGGCAGCTGGGGTGGGGGATGACTTGATCCGGCTGGCAGTCGGCATCGAGCATGTCGAGGATCTGAAGGCTGACCTGGATCGGGCCTTGCGGATCGCGACTGGCCTGGCAGCAGGTGGTGACGGCCGAGCGCGCGAAGAGGTGTCGCAGGTCGTGCTCAACGACGAGCGGGTGATCCGCTCGGTGTGCACGCGGGCCTTCGTGGAAGAGAACGGAACCCGTCGGCCGCTCGTCCTGGCGATCGTCGGGCTTTCCAATGACCCGGCTCGTCCCAGCTATCGCGTGGCGCAGAAACTCAAGCGGCTCGGCTACCGGATCATCCCGGTCAACCCGCTCATCGACGAAGCGCTCGGCGAGCGGGCGTACTCCTCGCTCCGCGAACTCCCCGAACGGGCTGATGTCGTGGTGGTCTTCCGGGCGAGCGAGCATGCACCCGCCGTCGCCCGCGAGGCAGTCGAGCACGGCGCACGGGTATTGTGGTTGCAAGAGGGTGTGGTCAGCCCGGAGGCGGCACGGATCGCGACGGAGGGCGGCCTGGCAGTGGTGATGAACCGCTGCATTTACAAGGAGGCACAGCGCTGGCGGGGCCACGCCAAGACGTTCCGACCGGACGATGTGGATCGCGAACTCGTCGGTGCCGGAACGGATGGGCGGCCCAGCGAGCCCGCAGACGACTGAGGGAACCGGAGCGCGAGCCGGCGAGGCCGGAAGGAGGGACAACGATGACCGCGACCGAGCAGAGAACCTACCAGTACATCCTGACCGATGTGCGCGATGGGATCGCTGTGGTGACGATGAACCGTCCGGAGAAGCGGAACGCGCTCTCGGTCGCGCACATGGAGGAGCTGACGGATGCCTTCCGGCGGATCGGTGAGGATCGGGACATCGCGGTCGCAATCTTGCGCGGTGCCGGGCCGATCTTCTGCGCTGGTCACGACTTGAACGAGCTGACCGGATGCGATACGCCGACCGCGCGCCGTATCTTCGCGGTCTGTACGACGCTGATGCAGACGATCCGATCGATCCCCCAGCCGGTGATCGCTCAAGTCCATGGGCTGGCGACTGCCGCGGGCTTCCAGTTGGCTGCGACCTGCGACCTCATCGTGGCGGCGGCCGGGACACGCTTCCAGACTCCAGGCGTGAAGATCGGGTTGTTCTGCTCGACTCCGATGGTGGCGGTGAGCCGGGTACTGCCGCCGAAGAAGACGTTCGAGCTTTTGGTGACCGGTGAACCGATCACGGCGGAGGAGGCGGCGCAGCTGGGGATGGTGAACCGAGTCGTCCCGGCTGAGGAACTGGAGGCTGCCACCTGGGAACTGGCGGAGAAGATCCGAGCAGCGAGCCGCTACGTGGTCGGGATCGGTAAGCAAGCGTTCTACCGACAACTGGAGCTTCCTGAGCACCTCGCCTATGCCTACGCGATGGAAGTGATGGCGCTCAACGCGCTGGCAGCGGACGCGCAGGAGGGGATCTGCGCCTTCCTGGAAAAGCGCCAGCCACAGTGGCGCAATGCCTGACACCGACAGACGAGGTGACTCTGGCCGAGCCGTGGCGGTAACGATCGGGGCGAGCCGCGTGGTCGTCGTCGAGGGGCACGATCGGAGGTTCGCTCGCTGACTCGGGTTGGACCCAGCTCGTTTTGCGGCAGTCGATTGGATGTGACGGGATGGAGCCGTTCGGGAGGTGCTTTCCGGACGGCTCTGTTGTGCTCGGAGAACGATCGGCGTCGATGTCGTGCGATCACCAGGCAGGCGCACCTCTGACGCAGAGCAGTCTGGTCGTGTCGCAGGCGCGTCTTTCCTGGTCTCGCCAGGGGCGTCGATGCCATCGAGTCGTGCCTGACTGTCAGCAAGCCTGGTGAGTGCAGTCGAGCCGAGGCCAAGAGTCTCTGCGTTCCTGGTGCGAGCCGGGACGTCGAGGGGTTGACAAGCGAGCCCCCCATGGCTAGACTGGGTGCGTACGTACTCGTGTACATTCACAGAGCAGCGCTGGTGCGAACTTGGGACGAACGGCCTAGAGGCTCGTGGAGCTGCGCGGCCGAGAATAGAGGGTGAAGCAGGTTCGCACCGGACAAGCGAGGGGCGGCAGGGCTAGCGGTGAACGAGAACGGTGCTCTGATTCGATGGCCGATCACGATTTTTCGCGATCCGTGCAGTGACGAACGCCAGCCGCGCTGGGTTGCGGTCGCCTGTGAGCCGGCGCAACTACCGCCGGAGGCTGCTCAGTCCTGTTTCGTCCTGCAGTACTGGCGCCGACAACTGCGTTGTCCGCCGGTTGCCGTCGGTGAGACGCCGGATACTGCCCTGAGCAATCTCCTCGCAGCGCTCGACCGGGCGCGGGAGGGGTGAAGGACTCGAGGAGGGTGGAGCCATGAGTGAGTACCGTGAAGCGCTGGCTATCATCTTGAATGCGGTACGGTCGGCTGGCCTCCCATTGACCGGCTGGTGCCTGGAGCGGGACCGTGTGCATTTCCTGTTGAGCGGGGGTATGGAAGTGACGGTTCCGCTGGATCGGCTGTTCGGGGGGTCGCCGAGCACGGTGGTGGCGGAACTCCTCAATGCGGTGGGTTGGCGCACGACGCCGGTGACCGTACGGCCGATGGAAGAGATCGTCGAACTGGCCCCGCAGCAACTGGCACGACTGCGCTTCTTGCACTGGTTGGTGAGCACGGGTCGGCTGCCTGGTGATACGGAACGGCCGCGATTCGAGCTGGCGACGGCCAGTTGATGGTCGGATCCTCTCTGCCCACTCGTCCGCTATGCTAGCGGCAGCGGATCGGTACGAGGAGCGGTGAGAGCGAGGTCGCGGTGGGCGGAGAGGGGTGGCAGACGTTCGGGGTCGATCCGGCAGTGGAACGGCTGGCGCGAGCGCTCGCCGGTGTCGTTGTGCGCGAGCAGGTGGCCCGACCGTGCCAGACGTATCCTCTCCCCTGTCGCGTACTCGCGATGCGCACTCTTCCGAACCTGCGTCGCTGGGATTTGACCGTGGTCGTGCCAGAGCGGCTGACAACGCTCACCCACTTTTACCAGCTGCTCGTGCGGCTTCCGGAGATGGTCGGTTGCCGGATCGTTCGGATGACGGGCAGGTTGGTCGATTTCGCGCTCTTGACTGTCGTCCTCGACGAGACGCAACTGACCCGCGTGATCGAGCGCTTTCTCCAACACAGTGGATGCGCACCAGGTTTTTCGCTCCGGGAATTCGGCTACGAGGCGGGCGGCAATGCCGATTTACGGTGACCTGAGCGATTTGCCGCTGCATATCCTCCTGCAGGCTTTGACGCGGGCTGGGCAGACGGGCCGACTGACGCTGCGGACACGGGTCGAGGAAGTGACGCTGGTGCTCGATCGTGGACGGATCGCGGCGGTTCTGAGCAGCGATGCACAGCTTCGACTCGGCCAGATGCTGCTGCAGCTCGGGGACATCAGTGAGGAACAACTGGAGCAAGCGCTCGCGCTGCAAGCGGTGACGGATGGGCGACGCCGGCTCGGACAGATCCTCACGGAGTTGGGCTTCGTGACCCATCAGCAGATCAAGCGCGCACTGGCCCAGCAGTTCGAGGAAGTTCTGGTGCGGGTGCTCGGGGCAGCCGATGCGTCCTTCGCCTTCGTGCCCGAGCCGCCACTCATCCCGGACGAGGAGACCGTCCTGGATGATGCGCCGATGACGAAGCTGATCCTGAACGCGATCCGACGCGCCGATGAGCGACGTGCCGGAGTGCGCTTGACGACTGGTCCGATCGACCGGTCGATGCTCGATCGACTCCTGCCCGAGGAACGGGCGGTGCTGATGGCGGTGCTGGAAGGGCAGCGTACGGAACAGCAACTCGTCGAGGCGACAGGCTTACCGAGAGCGACTCTTCGCGAAGTGTTGGATCGGCTGGTCTCCGCGAGGTTGCTCGAGCGTGCGGGTTGAGGCGAAGCTGTTGGCGCAGCGGGACGCGGGCCAGGAACCTCGAGCCGCTCGCTCATGACGCGGGGTGCGAGCGGCCATGATGGAGTCTGAACGATTCGATGTGGACGGAGTGAGCACCCCGGAAGATCGGTCTGCCGTCTCTCTTCACCGAGCGAGGCAAGGAAGGAATGCGCACTCACCCGGTCAGGAGGACGACGCCGATCAGGGAAGCACCGACGCGCTCCAGCTGCTCTTTGGCTCGCTGGGCTATGCTCCGCGAGGTTCGCCCGCTGCGCACGACGAGCAGCACACCGTCGGCGAGGCGAGATAAGACGAGTGCCTCACCGCACTCGGGTAACGGTGCGGTGTGGAGGACGACCCGGTCGGCTCGCTCGCGCAGCTGAGCGAGGCGAGCGAGCGAGGGGGCTCGGGCGAGGAGATCGGCGGGATTGGTGCCTGCCGGAAGCGTACCGGCGGGAATGAGTGCGAGCTCGCTGACCGGGGTAGGTTGTGATGGAATGGGTCGTTCCTCGGACGAGAGGAGTGCTTCGGCCAGACCGGTCGAGGGGGAACTGGGCAAGAGGGTGTGGAG
This sequence comes from Thermomicrobium roseum DSM 5159, assembly GCF_000021685.1. GTDB lineage: Bacteria > Chloroflexota > Chloroflexia > Thermomicrobiales > Thermomicrobiaceae > Thermomicrobium > Thermomicrobium roseum. Next base: position 807,731 of record NC_011961.1, on the reverse strand, counting down.
TGATGGCTGGCGGAGATCGGCATCGACCAGGAGCGTGCGCTCGCCGGCAATGGCGAGTGCAGCAGCGAGATTGGCGGCGACGGATGCGGCATCGCGCGAGTCGCGGCCGATGCCGCAGACCAGGATTGTCCGGCACGATGCGCCGGCTGCCTCGCGACCGAGTACGCTCGCACGGAGCGTCCGGTAGGACTCAGCAGCAGCGGACAACGGTTCCTCGAGCACGACCAGCTTGGGCATCGTCTCCTCCACACGTCTCGATCGTCGATCGCGTGCCAGCCGGATCTCGCTGAGAACGGGCAGGCCGAGTGCGCGCGTGGTTTCGCGTGCCGTCCGCAAAACGTCCTCGAAATACTCGATCCCGAAGGTGACCAGAATGCCGAAGGCGAGACCGAGCACGAGCCCGCCAATAGTGTTGAGGCGCGTGCGTGGCCCGACCGGGACACTGGGTGGCGAGGCGGTGTCCAGCTTGAGAACCGTGACGGTCCCCTGGATGCGCTGGCCGAACGGGTCGCGGAACTGTTCGAGGATCCGCTGGTTCTCAGCCATCGTCTGGGCCACGAAGGCATCAGCGAGGGCATTGGCGACGCGCGCCGCGCGAGCCGGGTCAGTGTCGGTCACCACGAGTTGGATGACATTGCTGTCCTGATTACGACCGAGCTGGAGCGAGCCGAGGACCTGACCAGGATCAGCGGAGAGCCCCGCTCGGGCCAGAGCGCTGGCGACGAAGTCACCGTTGCGGATGAGATCCTGGAAGGATGCTAACCGGTTTTTGGCGTAGAGATCGAGCCAGTAGTCGGGTGGCTGGGCGACCGCCATGAGACGGACACTGACCTGATACGTCGGTGGCATGGAGCTGCTGTAGAAGAAAGCCACGGCGGCGGCCACGAGGCCAGCCAGGAGAACGACCCACCAACGACGCAAGACGATAGCCAGGTACTCCTCAGGACGCACGGCCTCTCCTCTCGGGGGGAGCAGGAATGACTGTCACGACTGGGAGGTCGAGCGCGCGTCGAACGTCTTCGGGGTCGTGGAGTGCGTCGGAGAGGGAATCGGCCAGGAAAGCGAGAAAGACGCCGATGACGAAGGCGAGGACGAGCTGGATCGCCCAGAGGAGGCGAGTACGCGTGGTATCGGGTACCGCACTCTGCGGGTCGTCGATCACCTGGACGATGACCTGACGGGCTGGGTCATTGAAGCCGAAGTACTGTGTGCCGCGCTCGCGCAAAGCGGCGACCGCAGCCTGGGCGATGGCGACGGCGCGCTGGGCATCGGGTGCAGAGACGGACAGGAGGACGGCTCGGTTCCGGCGCGTCACCGAGAAGCTGCCCTGGACTTCCCCCGGTGTGATGGGAGTACCCAAAGCGGCGGTCGCACGCTGGGCGACATCGCTCGCAAAGACGTTTCCGCGGACGACCTCGGTGAAATCATCGACCGTATACTCGTTGGTCAGATAGAGATAATACTCATCGTAGCGGTACTGATCGGCAGGCGTCTCCTGCGGCAGGCGCGTGACGATAACGGCTGCGCTCGCGGTATAGCGTGGCTGATAGCGGATGGCTTGTACGATGATGGCCAGGAGTGCGACGGCTGGCACGAAGAGGACGAGCCAGCGCTGACGCCAGAGGATCGCCAGATAGGCCTTCAGTTCCACCGGGCGAGAGCCTCCTTCCGCTCGGCGGGGTGGAGCTGCCGAACCAGGCGTGCCTGGACGAAGGCAGTGAACTCGGCAGCGAAGCGCTCGGGTCGGAAACGCTCGGCATGCGCGCGAATCGTCGAGGGATCGAAGGTGAGCTGGGCGAAGCGGCGGAAGGCAGCGATGAGCGAATCGACCGTCTGTTCGGGGAAGAGGACACCGGTCACGCCATCGACGACCGTTTCGGTGGCGCCTCCGCGGGCCAGTGCGATAGCTGGGCGGCCCGCGGCTTGGACCTCGACCTGAGCGATGCCGAAGTCGTCCTCAGCAGGAAAGACCGCGGCACGACAGCGTGCCAGGAGAGCGAACTTCTCCTCGTCCGGGACAGCGCCGAGGAACTCGATCGTCGGGCCTGCCAGTCGTTCCAGCGCTGGGCGATCACGCCCGTCCCCGATGATCTTGAGCGGGAGACGCAGCTGATTACAGGCCTCGATGACGAGATCGAGTCGCTTGTAGGGGACGAGGCGCGAGACGACGAGGAAATAGTCGCCGACCTCGTCGGGCGGGAGCGGCTGCACGCGGTCGATGGAGACTGGTGGGTGGATAACGGTCGCCTCGCGTCCCCAAAAGCGCCGGACGCGTTCGGCGACGGCACGAGAGTTGACGGCGATCGCGTCGAGCCGCTGGGCAGTGGCGCGATCCCAGCGACGCAGCCAGGCCATGAGCGGTGGCAGGAGCCGGCGGAGCCAGACGGGGAGCGCTTCGCGGGCAGCGTATTGCTCGAAGTTCCAGGCGAAGCGCATCGGACTGTGGCAATAGCAGATGTGGAGAGTGCCGGGTCGAACGTGGACACCCTTGGCGAAGGCGCTCGAGGAACTGATCACGAGGTCGTAGTTTCCCAGGCGGAGTCCCGAAAAAGCGAGGGGATACAGCGGCAGATAGAGCTGATGGCGCCGGCGACTCCCTGGAAACCGCTGGAGCCAGGTAGTACGGATGTCCCACGTCCGGTAGAAAGCAGGCAGGCGGTCGGGTGCATAGAGGGATGTATAGATCGGTGCATCGGGATAGAGGTCATGAAGCGCTTCCAGGACGCGCTCGGCTCCCCCGTATTGGTTCAGATAGTCGTGGACGATGGCAACGCGCACGCTGCGCACCCCTCGCTTCCCCGCCCCATGATAGCGCAGCCGGGCAGTTCGCGAGGGAGAGTGCAAGGGGAGTCAGGCCGGAGTGGGCGAGCCAGCGATCCACTGTCCGGCGCGAATGACGGCAGTACCGAGGCGCTTCCGCCACGACGTGGCAGCTGGTTGCAGGCTACTCGCGCGCCGGTAGGCATCGGCCTCCGCTTCGAGTTCTCGCCGGCGATGTCTGGCGAGCTCTTGTTCGATCCACGGTGTCATCGGAGACTCCTGACCGCTCGGTTCCCACCGAGCGCAGAACGGAACTGACTGAATGCTCCGAACGAGTGTACCACATCGGGCGATCGATTCCTGATGCGTCGTCGCCCGATCGTTCACCAGAGGGTGCTCAGGACGATCCTCGTGCGCTGCGTTGACGGGTAACTGGCCGCGTGAGAGCCCGAGCGCAGGTCAGCGCGCGGGAGAACGTGCGTGCTGCCCCGGAATGAGCAGCGAACGGGTGAACCCTCGAGAGGGCGGATCAGTATGCGCCGCGGCCGGTGAGGACGACGGGGACAGTCCGCAAGATGACCTTGAGGTCGAGCCAGGGTGACCAGTTTTCGACGTAGTAGAGGTCGAGCCGGACCATTTCGTCGAAGGTGAGGTCGCTGCGCCCATTCACTTGCCAAAGACCGGTGAGGCCAGGGGTGACGAGGAGTCGCTGCAGGTGCCAGTCCTGGTACTCGGCGACCTCTTCCGGGACCGGGGGGCGTGGTCCGACGACGCTCATCTCTCCCTTGAGCACGTTGAAGAACTGCGGGAGTTCGTCCAGACTGGTGCGGCGCAGGAAACGTCCGACACGCGTGACGCGCGGATCCTGGCGGAGCTTGAACAGCAGGGGACCGCGCCCGGTCGCGCGCTGGAGGGATTCTTGGAGGCGCTCAGCACCGTCGTACATCGAGCGGAATTTGTAGAGCGTGAACGGCTTGCCGCCTTTCCCGATCCGGGTCTGACGGAAAAGGACGGGGCCGGGAGAATCGAGCTTGATGGCGAGGGCGATGAGCAGCATGAGCGGGGCCGCCAGGACGAGAACCATGGAGGCGATGAGGATATCCATCGTACGCTTGACGAACCAGTTCCATCCCTGGAGCTGGCTTTCCTTGATGCCGATCAGCGGGAGCCCTGCCACCTCGCTGATCTGGACGCGATCGAGTGCGAGTTCGAAAAGGTCCGGTACCAGGGAGAAGGCGACATCGAGTTCGCGGCACTGCTCGACGATCTCGAGGACACGATCGTGATGAGCGGGCGGCAGTGCGACGATCACCTCGTCGACATCGGTCCGGCGAATCAGATCGACGACCTCGTCGAGGGTACCGAGGTAAGGCGGTTGCACGACTCCCCGCTCGGTGCCGAGTGCCAGCGGCTCGAGCGGTGGCTCCAGATCGACGTAGCCGAGAACGCGGTAGCCGAGACGCGGATGATTGTAGAGATACTGCATGATGCGGCGGGCTGCTGGACCGCTCCCGATGACGACCACACGGTCGACGCCTCGATCGTGGGCCCAGAGCCAAGAGCGGATCCAACGACCGATCAAACGTTGGGTCACAAGCAGGACGATGGCCAAGAGCCAGGCGTAGATGAAGATCAGCCGCGAAGGGGAAAAGCGCGACAGGAAACTGTACAGGATGGTGATCGCCATGCCGGTGGTGACACCACTGGCGATGATCGAGGCCTCATCGAGAAAACTCGTCCAACGTGGGAGACGGTACAGTCCGCGGAGCGCGAGAATCAGCAGCGTGGCGGTGACGAAGAGCGCCGTGCGTCCGACGAAGGCGCTGAAGGGCTGGATGAACGAAGACGGAACCTCGCCACCGAATTCCCAGTGGTACCGGATCAGATAAGCGAGCCAGAAAGCGATGGCCAGTAATATCCCATCGAGGAGCGCTTGAGCGAAGCGCGGTATCCAGACACGCCAGAAGGAGCGCCGGCGTCGCGGAGCGATCACCGAGGTGCTGCGTACCGCCAATCCCGACTCCCCTTCGCCGTGCGTTGCCGCCGCGTCGTCGCGCATCGTGCCCCCCAGGCAACGCGTCGTGCTGCCGGTAGTATAGCGGAGGACACACGGTACGGACGCACACCGATCCTGTCGAGAAGGATCGCGGCGACCGCATCGGGATCGATCGAGCAACACGGTGGGAAGCGCCGAACGACCGGACGAGGAGCGTTCCGCTGATCGCTCGTCCGAGACGGGAAGAGAGCAGAGCGGGTGGACTGCCCCAGCTGTGGCAGCAATCGCTCTCGAGAGCGACAGGGAGCTGACGAAGAAGTGTCTCGGGCAGACCGATCACGGTGCTAGGATTGACGCGACCGAGCCAGGGCACGTGGCTGGACGAGGAGCGGAGGAGATGGAACGACTCTGGGCGCCGTGGCGACTGCGCTATGTGGAGGGAGAGATACGCCATCGGGGTTGCATCTTCTGCGAGAAGCCGGCGCTCGGTGACGATGTCGGAGAACTGATCCTGCTGCGCGGGCGGCGGGCGTACCTGATCATGAACCTCTTCCCCTACAACACGGGACACGCGATGGCGGTACCCTTCGACCACGTGGCGGACTTGGCCGAACTCGATCCGGCGACGATCGCTGAGCTTTTCGAACTGGTGGCATGGCTCACGACAGCGCAGCGCCGGGCCTTACGGTGCGATGGTTTCAACATCGGCCTCAACCTCGGTGCGGTCGCGGGGGCGGGGATCAGCGACCATGTGCATGTGCACGTGGTGCCGCGTTGGCAGGGGGATGCCAACTTCATGCCCATCCTGGCGAACACGATGGTGATTCCTGAGCTGATTCCCGTGACCTACGCCAAGTTGCGGGCGGAGTTGGAGCTTTCGGCGTTCGGTCGTGCGGACGACCTGGTGGTTCCGCAAGCGGGTGCCGTGGTGTGGCTGCCCGAGGAAAGGAAGCTCGCGATCCGGCGTGCTCGTGATGGGACACTGGTACTCCCGAAAGGGCACATCGAGCCGGGCGAGGCGGCCTACCGTGCTGCCTTGCGCGAGGTGGCCGAGGAGATGGGTTTGATCGCCGAGCTGATCGGCTGGGCAGGGGCGCTCGAGTTCGAGGCGGGCGGCAAGCGGCGGCGTGTCGTTTACATGCTCGTCCAGGCGAAGCCCGGGCCAGCATTCGCGCAGCACCTGGGGCGGGATACCGTGCTCATGGACGTGGAGGAGGCGCTGGCAGCGCTCAGTCACGAGGAAGTACGCGAGTTGGTCGCGACGACGATGCGTCGCATCGGGGTTCCTGTCGGAACGAGCCGATGATGCTGTCCGGCATACGTCGCCTCGTCCTCGTGGGGATGGTGATTTTGGCCGCGGTGCCGTTCGGCTCGGCCGCCGCACCGCCGAGCGCGTGCTTGGCGGTAGGTGACTCGCTCGCTGCCGGTGTGGGAAGTACGTTGCCGCGAGAACGAAGTGCGGCCGCGCTGCTCTGCGAGTGGGCGAGCACCTACTGGGGGGAGAAGAGCGAGCTCGTGAGTCTCGCGGTGCCGGGAGAACGCACCGAATCGTTTCTGCGCGGTGGGCAAGCGGAACGACTGCGCCAGACGGTGGCTCGCCTGCGAGCAGAGGGGCGGGCGATCCGCTTCGTGCTGATCAGTCTGGGTGGGAACGATCTTCTCCAACTCCGAGCCGCCGATGAGGTCGAACGGGAGGAGCAACTTGCAGCCTTCGAGGCGAACTATGCCGAGGCGATGCGGGTGATCCGCAGCGCTGTCGGCGATGTTCCGCTCCTGGCCCTCACGCTCTACGACCCGACCGAAGGGGATGCCAGGGCACCGCGGAGCGACAGCTGGTGGATCGCGCAGTTCGATCGGGCGATCCGAGCTGGTGCGGAGTCAGTCGGGGCGCTCGTGGTCGATCTGGACAAGGAGTTCCGGGGCCGGACGGGCGAGTGGACCTGGTGGCCGGTCGATATCCATCCGACCAACGCGGGATATGCAGCGATCGCTCGTGCGGCGTGGCGAGCGCTCGCCTGGGATCGCCAGGCACCACAGGTGGTGATCGAGCGGCCAGAGGCAGGAAGCCGTGTGGAGAGGCGGTTCCTGACCGTGCGGGCACGAATCAGCGATCTCGGCGGGATCGAACGCGTCGGGTTGTGGGTGGACGGGCAGGAGATCGGTACCCTCGATCCATTGCCGGGGGCCGACGAATGGATCACACTGTGGGAGACGCCGTGGCCGTTACCAGGCCCACCGCTCCGACTCGAAGTCCGTGCTGTCGATCGAGCAGGCAACGAGGGCCGGGCAGCAGTGGAACTCGTGCGACCATGAGTGGGGCGACGACGAAACGACCGGGAAACGACTCGCTCGGTCCCGATTTGGAAGGGCGCTTGGGAGCGTTCACGCTTTCCGATCTTCTCCAGATGATCGGGTACACGCACAAGACAGGAACACTGACACTGATCCAAGGCTGGAACACGCGCACGATCACCTTCGAGCGGGGGCGTATCACCTATGTGGCCGCTGGGTCGCGCTTGCCGACCTTGATCGAGCTCCTCGTTCGGGCGGGACGGCTGAGCGGTCGGGAGCTGGAGCAGTTGCAAGCAGAGCACCCGGACGAGGAAAGCCTCCTGACGCACCTGCTCGAGCGAGGGCGGATCGTCCCGGAGGATATCGAACGCTGTCGCGAGCAGCAGCTGGAAGTTGCGATCTATACCCTGTTCTTGTGGCGGAACTGTCGGTTCACTTTCCGCGCCGGAGAATGCCTGTACGAGGACGGCATCCCCGTGAGCGTCGACAGCTTGCAACTAGTCCTGGAGGGAACACGTCGAGTCGACGAGTGGATCCAGTTCAGCCCGGTCATCCCCTCGGTCTCGGTGATTTTTCGGCGTCGCAAGGTGGAGCGGCCGATCCCGCCGGAACTCGACACAATTTACCAGCAGGTAGATGGGCAGCGGGACGTGGCGACGATCGCCCGCGAGGTGGGTTGGACCCAGTTCGAGACAGCGCGGGCGCTGTACCGTTTGTACCGACTGGGTCTGGTCGAGGCGGTGCCGCCGAACCGGGTGAAGATCATCGAGCTGTTCACGCTGGCTGTCGAGTCGATCTATCTGAAGCTTGTCCTTTTCGATTATCCGCGTGTGGCGCTCGAGTTCGAGCAGCAACTCAACCGCTTCGCCCAGCAGCATGGGCTGCGGGTACGGATGGCCAGTGGACGCGTGATCAAGACCGACCGCGAGACTCCGCTGAGTTCCACTGAACTGATCGATCTCTACAAGCTGTTCATCGCTATCCAGAACAACAAGTTCCATAAGCTGTTCGACCCGGTCGTTGCAAATGGGCTCATGGAGGGACTCTACCGCCACGCCGATCCTGAGTTGCAGCAGATGTTGCGCATGTACGAGTTCTACGAGATCGAGGGGCTGTTTCCGCGACGACCGACGAAGGCCTCCACGTCCTCATCGGGGTGAGGCAGCAGGGTCAGCCAGGACTGCGGCGTGCGGTCGATCGCCCCTCGCTGGTCTGGTGGCCTCGCGGGATTCAGGTCGTGCGACCGGAATACCGAGCCAGTGCTTCGCCGAGCAGTTCGGCGGCGTGCTCGAGTACCGGCTCCGGCTGAACGAGCGCGAGGCGGACAGCGTTCCGACCTGCTCCCGGTGTCGCGAAGAAACCGCTGAGCGGTGCGAGCATGACCGTCTCGCCATGATGAGTGAAATCGGTCAGGAGCCAGGCGGCAAAGTGCGCCGCATCGTCGACCGGAAGCTCGGCGACGAGATACAGCGCGCCATCGGGTGGCACGACGTGGACACCAGGGAGCCGCGCCAGCGCAGCCAGCGCTGCGTCGCGGCGTCGTCGGTAGGTGGTGACGACCTCGGCAACGTAGGTGGCCGGGGCCTCGAGGGCAGCCGCAGCGGCGAGTTGAGCAGGGAGAGGGAGAGACAAGCGGAGTTCGGCGAGCGAGACAGCAGCCGCAATGACATCCGGATTCCGACTGATGAGAGCGCCGATGCGCAGACCACAGGCGTTGAAGCGCTTGGAAACACTGTCGATGACGATGACGTGCTGCTCCAGTCCTGGCATTTCCAGGGCGCTCGCCGCGCGTGAGCCGCGGAAGACCAGCTCGCGATACGTCTCGTCGCTATAGAAAAACAGCCCATGCTCGCGGGCCAGTTCAGCAATAGCAGCGAACTGGTCGCGCTCGTACAGCGTACCGGTCGGGTTGGCAGGGCTACAAAGCAGGATTCCTCGGGTGCGCGGTCCCAGTCGTTCCTGGATCGCCTGCGGAGTGACCGGCCCGTATCGTTCGGGGGCCGGGATCGGTACCAGTTCGACACCAGCGGCAGCGAGGATGCCATAGTACGGCGCGTAGAACGGTTCCGGCACCAGAATGCGGTCACCGGGGTCGGTCGTGGCCAGAACCGCGAGCGACAATGCCTCGCTCGCACCGCCGGTGGCGACTACCTGCTCGGGTGAGATGGCAAGGCCGATGCGCTCGTAGTACCGCGCCCAGGCGTCCAGTAGTTGGGGAATACCCTGTGACGCCGTGTAGACCGGCGGTTGCGTCGCAGCTGCAGCCAGCGCCGCCGCGACTCCCGGTGGGGGAGGTAGATCGGGTTGACCGATATTGAGGTGGATGACGTGAATTCCGCGTGCTTTGGCAGCTTCGGCGAGCGGCGCGAGACCGCGGATCGGTGACGGCGGGATCGAACGGACACGCGACGAAATCTCCGGTGCGACGGTACCTCGGGTCATCTTCCTCCCCCCACCCAACGACACGATTGGCCTCTGAGTGTAGCACTGCACTCGGTCGAGTGGCAGGCAGCGGGAGCGCTGCTGACGTTCGCCGATGCCCACTGTCGCTGGAATCGCTCCGAGCAACCGGCGCAGGGCCAGCGGGTGGGTGAGCCGGGGACCGGCGAGCAGGTGGGCGACATGTTACGCTTACCGGAGGGTTGCGGAGGTCAGCATGGCAGTCGACCGGAGAGGAGTGAACGCGCCCAACGGGCGACCCGACTTCCGTCAGCCTGGCGCGATTCTGCTGCTTTCCTGTTACGAACTCGGTCACCAGCCGCTGAGCGTAGCGCTCCCGCTGGCCACGCTGCGTGCAGCGGGGTATCAGCCCGTCGCTGTGGACACCGCGGTCCAGCGTCTCGACGACGAAACGATCGCGCGAGCGCGGGCGATCGCGATCTCTGTCCCGATGCATACGGCCTTGCGCTTGGGGGTCGCCCTCGGCCAGCGAATCCGCGCGGTCGCTCCGGCGGCGCATCTCTGTTATTACGGTCTCTACGCCTGGCTCAATCGTGATTATCTCTTGCGACACATCGCCGACAGTGTGATCGGTGGTGAGATCGAGCTGCCGCTCCTCGGACTGGTCCAAGCCCTGGAACGCGGTACGAGCGTCGACGTGCCGGGTGTGGTCACGCGCGAGCGACCGGCGGGGCCGGCTCTGATACGGTTCGAGTACCCGGTGCCAGCCCGTGATTCACTGCCGGGGCTGCGGCACTATGCGCATCTCGTGGCCGGAGAACGGGTGGTGCCTGCCGGTTACACGGAGACGACACGCGGCTGTCACCATACGTGCGCCCATTGTCCGGTGGTCCCGGTCTATCGGGGCCGCTTCTTCGCGATTCCGCGATCGGTGGTGCTCGCGGACATCCGTCAGCAGGTCGCGCACGGCGCACGGCACATCACGTTCGGGGATCCGGACTTCCTCAATGGGCCGACGCACAGTCTGCGCATTTGCCGAGCACTTCACGAGGAGTTCCCCGACGTCACGTTCGACTTCACCGCGCGAATCGAGCACATCGTCCGGCATCGAGACCTGATGTCCGAGTTCAGGCGACTCGGTTGTCTCTTCGTCGTGTCGGCGGTGGAGCTTTTGAGCGAGCCTGCCTTGCAGGCGATCAGAAAGGGTCACACCCGAGCGGACGTGATCGAGGCCTTGCGGATCTGCGATGCCGCAGGTATCGCGCTCCGTCCGTCGCTCCTTCCGTTCACCCCGTGGACGACCCTGGACGACTACCTCGACCTTCTGCAGTTCATCGAGGACGAGGAGTTGATCGAGCATGTCGATGCGGTCCATCTCTCCATCCGGCTCTTGATTCCTCCCGGCTCGGCCTTGCTCGAGCAGCCTGACGTGCTCCCGTATCTCGGCCCGCTGGACGAAGCGAACTTCACCTATACCTGGCGTCATCCGGATCAGCGGATGGATGCGCTCCAGCGACGCGTCGCTGCAGTCGTGGAACAGGCGACGCGGGAAGGCTGGGATCCCTACGAGATGTTCGCGGTCGTCCGGGCCGCAGCCTATGAGGCCGCCGGTCGGAGAGCCCCGAGTACGCCACCGAAGCGACGGACCAAGCGACCGGAGCCACCGCGGCTCACCGAATCGTGGTTCTGTTGAGCGGAGCCGCTCGAGGACCCGTCGGGTCCCGTCGCGAGCCAGGTGAGGATGGTGGATCAGCCACTTCGGTGATCGCGCACGAGGGAGGCGTCGACGGCGCGGGTGAGCTGCCTCCGAGCGTCCTCGCGTGCTGTGTGCCACGATGCCTGGGAGCGGGAGATCGGATGTCGCGAACCCTCGCCATGACCCGTCCGCCGTGCTGGATGTCAGCGCGGCTCGAAGCTCGCAAGCGATTTCACCCTTTCCCGGCGGGCGAGTGGGAGGAGCAGGAACCACGCGACCAGAGTCATGGCCGCGAGGGCGAGAAACAGCGGAGTGCCGATCAGGAGGCCAGGAACGAGGCCACCGAGAATCCCTCCGACCGAACCGACACCGTTGACGATACCGACGGTCACGGCAGCATCGCGGCCGCCAGCTTCTGCCGCGGCGACCCCGACGACGAGCGACTCGGCAGCATAGAGGGTGACGCCGAGCACCAGCAGGTCGATCGCGACGAGCCACCAGTGGCCAGTGCTAGCGGCGAGCGGGAAAAGGCTGAGGGTGACAGCGCATCCGAACAGCGCGAGGGACGCCGGGAGCAGACGGCGGGCCGCAAAGAAGCGGTCGGACAGCGTCCCGGCAACGACCGGCCCGGCCAGCCCCGCGAGGCCCAGGAGTCCAGCGAGGGCGGTAGCGGCAGTGGGCGTGAGCTGGGGCAGCGCATCGCGCACGAGGACCGGTGTCCAAAAGACGGTGGCGTAAATGACGGGCTTGAAAAGAAAATCAGCGAGACTGAGCATCCACACCGTTGGGTTACGAACGACTCGTCGTCGAGGATCCGCGCTCGCCGAGTCGCGCTGCTGACCCGGTTGTCCTGGAGGCTGTTGCCGAGCCGCGAGCCACCATCCGTAGAGAGCAGCGACAGTGACGGCGAGCAGGGTGCTCGCGGCTGGTGCGGCTCGCCAGTTGCCGATGAGCGAATAGGCGATCCAACCCAAGAAGACGGGTGCGGCGAGCGCTCCGAACGCGTAGCTGGTGCTCAGGAGGCCGAATACAGTGCCGCGGCGCTCGACTGGGGTCGAGCGCGCGACGTCGCTGCACACCGCCACCCAGCCGGTCGATTGCGCCGCTCCTTGCAGCACGATGACAGCGAGGAGGAACCATGGCTCAGGCGCGAGGGCGAGTGCGCCGGCGGCCAATCCGGCGCTGAACAGGCCGAGGACGACGAGGCGACGTGGCCCGATACGCTCGGCCAGCGTTCCGGAGACGAACTGGCCGGCTGCGTAGACCGTCAGGAACGAGGCATCGGCCACGCCGAGGAAGCTCCGGGTGAGCGAGAGGGAAGGATCGGCGAGGAGGCCGAGCTTGCTGGCAGCGAAGGCGAGACGGGGAAAGTAGAGCGTCGCGTAGGCGAGCCAGTTCGCGATGAGGACATGTCCTGGCGAGATGGCACGCGTTGGGAGCTGGCGTATCGGAGTAGACTGCTCGGTCCTGGAAGGCTGCATCACGAGACTGCACTCCTGCTGCACACTACTCCATCGAGGATGCTCGGGCAAGTGTGATCTCCGGTGTGCCGGGAAGATGCTCAGGAAACGTGCCGAGCCGCGCTGTACCTCGACTGGTCGGAGCGGTACTGCGAGGTCACTCGCGTCTGGTGCGAGTCGAGTCGACACTGCAAAGTCGAACCAGGGAGCGATGGCGTAACGGCGTGGGAAGAGGTTTGCCATACCGGCCAGCGGAGTAGACTAGTTCTCATGCGTTTCCGACGAGAGGTCGAGGGTGATGACGAGAGAGCGAGAAGAACGTGACCAGTGGGAAGAGCGGATACCGGAACGCTCGCTCGTCGTGCGCGAACCCTGGGCGTCCTACATCGTGCAGGGGCGGAAGACGTGGGAGATCCGGCGCTACCCGACGCGGGTACGCGGGCGCATCGGGATCGTGAGCCAGCGCGGATTGATCGGCGCAGTGCGCTTGACGCGGGTGCTAGGACCGTTCACGGTCGAGGAACTCCTGGAGGAAATCGAGCGGCATCTGGCGCCGGAAGCGTTCCTGCGGGAATATGCCCAGGAGCGCCCACTCTGGGCCTGGGAACTGGAAGAAGCGGAAGAGTTCGCCGAGCCGTACGAGGTGGAGCGGGCGGGTGGTCCGCGGATCTGGGTGGTCCGGCGGCAAGTGCGTCGCCGGGATCACTGAGGAGACGAGGCCTCGACCACGCCGCCATAGCCGACGACCAGGAGGCGGTCTGGCTGAAGCGCGCTGACGACTTCCGGCCGGTGGGTGGCGATGACCGCGGTGATCGCGAGGCGGCGGAGAAGTGTCCCGACCTTGCGCGCGACGCGTCCGGCGAGCGCTGGATCGAGGTGAGCGGCAAACTCGTCGAGCAACACCAGATTGGGGCTCTCGGCGAGCAAAAGAGCGAGGCGAGCCCGTTCCCGTTGACCAGTCGAGAGTTCGTGAGGACGTGCGCGCCAGAGCACGGCGTCACTGAGACCGACCGCATTGAGGAGTTCCATCGCCGCGACTGCATCGCCGGTTGCGGCGACGATCCGCTGCAACAGCGGTTCGCGTCCCCATGCTGGCTCGACTTCGCCGGGCAGAAACGCGGCAGCGGTCGTGTTGACGGGGAGCTCGATACGTCCTCCGTCCGGTGTAAAGCGTGGACTGCGTTTCCCGCTGGCGGCGCCCCAAAGCAGACGGAGCAGCGTGGTCTTGCCAGTGCCGGACGCGCCGACCAGGACGATCAATTCACCAGGCTCGATGGTCAAGTCGAGCCGGCGCAGGACAACGGTTTCGATGACGCGACGCTCGACACCGAAAGCGCGGAGGACTGCCTGGAGTTCCGGTGCGAGGTGGTGGAGATCGAGCGTCCGCCGGTACACCTTGCGCACGTGATGGAACCGGATCGGGGCAGCGAGTGATTCGGCAGTGCGGAGTGCTGGTCGATAGAGTTGTCCGCGGTGCTGGCGAGCGACCGGATCAGTCGCGATGAACTGTTCGATGCGTGCCTGTGCATCCGGTGTGAGTCCGAAAAAGAGAACTGGGCGCCCCGACGCGGTGTCCCAGAGATATCGGAAGCCGGCTCGCTCGAAGAAGGGGTTATAGCGGGCCATCATGGCCACTGTCTCGACGAGCACCTTGGGACGGCGCATCTCTGGGATACGCCGTTCGCTGATCCAACGAAGCGCTGTCGACACGAGGGTGTGACCGAGCCCTTCACCGCGATAATCCGGATGGATCACCACACGGGCGATCCGTGCCGCTTGGGTATCGCATTGCGCGAGTGCCTGCTCTTCGGCGAGCGCCCAAAGTTCATCAGGATCTCGGTAGGGCTCTCGCTCCCGCAGAAGGCGAACATGTCGTTCTGGCCAGTAGGTCGGCTCCAACCAATCGGCCGGGAAGACGAGACGTCGGATATGCCGGACGAGCGTTCCGTCCGGCAGGCGCCGGTGCATGATCGGTAATGGTGGATCGATGCGTACGTAGCCGACGATGGCTGGCTCGTACGATTGGCGATCGAGGAGTTCGGCGACGAGAAAACGGCTTGCCCGTGTGGAACCGAGGATTTCGCTGAAGCGCATCGGTCGGTGACAGGCGGGGCAGAGTGGGCGGGTATTGGCATCGAGTATCGACCCGTCTTCCGGACAGGTCCAGCGGGCGACTTTCTCATGCTCGCTCGCATAGTGCGATTGCTCCAGTTCCACGATGGCGAGAAAATCGGTCTCCCGTGCTGCCTCGCGAAAGAGGAGACGGTAGGTGGCGAGCGGTGCACCAGTGAGCGGCGAGCGACGCTCGTATCTCACCTCCTCTTGCCAAAGTGGCCAAACTGGAAGAAGGCCGTGCTCGACTGGACGCCAGAGTTGGAAGTCCTGGAAGTCGGGAGGATGGGAGGCGTCGCTGGCGAGAGCGAGGAGCACGCGCTCGTCAGGCTGAAACCATTGGGCGACGCTGCCAGTCATGGGAAGGACGAGCTCGTGGGTGCCGTCGCTGACCGCGAGGCGCCCGAACCAGCGATAACGCCAGCGTTCGATGATCGGTGCGATGACGCGAACCTCGCCAGGGATCATGAGCGAGCCTCCATGCTCTCTCGGGTCGACTCTTCGCTGCGCGAGTATGCGGCACGACTCAGGCATTGTCACGTGGGAGCGTACGCTTGCGCCGTGACGAGGCTGGCTCGCGCGCTCGTATCGTGAGACAGCGAGACGATCGGTCGCTCGCTCCTGCCGCGAAACCGGCACACGGCCGGAGGTGAGTCACCCGGCTGCCCACCAAGGGCCGTGCACCGAAACGTTCTCGTCGCGAGCAGATCGTGTCTTGCAGCCTGTTGGCGAGCAAGCCAGCGACGCGATCAGGGTCGGGCCAAGATCACGTCGAGGACTGCGGACTGACCCTCGCGGACACGAGCGGCAGCCCGGCGCAGGGCGGGGAGGATTTGGTCAGGTTCCTCGACGCGTTCGCCGTAGGCATCGACTGCCTGAGCGAGGAGATCGAAGCGTGGTGTTGGGGTGAGGTCGATGCCGACGAACTGGCCTGTCCGTACTGAATAGCCCTCAGGATAGGCAGCGGTGAGCGGAAGCTTGGTCGCGTTGTAGCAGGCGTTGTTCAGAACGACGAGCAAGACGGGTGCCTGCGCACGTTGAGCGATCCACAGGCTCGCTTCGGGGACGCCGAACAGGAAAGAGCCGTCCCCGATGAGGCCGACGACCAGCCGCTCGGGAGTAGCGAGCTTGGCACCGATGGCTGCGCCGATCCCCCAGCCGAGGCCGGATCCGCCACTCTGGAACCAACTCCCGAAGGAGGTCGTCCGAACCTGGCAGAACAGCGGAACTTGGCTAGTGATCGCTTCATCGATGAAGAGAATGTCCGGATTTTCTCGCCGGAATTCTTCCAAGCAGTAGCCGAGCCACTGAAGTGCGATCGGGCGAGTGGAGGCGTACGTGGCAGCCTGCTGGCGCCAGGCCAGACGTTGCGCGTTGGAGAGTGCTGCCAGCCGGTCGCGGCGTTCCGCGATGCGACGGCGATCGGACTCGGTGAGCAGATCGCGGGCAGCTGCGGCGAGCAGGGGGAGCGCTGCCCCAGTATCGGCCCGAATGGGGAGGTCAACTGGGAAGCTCCACAACGGGATACGCTCCTTCACCGGATCGAGGTCGATCTGGATGATGGTCGCCTGCTCGGACAGCGGTGTGCGTGTGGGAATGTAGGGAACGTCATGATCCAGAACGAGAACGACATCGGCCTCGCTCAATCCGTGCTCGAGTCCGTAGTTGTACCCGAGGTGCAGGGGATGGTCGGCCGGGAAATTGGCGCGCGTCCGCCATTCCACCACGGGCAGTGCCAGGAGTTCCGCCAGCGCGATCAGCCCGTCCCAGCCGGCACGGGTCCGCCCGCTGGCTGCGGCGAGTACCAGCGGGCGCTCTGCCCGGACGAGCATTTCGGCCGCCCGGCGTAGGAGATCAGGGTCGCCAGCACCGAGCCGTGCCGGTGGGAAACGGCTTGGATCGGGGATCAGCACGCGATCGACCCGTTCCATGAGCACTTCGCGGGGTAGCGTGAGGTAGACGGGTCCCGGTGGATCACTCTCGGCGATCTGAAATGCCCGAGCGATGACTTCCCCGATCTGGTCTGGTCGCCGGAGTTCGTAGTCCCACTTGACGTAGTTGCGAACGATGCCGTGCTGGTCGAGTTGCTCTTGCAGCCAGTGGATGTAGGTGTCGCGGGTGCCGCGCACAGCGGGGTCGGTCGTGTAGGGGGCACGCCCAGCGCTGAGAAGGACAGCGGCGCGTCCACGTTGGGCATTGTGCACCATGGCCCCGAGATTCTGGGTGCCGACATCGACATGGACGAGAACCGCCTGCGGACGACCGGACACAGCGTAGTACCCATGAGCGGCGGCGAGGGCCGGGAGTTCGAACGGGCAGAGAACGGTCTCGACGGTCGGCTGCCCGAGGGCTCGGCGCTTGGCGACTGCTTCTTGGATGGGAAACGTGTCCGTGCCGGGATTCAAAAAGAGGTACGAGACACCATGGGCGAGGAGCGCTTCGACATAGGCTTCGGCGATCTCGACCTCCCGCAGCTCGCGGGGCCCGGCGGAGGGGCCGACTCGGACTTCTTCTGCCATGCGCTTCCTCCCGAATGGTTTCGCTCTCGTTGCGAGGCGATTGTACGGTGCTGAGCGGTCGTCCAGGGCTCGACGTTCCGAATTCAGGAACGATCTGGTCGTCTGCCTGCTTCAGCCAGACTCGCAGCCGATGCCGTCGCCGTCGGCGTCCAGTCGATGAGGGTCAGGTGGAAGGACGCGGAAGCGACGCTGCGGGATATCCCGGCAATCGAGGTCGGGTGGCGGCGGAGGAAGACAGAGGTCGGGATAGCTGGGGTCACAGCCGGAGCGCGGGCTCGGGGCTGGTAGCGGTGCGGGAGACTGGCTCGGCGCCGTGCAGGCATCCCAGAGGCCGCGTCGCTCGTGCTGGGCCTGACGCTGCGCCGCCTCGAGGCGGTCGGCATAGCGCACATCAGGGGGATAGCGGCGGGCAACGGCCGCACCACGCCGGACGAGTTCCTCGTTCACGAGAAGCCAGCGTCCGTCCTGCTCGATCCAGACGTAGCGGAGGAGCCGACCGTAGCGGTCGGTCTCGCTCACGTCGCGCTCGAGGATGACGATGGTCCCTGGCGGGGTGAGGAGCCGAAGCGTGGCAGTCGCTTCCTCGAAGTAGCATTCGGCTGACTGTCCAGCCGTACCGCGCTCTGGGGCATCGATCCCGATGAGCCGGACGACTGCTTCACCGCTCGCGGTACGCACCGTGAGAGTGTCGCCGTCGATCACGGTGACGACTTGCGCCGTCTCGCCGGTGATCGCTGGCGTGGCCGTCATGGGGGCTCGGGCAGGTCGTGCGGGGGTTGCAGTGGCCGTTGCCGGAAGGCGAGGCGAAGAAACCGGCGTGAGCATGCCGGTCGGTTGGTGGGCAGGGGTGGTTGGAGACGTCGATGGCGCGGCGCGACAGGCGACGAGCAGCAGGGCCAACAGGACGATCCAGCGAGGCATCGTCATTCCCAACGGACGATCAGCTGGTGGAGCGGGCGGCGGGGACGCCGCTGCGGGTCGGCTGCCGCATACCCGAGCGTGACGAGTGCCTGAGGCTCGAGCACCGGCGGAAGATCGAGGATCTCCCGGACGACGGCGGGACAGAAGAGCGGTGCGCACATCCAGCCGGTATCGAGGCCGAGTCGGTAGGCCATGAGGAGGAGATTCTGGATCGCGGCCCCGAGGCTCTGGATGGCCATGGTCCGCTCGGCTGCTTGGCGCTCGGGATCCGGATACCGGTCGAGGTCGCTGGGATCGAGACAGACCAGGATGAGGACTGGTGCCTCGCAGAGTCGCCTCTGGGATCCGGCTAGTCGGCGGGCGATCGTTTCCTCGTCCTGTCCGTCCATCGCCAAGTGGTGTCGCCAGGCGGTTGCCATGGCGTCGGCGAGCTGGCGTTTGCGTTCGGGTTGGGTGAGTACCACGAAGCGCCACGGTTGCGTGCCGTGGGGCGAGGGGGCCCAGGCGGCAGCTTCCAGGACAGCGGTGACGAGTTCCGGTGCGACGGGATCGGTTCGCAGGCGGCGGACCGAGCGGCGACCGCGAATGATCTCAGGAAGATCGAGCGGTCGCGAGCCAGCTACCCGATCGGGATCAGGCAACGGGACGAGGGGTGGCGGGACGGCATCGTGGTGGCTCATGGCTCCTCAGGATACGGGAGAAGCTGGACTCGGCTCGGCGACGGTGCTGGGGGCGGGAAGCCAGGAAAGCAATGTGATCGATCCCCAGAGGACGACGAAGCCGATGAACTGGACGAGATCGATCGTTGCGCCCAAGGTGAGCCAGTTGACGATGATCGCCAGGGCGGGGAAGGCCAGTTCGGCGAGCGTCGCGTAGGAGGCACGGGTATGACGGAGTCCCGCGTAGTAGATCAACATGGCGAGGAGACCGGGAACGAGCGCCATGAGGAAGAGGCGGGGTGCATGCTGGGCGAGCCCGAGGGTAAACGTGCGGGAAAAGGTGCCCTCGAGGGCGGCGAGCCCGGCGAGAAACGGGAGCGCGAGAAGAAAGCGGGCTGCTGCTAGCGTGGGAAAGCCGAGTGTGCCGAGCACATAGCGCCCCAAAACCGTACCGCTTCCCCAGAGTGCGGCAGCACCGAGAGCGAGAGCGGCAGTGAGGACCCGTTCTTGGGGAAGGAGCCAGAGTGGTTCCAGCGCGGAGCGCCCGAAGGAAACGAGATAGGCTCCGAGCAGTGCCGTGACGAAGCAGGGCCAATAGAGGCGCGGGAGACGTTCGCGGAGCAGTAGCGCTGCCAGGAGTACGGCGATGAGCGGTTGAACCTTCTGCAGCAGGATCACGGTCGTGGGGTTGCCGACGCGGAAGGCGGCAGTGAAGAGGACGGTCGCCAGTCCAGAGGCTCCCCAAGCGATGACGAGGACGGCGAGCCAGGCACGCGGCGTGAGCTGGGCGAGCGCGCGGCGCTGCCACACGAGCACCGGGAGCGCGTACAGGGCAAGGAAGAGATGCTCGGCGAGCACGATCGAGGTGGCGGGCAAGAGATCGCTCAGCGGCTTGCGCAGCGGTGCATCGACTGCCCAGAGCGAGGCGCCGAGTGCCACAACGAAAACACCCCATCGAGTGACAGTCTGCTCTCGGCTGGTCACCGTTCCCCCTCTCGGACACGGTGGACGAGCGCGAGATCTTCAGGTGTGTCGAGATCCAGGACAAGCGCCCTGCTCCACAGCTCACGAATCGTACATCGCGCGCCGGCAGCCGCGCGACGATGTCGCCAGCGACTGAACGGACCGAAGGCCGGCGCGATGACGTCGGGTGGGGCGAGCGCCAGAAGATTGGTGCCGGTGCCGTGGCGATCGGGAGCGAGCACAACACCTGGCGACTCGAGCAGGGCGAGCGCGTGCCGGATGGCGTGGGGATCGAGCAACGGCAGATCTCCCAGGACGATCAGGAGAGCCGGTAGGTGCAACCGACAGGCTTCGGCTTGGGCGAGGCGCACGGCATCGTTGAGGCCATGAGCGGCGTCGCGAAGGGTGCGGACCCCCCACCGAGACGCGAGGCTAGCCAGCGATGGATCGGGCGTCAGGAGACCGATCACGGCGACAGCGGGAACGGAACGGAGAATGCGGATGGTCCGTTCGGCCAACTCGCGGACGAGAGCCTGGCGCGCCGCCGGTTCCAGTGCGGGAGCGAGACGCGATTTGGCCTGTTCCAGGCGCTGGACAGGAACGACGGCGAGGACCTGCATCAATGGCGGCCCTTCCGAAGCTGATCGGCAAAGGCGAGCGTCTCGCGGGCGAGTCGTGCTCGGTCGGCCTCATCGTGCATGACGGCATCGGTGACGAGTGGGCGGATGCCGAGTTGCTCGATGGCTGGGGCTGAGTCGGCATCGGCCGAATCGATGACCAGACCATCGAGGAAATCCTGGTAGAGACGTGCGACGCCGACCGGCGAGACCTCGTGCCCCAGCGAGGCGAGCATCCGATCAGCCGGCCCTTTGAGCGCCCGTCCGGCGATGATGGGGCTGACTGCAACGATCGGAGCAGGGTGGTCGACGAGCCGATCACGGAGACCGGGCAGCGCGAGGATCGGACCGATGCTGACGATCGGATTGGAGGGAGCGAGGACGATCACCGAGGCATCGGCCAGTGCGCGCTCGACCTCCGGGGTCGGGCGTGCCTGCTCGATGCCAGCGAAGTGGACGGCGAGAACCGTGTCTCGCTGGCGGCGTCGCACGAAATAGTCCTGAAACGGGAGAGGGCCGTCAGGTGTCTCGACGATCGTCCGGACAGGCTGATCGGACATCGGCAGGATGCGAGCGGTAACACCGAGCGCGGCGGCGAGTTCGGCAGCGATCTCCGTCAGGCGGGCACCCTGTCGCAGCCGTTCGGTCCGCAGGATGTGCGTCGCGAGGTCGCGGTCCCCGAGCCAGAACCAGGTCGGCCAGCCGTACCGCCCGATCATCGCGAGCGTGTTGGCCGTGTCGCCGAGGATGCCCCAACCGGTCACTGGATTGGCGATGCCGGCGAGCGTGTAGAGCACTGTGTCGAGGTCGGGGCAGATGGTCAGGCCGTAGAGTTCGAAATCGTCAGCGGTGTTGACGATGATGGTTAGGCGGCTGCCGAGATCGAGCTGGGCGAAACCGTGCGCGAGCTTGGCGCCACCGACGCCGCCAGCGAGGACGACGACGGAAGCAGCAGGATTGCTGGGACCGGTCTCCACGCGAACGCTCCTCTCCCGCACGTGGTCGCCTGGTCGCCCCGGGTGTCGCGGGCGCTGGCTCGCCCTGCGATGCTACCGGCTGGGCGGGCACAGTGGCAACGCTCCCTCTGACTCGGCTCTCTTCCCTGATGGCGCTGAGTGGGGCTTGCACCGGTGCGTCACGGCGGACGCCGCAGCCCATCGATTCGAGGACGGCGCAGAAGTCCGTGTAGGGTGGCGCTCGCGGGCGGAATACCACCGCACGATGGCGCAGAGCGCGGGTCATTATAAGGACGTTTGGGATCCAGCAGGCAGGATACTGCGCTCGGCTCTGCGAGCCGGTGGCTGGTGAATAGATGAGGACTGTCAGCCGGATCGGGTAGCAGTTCGCTCTCTCCAGAAAGAGCGAGGTGGTCGGCCGAGTGGGTCAGCCGTGATGCTCGGGGAACTCGACTCAGGGGAGGGAGGACCGGACAGCCTCGAGGAGTGCTGCAGCCTGCTCGAGAGCCTGCTCAGCCTCCTCGCGCGTATAGGCTTCAGCTGGCACGAGTTCGCCGAGCGCGTCGGGGTAGCGCGTGGGAAGATACAGTTTGTCCAGGGCCAGCGCGGTCGCACGCCAGGGATCGAGCGCTGCTCGCTGTTCGGCAGGAAGTTCGATGATGAGTCGGTAGACCGAGTGACCCCACGGATCGAGATCGAGGGCATGCCAGAGGCCCTTCAGCGCCTTCTCGGCTGCTTGCTGCGCGAAGAAGCAGGCTTGGGCGTACTTGGCCGCTGCGAGCAAGGCGCGGGCAGCCTCGAGGTCGTCCTCAGCTTGGCGCAGCCATCGGTGTGCCTCGCGCTGGCGTTTCTCGACGCTCATAGAGGAGACGAGCCTCTCGCAGTATCCCGCGCAGGAAAGGGAGTTCGGAACGCTCGGCGAACTCGGTTGGAGTATAGACGAGTACATCGACCGGTCGGGGAGCATCCGCGAGGAGTTCCAAAACGAGGCCGATCCGATCGAGTGGTCCGAGGTCCGTATTCCAGACGACGATCAAATCGATATCGGAGCGGCGACCAGCCTGTCCCTTGGCGAAGGAGCCGAAGAGGAGGATACGCTCGGGATCGATCGCCCGGACGAGCCGCTCGACCGCCTCAGTGAGCCAGGCTTCGATCGGGTCAGTCGCAACGTGTGTCTCGGCAGGCGACATCTCCGTATCCCTCGCCGCTGAGGATACTTTCCCAGCCTGAGGGCGTCGTTCACGATTCTGTCATATCGAGCGTGGGGACGGCTCGTATCATGTGCGTCGATGATCGCTGGCTTGGGAGAGGGGGTGGGGCGTGGGAGGACAGAGCCTGCGGAAGCGTGTGCTCGTCATCTGCACGCACAACGCCGCGCGCTCGCAGATGGCGGAGGCCCTCTTGCGCTGGATGGCCGGGGAGACGTTCGAGGTGTACTCGGCGGGCACCGAGCCGAAGGCGGTACATCCGCTGACGATCCGTGTCCTGGAAGAAATGGGAATCCCGACAGAGGGTCTCCGATCCAAGGGAGTCGATGAGTTCCTCGGTCAATCGTTCGACTTCGTCATCACTGTCTGTGACCAGGCGAAGGAACGCTGCCCAGTTTTCCCCGGAGGGGAGCAGATCCACTGGTCCTTTCCCGATCCCTCTGCCGTCCAGGGAAGCGAGGAGGAGCAGCTGGAGTTCTTCCGCCGCGTGCGGGACATGATCGCGCAACGGCTGCGTCTGTGGCTCAGCGTCACGCTTCGCGAGCAGCGTCGCGGGTCTGTGCCGTGAGAGTAACGCCCTCGGCGGGTGCGGCGATCGGCAGCTGGAGCGGCGCGTACCAGTAGGGCTGACGCATCCGCAGCATGTCCTTGGCGCGGAGCGGGTTCGTGGGGTAGCGGCTGGCCGCGTTGCGCGTGTCGAGGAGCCCCCAGGAGAGGCCGGCCTGGCCCGGTTCGACGAGGCGCTCGCTGGCCCGCGATTCCGGAACGGGGCCGAAGAGGCCCGACCAGCCGGTTCCCTCGGGGAGCGGGAGTGCGGCGTAGGCCACGACGGTCATGTTTTCGCATGCCCGCACCCGCGCGAGATGGAAGTGCGTCGGGTCGTCACCGGTCACGGCTGGTGGCGGGAGGGGGACGCTGGTCGGGCCGAGTGCTTGCACCGGGGGGATGCCTGGTCCAGCGGGGACCGCGAGGAGATCGCATCCGGCGAGCGCGAGGACGCGCGCGATCTCGGGGAAGCAGAGATCGCTGCCGATGAGCAGGCCGAGTCGGCCGAGCGGCAGATCGATGACTGGTGGGGGCGTGTCGCCCGGCACGAGGAACGACCGTTCCGGACCGATGACGTGCGTTTTCCGATAGGTGACGGTGAGGCCGCTCGGTGTGACCAAGGCGGCACTGGAGGCAAAGCCGCCGGGTAGCGCTTCGAGGAAGCCAACGACGAGAGCGGTCCGGTGTCGGCGAGCCAGGCGTCGGAGTGCGCGCAGGAGAGAGGCAGTGTCGCTCGCTGCGAAGGCTGTGGCCTCGCTCGCATCGTGTGGAACACCCGTCGCGGCGTATTCCGGGAAGACTGCGAGACGGGTGCCGCGGGGCAACGCAGCCAAGGAGCGATCGATGGTCGCGAGATTGGCGGCCAGATCGCCGGGTTTCGGCAAGAACTGGGCGACAGCGATCAGGCTGGCGCGGCCGGGAGGTAACGGCCGATGACCGTACAGCCCATGAAATTCGAGAGGATTCCAGAGGTAGGCGTTGAGCGTCAAGGTGTCGTAGAACTCGGGTCGGCGCGCAGTCAGTTTTTCGGGAGCGAGACTACCAGGGAAGCGCTTGTGTCGCGCGCGATCCAGCTCGATCTCGCCGAGGAGATAGCCGTCGCCACTGTCGAGTCGTGCCTGGATCGTGCCATCAGGCTCGATGATGGCCGATCCACCGGAGAACTGAACGCCGCGCTCGCAGCCGTAGCGATCGGCTGCGATGAGGTAGCAGCCGTTCTCGAAGGCGCGAGCGATCCACGTGGCGCCAGGACCTTTCTCGAGGAGCCAGTTGGTCGGAAAACAGAGGACGTCGGCGGCCTGGAGGGCGAGGAGACGCGCAGGCTCGAAGTAGTCGGCGTCCATGCAAATGAGGATCCCGAGACGGCCGAGTTCGGTCGAGAAGACGGGAAAACCGAGATCGCCATCTTTCGCCCACTTCGGTTCGCTGATGAAGCTGTGTGTCTTGCGGTAGACGCCGAGGACGCCGGAAGGTCCGATGAGTGCTGCTGCGTTGTAGAAGATACCGGTACGGGAATCGACTTCCGGAAGTCCGAGCACGATGAAGCAGTGATGCTCGCGGGCGAGGGTGGCGAAGCGTTCGGTTGTGGGTCCGGGGATCGGTTCGACGAAGGGGGCGATCTCGCGACGATCGTACCAACAGTAGCCCGTGGTGGCCATTTCCGGCGTCACGAGGAGGCGCGCACCAGCCCGGGCGGCGGCGGTGCAGAGTGACAGCAAGCGCTCCACGTTTTGCTCTTTGGCTCCCAGTTCCGGTTCGAACTGGATCGCTGCTGCCCGGTAGCGCAGACCCATGTCGTGTCCTCCTCGCCTCACGCGCTCACGAGGACGTAGTTTCGCACGAGCGGTCCGGAAAAGTCGATGACTGCTGCCCGCAGGATACCGTCTTGGTACTCGCTCCCTGGATTGAGGCAGAGCGTACGGCCGAGCCGCTGCGCGCCCCGTGACTCGTGAATGTGGCCATGGAGGCCGAGCTGAGGCTGGTAGCGTTCGATAGCGCTGCGAACCGCGGTACTTCCGACGGGGATCGTTTCCACCACGCCCCCGATGACGACGGGTTTGAGCGTCTCGTCGAGGCGCGGTGCGAGATCGAGCCCGCTACCGTAGGGCGGGCAGTGGAAGTTGAAGATCGCCGTCGGAAGATCGCTGGATGGGATCTGGGCGACGACTTCGTCGATGCGGCGAGCGAGTTCTTCTTCGGGCACATCGCGCGGGCATTGCCAGGGAGTGAGGTTCGCTGCGCCGACGCTGGCGAGCCAAACCCCGTTCTCGAGCTGGACAGCACGTCCTTCGAGGAAATCGACGCCAGGGAGGTCGCGGAGGTACGCATCCAGCTCGATCGGATCGTCATTGCCGCAGTTCCAGTAGAAGCGGATACCGTGTGGGGCGAGCCGTTCGCGTACGAGGGCTGCCCAGGCAACGAGCCGCTCGCGCATCAGCTCGAGAAAGACCGTGTCGCGACGGGTCGGCTCAGCTTCCAGATCGACGACGAGCGCTGCAGCGCACCGGAGGACATAGTGACCGGTGTCTGCGAGTTCTGCTGCGACCTCGTCCGCTTCGCTGTCGGTCGTGAGGTGACGTGTCTCGCCATAGAACGTGAGAAGCCAGGAGCCGTCGGGTTGGTGGATTAGCGGAACGAGCACTTTGCCCGTGAGGTCACCGCCGATCACCACTGCATCGGCCTCGTACGTCAGTGCCGCGTTCACGAGCTTGCGGAAGACGCGATCAGCGCCGTGCAGGTCGGTCGCGTAGAGCAGACGGAATCGTGTCGACGATGGCGAGGAGCGGCGGAACCAGCGCATCACTGCCCCTCACTCCGCCGGTACTTCACGGTAGACCAGAGAGAGATCGATGCCCTGGGCACGGCGAACTTGCCAGGCGATCACGAAGATACCGAGCCCAACCAGCCAGTAGAGCGCGAAGCCGACCAGACCGAGCCGTGCCAGGCCGAAAGCCGGGTTGGTGAGGAAGGCCCAGAAGAGGAAGGCGAAGTAGAGGAGTGTCCCAGCTCCAGCGATCTGGATCAGCGGCAGGCCGAAGAGCTGGACGGCCGCAGGCGACCGGCGGAACGAATCGGGCCGCAGCAGGGGCCAGAGCAGGCCAGCCAGCGCAGTCGTACCGAAAGCGAGGAGATACCCGAGCGTGCTCCCGCCGAAGAAGGTGGCCGTATTGCCCCAGAAGGTAAAGACGATCAGGAACAGTTCCGCACCGATCGCGCTCAACAGGATCGCGACCACCGGGCTTCCCGTCCGCTCGTTCACCTCAGCCAGCTTCTCCGGAAGCAAGCGGTCGAAGGCCCAGGCGAACATGCAGCGGCTGTTGGCGAGATGGTTCATGATGATGGCCGCCATCGGCCAGGCGATGAAGGCGAGGGCCATGAGCCAGACGAGAACCGGGTTGTCGGTGAGGAGGCTCTGGAGCAACTGCCAACTGGGTGGTACCGTGAAGGGGTAGGCATCTGGAGCGTTCGCGAAGACGTGGTTGAAGGCGGCGAGGAAATCGGGGCCGAAGGTCTTGGCGGCTGCCCAGGCCATGAGCGTGATCATGGCAGTGCCGGCGGCCAGCGAACCGAGGACAGCCCGCGGCAGGGTTCGCCGCACGTTCTGGATCTCGCCACCAGCATATTGGACGAACCACATGAAGAGCAGCGCCAGTGCATTGAGACCGGTCGCGTAGAGCGTCTGCCGGAGGTCGTTCCAGGAAGCCGGGAGTTCCAGCCCAGCCTGCTGAGCCGACTGCTGGAGTGCAGCGGGATCGAAGAATCGCTGGGCGTGCGCGAGGAATTCGGCGTGGGAAGCGAGCGCGACGACGAGCACTCCCAAGGCGAGTGAGAGGAACGCGACCAGGAAGAGTGTGCGTTGGACGAGCAGGGCGCGGCGCAAGCCACTGACCAGCACGGCGGCGAGCAGAACGTTGACCACGGTGCCGATCAGGAGCGTGCTCCACGGCGTCGCCAAACGGTCGGCCAGCTGCGTGAGGGCCGTATTGCCGAAGAGTGTCCCGGTGATCGAGAGGCTTGCCGCGATTCCCTGGGTCGTGACCCAGTTCGCGTAGGCTCCCATCCAGGACATGTTCCAGAGCACGACGGAGCAGTTCGCAGCGAAGCCGAGCGCCGGATGCAACGTCCGACTGATGTAGACATAATCTCCGCCGGACCGTGGCATGGCGAGACCGTAGAGCAAGTAGACGGTGCCGGGGAAGAGGACGAGCGGAGCCGTGATGAGGACCGAGAGCGGCAGGTTCAGGCCCGGGAAGAGCCAGGGCATGAGGACGATCTGGGTGGCCGTGATGACGAGATTGATGATCAAGAGATTGCCGACGAAGGCATCGACTGCGGAGATGCTCCGGACCAGTCCAGACGATTGGCGCACGAAGAGTCGTGCTGACATGGCCGAAAGTATCCTTTCCTTTCGTCATTTCTGGAACGACCGGCTGCCGAAAAGATCACAGCAGCCGATCCTGAGCATAGCGCACGGTGAAAATAGGCGCAATGGGTACATCAGGTAGGCTTGGCGCCGCACAGTGCGACCAGGATCGAGCAGATGCGGGTAAGGATGGCGCTGGTCAGGCACGGAATGGGCTGCGGCCGCGAGGCAAGGTACGCGGGGTCAAGCGATGACTGTTTCCCTTCATCCAGTGACTGGACTGGAGAGGATCCGTTTCGGGGAAGGCTCTGGCCGCAGCATATCCATCTGGGTGGGTGCTCTCGTGCGGCAGCCGGTGGGCACGAGAACCGGTGTGGCTCGGCGAGGTACCCTCTCGGGTAGGGACTCGTTTCTGGTTTCCATTTTGCTGCCTTTTGCATCCGCGACGGGCTGGCTACGAAGACGGCCGGGATGGACGAGCGCGAGGGGAGTTTTCTGATTCCTGGAGAACTATTCTGACAAGTAAAGGGTAGGGTCCCGCGGCGACCGTGTCATGCCTTCTTCCGACACCATACTGGTAAACAATCTTGCCATCGTAGAGAGCGCTCGTCGCTCCGGGGCCGGGACGAGAGAAGCGACGAGGAGCCAGGCATCTCCCGGCTCCTCGCCCACACGATTGGCAGAGTTCATATCAGAACGAGAGGTCATCGACGTTCGGGATCGTCTCGAGGATCTCGTTGTAGAATGTGCCGTCTCCGCGCTTGGCGACGCGGCAAATGTAGATATTGTGGATAGGACCCTGCGACTCCGGATGGATGTGGAACTCGCCGGCTGGCCCTTGAATGCGGACACCCTTGATAGCCTGGATCAGGGCCTGCTTGTCTTCCACGTTACCCTTCACTTCTTCGATCGCCGCTCGCGCGACGAGTCCGCCCAAGTAGCCCAGATAATCGACTTGTCCTGGTACGCGGTTGTACTTCTGGCGGAACGTCTCGACGAACTTCTTGTTCTCAGGGCGATCGATCGATGCGGTGTAGACTGTACCGCTCACCAGGCCGACGGCCGCATCGCCCATCTCGGGAAGAATCGAATCATCGGTCGTGGCACCGGAAGCGATCAGGGGAATCTGGTCCTTGAGACCGAACTCCTCGTATTGCACGACGAGGCGGATAGCATCGCTGCTGAGGCCGTGGAACTGGAACACGGCATCGATGTTGCCGGCCTGTTGCTGGATGCGCTGGAGATAGGGACCGAAGTCCTGCGTTCCCATCGGTGAGTAGATCTCGTCGACCCACGTGCCGCCGGCCTTGGTGAAACGAGCCTTGAAGGCGGCAAGTTCTTCCTTGCCTGCGGCGTAATCGGCGGCGAAGCCCATCATCCGCTTGTAGCCCAGCTTGTTGTAGGCGTAGTCGGCAACCGGAGCGTCGTATTGCCCATTGGCGTAGGAAATGCGGAAGATGTACGGGCTTCGCATCTTGGGATCGCGCGTCAGTGCCTGGAGTGCGGCGTTAGTGACGATGGTCGGGATCTGGTTCTGGTGGAGATAGTCGCGCAGGGCTGCGGCCTCGTTGCTGAGCGTGATGCCGAGCAAGAGGTGAACCCGGCGCTGTTCGATGAGTTGGCGCGCCTTGGCCAAGGCTTGATCTGGCTGTCCAGCCGAGTCCTCGATGGTGAGCTCGAAGGGGCGTCCGGCGATCGCTTGGCCGGCTTCCTCGAAGGCGAGGCGCAAGCCACGCTGGTTAGCCTCGCCGTTCGGGCTGGCTGGGCCGGAGAGCGTGAGTAAGATACCGATCCGAATCGGCTCGCGACTGACCGTGGCGGCTGCCGTCGGTGTCGCTGCCGCTGCTGCCGTCGGCGTGGCGGCTGAAGTGGGTGTGGGCGCTGGTGCGGCGGTCGGGGTAGCGGCCGGAGCCTGGGTCGGCGTGGGGGTCGCGCCGCCACCGCCAGCGCAAGCGGCCATGAGCGCCGAGACGCCAGCTACACCGAGTACGCGTCGCAAGAATGCGCGTCGATCCAACCGTTCCATCGAAACCCTCCTCACGTACCGCAACACGATCACGAACTGCTCCCGAACTCAGTGACCACGCGCAGCCAGCAGGTACTGACGGGCGTGGTCAGCGAACGGAACCGGTGCGACGGTCGCACGGATCTCCGTCTGGAGATGACGCTCGACGAGCGGCTTCTGCGAACCACCATTCCGCTCGCCCCAGAGAATCGTGACACGGGTACCCGGCTGGCTATAGGCTGGGTCGAGGACCGCGAGCGAGAGAAAGGCCGAAAAGTTGGAGCTGTACCCGCAGGTAGTCGAGACACCGATCCGCTCGCCGCGCTCGTTCATGACGGCATCGTATTGCCAGAGAGCATAACGGGGCAGCGGCCAGTCGATGAACTTGGCGCGTCGGCCGGGCGGTGCGCTGAACATGGTGCGGATCGTCTGGGTGACGTCGTCACCGTCCCAGACCAGTGTGACTTTGACGCGGTGAGGTTGATCGGCCATACTTTCGAGCGCTTGGCGGCCGATGAAATCGTGATCGAACTTGATCAGGTGACCGTAACCCAGATCCCAGGGTGTGAAGTAGTAATCCTCGATGTTCGGCGAGTAGAAACTCCCGCCGATCGAGCCGATCGCTTCTTCACTGGTCGCCGGTAACCACTCACGGTACGAACGGAGAGTGGGGCTGGTATAGATCGCGGGTACCGGGGAGGGAATCCAGCCAACACCTTCAATTCCGCTGGTGATGTACGCCTTGGAACCGACTCGTCGCAAGCCGTACCTCTGCCCGGCCTCGATGATCGCCGTGCGCACGATTTCCCGATCTTCCCAGGGCCCGAAGAGTTCAGCACCGGGTGTGCCAGCCATACCGTGGCGGAGAAAGAGCACGCGACGACCAGCGATCGTCATCTCCCCGAGCCGGAAATACTTCACCGCGGGCAAGGGGCCACCATTGAGTTCCTCCAGGAGTGGCATAGCCTGTGGTCCCTGGACCTCGAAACGGTAGACCGTCCGGGGCCGATCGGGGTCGATCACCGACCAAGCGTCCTTTTCGATCACCACGTCCTCGCCGCTCGTCTCCGCATGATAGTGAACCCAATTGGTGATGCCGGGGCGAGAGACCAGCTTGAAGCGACCATCAGGCAGGAAGAAGAGAATACCGTCGCCGATCAGGAATCCCTCGGGACTGCAGGCGACGAGCTGCTTCGCTTGGCCAGGCCGAAAGTTGCGGAATGTGTTGACTCCGATCCGTTCGAGCACGCGCAGTGCCCCAGGGCCGCTCAAGTACAGATTGGTCATGTGATACGACTGATCGAACAGCGCGACCGATTCGCGCCAGGCGTGTTGCTCGTCACGCCAGTTCGTGAACTCGGGTGGCAAGTCGGGGAACGTGCCCAAGAGTGTCAGTGGCTGGTTGTAAAGGTGATCGACAACATTCGGGATACGGTCGAGCAGGTCTTGGAGACTCCGCGGTTCGCCCCGAGTCATGAGTGCGTTCCCTCCGCTCCTCACCCTGCGTGCAGGTCGAGCTGGTGCTCAGGATGAGGAGTTCGCCGCCCGACGAGTCGCTTCAGGATTCACTTTACGAAGAGCGAAGTTCAGTCGTCAACCTTGCCGTTCGGATATCGCGAACAGCACATGCGAGCGTTGCGAGTTCGTAGACAACTCGGGCAGGAAGTGTCCCGACACGGATACCGGCATCATCGAAGTCGTTGCCTCGCTAAGCCGTGCATCGCGGTGATCGAGCGATGTGGGCGTTCGGTCGAAGCCGGAGAGTGAGCGTTCGAGCAGGCTGGCTAATGGAGCGACTCGAGTCAGTTCGGTGCGCCGGCACGATAGACTGGCCAATTCCGAAGAACGGACGCCCTGGCTCCGCCTGCCAGGGCGTCTCGGATGCGCGCTGGTCGCGCGGGCCTACGGTGTCGAGATGGCCAGCTCTTTCCCCGTGATGAATTCCAGGAGCGCAGGCGTGCCGTCCTCGACTGCCCGCAGGGCTCGCTGGATTGCCGGAACGATCTGACCCGGTTCGGTGACCCGCTCGCCGTAGCCACCCATGGCCCGCGCGAAGGCAGCGTAATCGCCGCTGATGTCGGTGGCGCGGTACTTCTCGGTGGCGACCGGCATGACGGGGATCTCGATGGCCATCGAGAAGTTGTTGAACAGGATCGAGAGAATGGGAATACGCTCGCGCACGGCCGTTTCGAAATCCATTCCGGTCATGCCAATGGCGGCATCGCCCCAGACGTTGATGCAGAGCATGTCCGGGCGAGCCAGCTTGGCGCCCATGGCGAGGCCGAGTCCATACCCGAGCTGGGTCGACTTCCCCCAACCCAGGTAGGTGAGCGGTCGCTTGCTGACCCAGAACGGCGAAAGCTGGTCACGTGGACTCCCGGCATCGTGGGTGATGATGGTCCGGTCGATATCGAGCGTGTGCATCAGTTCCCAGATGACGCGATATGGGGTGAGCGGCACCTCGTCAGAGGTGAGTTTCGGCATCCACTGGGCGAGCCACGCGTCACGGACACGCCGGATCTCGGCCACGACTTCTGGCAAGCGCCCACGCGGCTTACCGCCCAAGCGTTCGCTGACGGCCTCGTAGAGCGCGGCGAGCGTGAGCTTGGCATCGCCGAGGAGCGCATGGGAGATGGGCACATCCTTGTTGAGATCGGCTGGATCGAGCGTGGCATGGATGATCGTCTTGCCCTCGTAGGGGATACGCACACCGTAGTTGGTCCTGGTGAAGCTGCACCCGATACCGAAGATGACGTCGGCCTCGCGCAAGAAGTGGGCAACGGTGGCGGGGTAGGCGCGCCCGCCGGCACCGAGCGCGAGCGGATGATCTTCCGGGAAGGCACTCTTTCCCTGCAGGCTCGTGCAGACCGGCGCCTCCAAGAGCTCAGCCAATGCCCGGAGTTCTTCCCACGCCTGGGCATAGTGCACACCCTGACCGGCATAGATGACGGGGCGCCGAGCAGCGAGGAGC
This sequence comes from Thermomicrobium roseum DSM 5159, assembly GCF_000021685.1. Taxonomy (GTDB): domain Bacteria; phylum Chloroflexota; class Chloroflexia; order Thermomicrobiales; family Thermomicrobiaceae; genus Thermomicrobium; species Thermomicrobium roseum. The sequence goes on along the minus strand of NC_011961.1, from coordinate 775,287 downwards.
ACGGCGGCAACCTCATCGACCGCGACTGGGTCGGGGGCGATGCGGACACGCGGAGCGGGGCGATAGTCGAGCGGCCCGGCGAACTCTTCCTGGACGAGGTCCCGGGGGAGTTCGATCACGACTGGCCGGGGACGACCGTTCTTGAGTTGGGTCCACGCACGTCGCAGTGCATTGGGTACCTCGCCGGGGAGCACCACTTGCTCGACCCATTTGGCGATTTCGCGGTAATTGAGGAGGGCGCTGAAGTTGGGTGGGAGGTTCTGGATCGGGCGCGGGTAGCCTTCGGGGAGGATGAGGACGGGCACGCTGTCCGCATAGGCTTGTGCCACTGCACCGAAGGCGTTCTCGGTGCCTGGGCCATGCTGCATCGCGAAGACGCCGATGCGTTGGCCGGAGGTGACGCGGCTCATGGCGTCAGCCATGTGAATACCGACGCGCTCTTGACGGACGATCACGGTGCGGATATCGGCGCGGGCAGCTGCCTCCAGCACGTCGTTGACCGGATAGCCGATGATGAGGTCGACTCCCTCGCGCTTCAGGATCTCAGCAACTACGTCCGCGACACGCACGCTAGCCTCCTTCGGCTCTCTCCCGTCGTCCGGACAATGCACCGCGTGGAGGGGCGAGACGGGTTCGGGGCGACAATGGCGATGCCGATCGCTCAGCAGCCGGGGTACGGACCATCTTTAGGCCCCACCGTCCCCCGGTGGAGTCTAACACGGTCGCGTCTAGCTGTCGGCAGGGACTTTGGATGGACTGGCACCCGCGCAAACGTCAGATGACTGCAACATCTCGAGGCAGCGCGCCAGGCACGCCAGGTCTCGCTCCCGTTACGATAGATTCTGGCGAATGAGAGGATTCCTGACGACGGAAACCCTGTTACGGGGGAGCGCTCAGTGGAGCGACGGCCTCGCCGAGAACGGGTCTTGGCTGCCCTGATCATCCTGGTCCCGCCACTCGCCGGGGTATTACTCTTCGTACCCCGCTGGCGAGCGATCGCGGTGCGGGGGTTGCTGGCTTGGGGGCATGTCGTCCTCGCCCTCGTCGCCTTCCTCTCCTTCGCCGCTGTCAACGCGCAACGCCTCGACCAGGGTGACCGGTACGCCGACCTCGGCATGCTCTTCCTCTTCATCTGGGTCGTCAGCGCCCTCGTGATCCCGTTCGGGTTGGCGATCCGTCAGCTCATCGCTGGGGGCAGCACGAGCGCCGTCCCACGCCCCTGGCGAGTCGCGCTGCGCTTCCGTTCCGACGACAGGACCGAGAGCCTCGCCATGCAGGTAGAACGGTGGCTCGCCGAGCAGAGAGGCGCGCGAGCCGTGAACGGTGGCTGGATCGTCATCGAGCCGACGGTCATCGACGAGCAGAGCATGTGGTCCTCACTGCTCGTGGTCCGCGGGGCGCTCGCGCTGCTGCTGGACAACGACGGAAGGACGATGACCGCGCTCTACCGCGTGTATCCCCCGTCACGCTGGCCGCTCGCTCGGGACTTCTGGTCGCGTGCTGTCCGCCGCCAGGCCCTCCTGCTCGCCGAACGGTGGAATGCGCGCGTCGAGCCGATCGAGCCGCCGTCGCTGGTGCCGGAGATGGAGGGTGCGCTTGCTGAGGGTGTGCAGCTGGCCTGGGAGCTGGAGCGTCTGGACGTCCGGGGAGTCGACCTGACAGTCACTGCTGTCGTCGCGGTAGTGACACTGGTCCTGGTAGTAACACTTGGGCTGCCACTCTTTCCGACCATGGACGGCGCACTCGTCGGTCTGGCTGGGTTACTCGCCGCTCTGCTGTGCGCGGTGATCCTCAGCGTGGCCTGGCTTGCCTACCACGTACGCGTGTCGCTCCGCGCCTTCGCGGCGGGAAGCGATCGACCACCGCGGTTCTCGCTCGCCGCGTTCCTCCGGCGCCGTCCGCTGGTGCTGTTCCTCGCCGTCGTCGGCGCAACGGCGTTCGTGGCCAGTCTCGGCTGGGCCACATCACCCAGAGCGCCAGCGTGGGCAGCGCTCGTGAGCGTCGCGGTCCTGGTGCTCCCGCCGCTCGTCGCGCTGTGGCTCGGTACCCGGCTGGCCGAGCAGTAGTGTCTCTCCCGACCGGATGACCGCCTGGGGAAAGCCTGGCACCGTTCAGGTGTGTGCGGCGCAAGGGGGAAGCTCCCGCGTAGCAGGGCGCGATTCGCTATAGTAATCGGCAATACGTCCGCCACGGGTATGTCGAGTCAGCCGCGACGTGAGAAGGGAGCTGACGAGTGGGTGCGACGAGCCAGCTACCGCAATCGCTGCCAGTGACCCCCGAGGCCCGTCCATGGCTGCGGCATTATGAGCCGGGTGTGCCGTGGACGATCGAGATACCGGAGACGACGCTGCCGGAGTATCTCGCGCTCAATGCCGGACGGTATCCGCGGCGCGAGGCGATCCGCTTCTTCGGGAAGGCGATCCACTATCGGGAACTGGACGAGGCGGTGAACCGCTTCGCCAATGCGTTGATCCGGCTCGGTGTTGAACCGGGCGATCGCGTGGGACTGGTGCTGCCCAACTGCCCGCAGATCGTCATCGGGTATTACGGTGCGCTGCGAGCTGGGGCCGTCGTCGTACCGTGCAACCCGCTGTACGCCGAGCCAGAACTGGCGCATCAGCTGGCAGACGCGGGGGTCAAGGTCGTGCTTTGCCTCTCGCTCATGTTCCCGAAGGTACAGGCCGTACGCGATCGGGTCCCCACGCTCGAGCATGTTGTGGTGACGAACATCAAAGAATATCTGCCGCCGCTGGCGCGGGTCGGCTTTACCTTGTTCCGCGAGCGCAAGGAAGGACACGAGGTGACGCTCCCGGAAGACGGGCGGACGCACTGGCTGCAGCCGCTGCTCCAGCAGGCGCCAGCGACCATGCCGAGTGTGCGGCGCGATCCGGACGATCTGGCCGTTCTCCAGTACACAGCCGGAACGACGGGCGTCCCGAAGGGGGCGATGCTGACGCACCGGAACCTCGTCGCGGTGACGCTGCAGACGCATGCCTGGGCGCGCAACATCGAAGAACCGGACGGCAGCGATGTCGTCCTCGGGGTCATTCCGATCTTCCATATTTACGGTCAAACAGTGGTGATGAACTTTCCGATCGTGAGCGGTGGGTGCATGATCTTGATCCCGCGCTTCGATCTCAAGGCGATCCTGGAAGCGATCGATCATGAGCATCCCACCTTTTTCCCCGGAGTGCCGACGATGTACGCCGTTCTGGCGAACGCTCCGAAGGTGGAGCAGTACAACTTGCGCTCGCTCAAGGCATGTATCTCAGGGGCGGCTCCTCTGCCCGTACCGGTGCAGGAGCAATTCGAGCGGCTCACCGGTGCAAGACTCGTGGAGGGATACGGGCTCTCCGAAGCACCGGTGACCCACTGCAACCCGATCCTGGGCGAGCGGCGGGCGGGCACGATCGGCCTGCCGATCCCGAGTACGGAGGCGATCGTCGTCGACTTGGAAACGGGGACCACCATGCTGCCGCCGGGTGAAGTGGGCGAGCTCGCGGTCCGCGGGCCGCAGGTGATGCAAGGGTACTGGAAGCGGGCGGACGAGACCGAGCGGGTCTTCCGCGGGAGCTGGTTTCTGACCGGTGACATCGCCCGGATGACGGAGGACGGCTACTTCCAGATCGTCGATCGCCGCAAGGACATGATCATCGTCGGTGGGCTCAAGGTGTTTCCGAGCGAGGTGGAGAAGGTGCTCCTCGAGCATCCGGCGGTGCAGGAGGCGGTCGTGGTGGGGATCCCCGATCCGTACCGTGGTGAGATGGTGAAAGCATACGTCGTGCTCCGCGAGGGAGCGAGCGTCGAGCCGCGCGAGCTGCTCGCGTTCTGTCGCGAACGACTGGCGCCTCACCGGGTGCCGCGCGAGATCGAGATCCGCACGGAATTGCCCAAGAATCTGATCGGCAAAGTGCTCCGGCGCAAGCTGATCGAGGAGGAGCTGGCCAAGCGGCAAGCGAGTGCGCCAGACACGGCGCCCGAGGTGTAAGCGATCACGAGCGAGCCGGCGCGGTGGCCGGCGTGCGACGGCGGAGCAACCAGAGCAAGGCCACGAGACCCATCAGAGCAGTCGTCAGCGCGACGACCTGCGCCTGCTGGAGTCCCAAGAACCAGATCGCTTCTTGTCGTACGAAGCTGACGAGGAAGCGCCCGATTCCGTAGAGCAGCCAGTACAGAGCGAACAGCGATCCATCCGGCAGGCCACGGCGGCGCAAGCGCCAGAGCACGGCGAGGACGAGGAAATTGACCGCCATGTCGTAGATCGGGTAGGGGTGAGTTGGCACGCCGAGGAGTTCGGGAGGGAGTAGGGCTTTCGGGTTCGTGTAGCGAAGGGCGAAGGGGCAGTAGCCGAGCCCTTCCGCTGGGACGCTGGCGGCAACACCGGAGCAGACCAGACAGGTGCAGGGGCCGCCCCAGGCATCGCCGTTGATGAGGCAGCCGATGCGCCCAATCCCTTGGGCGAGCAAGAGGCCAGGGGCAACCGCATCGGCGACGGGTCCGATGGGAACCCGCTGGCGCCAGAGGAGGAAAGCAGCGGTCAGCGTTCCCCCGATGATGCCGCCATACACAGCGAGGCCACCTTCGGTGATGGCGAGGATACGCCACGGCTGGCGTAGGTACTCGCTGAGATGGTCGAGGACGAAGAAGAGCCGGGCACCGACGACGCCGCCGAGGACAGTCAAGATGGCCACGAGGTCGAAGTTCGGGATGACGATCCCTTTGCGGGCGAGTTCGCGGGACGCGAGCCAGATAGCCGAGAGGATGGCGAGTGCGGTAAAGAGACCATGCCAGGTCAGGAGGAGCGGACCGACCTGGACGATGTTCGGATCCAGTCCGATCGTGATCGTGCCCATTCCTCACCTCTTTCGGCGCTTTCCCTTCGGCGAGTGTAGCAGGTGATACCTGGGAAGGGCATCAGGGCGCGCCCGCGATGATCACGCGGAGCGAGCGCACGGCGATCCAGGGCTCGCTGCCGATCGCGGCTGGCTCATGGGCGTTGCGCAGCTCGAGCGTCACGGGGAGGTCAGCGGGCAATGGGTCGAACTGCAAGATGATGGTCTGGCGCGACCAACTGGCGGAAGGAAAAGGGTCGGCCTTCTCCCAGACTGTCCGGCCTCCCAGAGCGAGTTGGAGGAGCGGCCTTGGGGTTCCCCGATTTTGCCGCCCCTCCACCTCGATGAGGATCCGCTCGGTCCCGGATGGAATGACCAGCGAGACGCGGCTGGTTCGTGCGGGAAAGATGAGCGCGGCGTTGGCCAGATCGCGGGTGAAACCGGGCAAGGCCCCATCGCGGCTGGGAAGGTAGGCTCCCGTGAGGTCGCCGGGTCCGAACTCGAGTGCAGGCATGTCAGCGAAGCGGCGGAGCTCGGGCGGGGTGGTCGGCACGAGCGTGAGCGACCGCACGAGCATCTCGAGTGGCTCCGGTGTGGGAGCAGTGGTCGGGGTGGGAGACAACGTGGGTGTCGGACTCGGCAGCGGAATCGGGCTGGGTCGCGGGTTGGTTGTGGGTGCAGTCTCGGCGGTCGGGGTGCTGGCCGGGTTCGGCAGTGGCTCCGCGCGGTCGGTTTCGCTCGCCAGTTGCGCCCAGGCAAGCAGGGCGAGGAGAGCGACGACGGCGAAGGAGAGGACAGTCGCGCCGCCTGCCCAGGCGAGAGAGCGTCGAGACAGGCTACGTTGGGCTGGTGTTGGCGTCGCCTGGACAGCCGGGAGAGGATTTCGCGGCTCGGCGGTGCTCGCCGATCGGAGTGCAGCTGCCATCGCCTCGGCGGAGCGGTAGCGTGCCACTGGATCCTTGGCGAGCGCGCGGAGGACGACTCGCTCCAGGGCGGGCGGGATGTCATGTCGCCACCGGCGGGGTGGAATCGGTGGAGCGTGGACGTGCTGAGCCAGCAGTTCTTCCGGTGTCTGGCCAGGGAAGGGTAAGCGGCCAGTCAGGAGTTCATAGAGCAGGACACCCACGGCATAGAGGTCGCTGGCTGGTGTCGCTGGTTCACCACGGATCCGCTCGGGGGCGACGTACGGAGCAGTGCCGAGCAACTCGACCGGACTGGTGAGCGTCGGCTCATCGTGTCGGCGGGCGATCCCGAAGTCGGTCAGCTTGGCCCGGCCCTGACGATCGATGAGCACGTTGCCCGGTTTGACGTCGCGGTGGACGATACCAGCCTGGTGGATAGCGGCCAGGCCGTGAAGGACGTCCAGCACGAGACGGACTGCCTCGTCGAGCGGAACGGGCGCGTTCTGACTCATGAACTGGGCGAGGTCGCCACCCTCCACCCATTCCAGGACGAGAAACCGGATGTCACCGTCCTGGCCGGCATCGTAGACCTGGACAACGTTGGGGTGCGAGACGGCTGCGGCGACGCGTGCCTCGCGTTGGAAGCGCGCGAGGTCGGCCGGGTCGGGTGTCCCTCGCTGCATGACCTTGACCGCGACCGGACGGTCGAGGACGAGGTCGCGGGCGAGATACGTGATGGCCATGCCGCCTTGACCGAGCGGTGCCTCGATCCGGTACCGTCCAGCCAGGATGGTCGGTGGTGTCGGCAGCATCGTCTCCGGCCTCCGCATCGCTCATCTGGGGGATTGTACGTGGAAGACGCGGGCAACCATCAGGGTGCTCCCGGATCGAGCAGCACGTTGTCGATGAGCCGGGTCGTCCCGATCCAGGCAGCCACGAGCAGGAGCGCCGGGCGTTCGACGTACTCGACTTCCTGGAACGTCTCCAAGTCGCTCACGCTGACGTATTCCAGGCGTACCGGTGTGGTGGTCAGCGTGCGCTGGACGAGTTCGCGGAACGCTGCGGCTGCGCGCTCGCCGCTGCGGAAACGCTCCAGGGCAGCGAACAACGCTCGCGGGATGGCGCTGGCTGCGACTCGCTCCTCGGGCGAAAGGTAGACGTTGCGACTGCTCATGGCCAACCCGTCTGCCTCGCGGACAGTGGGGAGCGGCACGATGTCGACCGGGAGCGCGAGGTCCTGGACCAGCCGCTGAACCACCAGCACTTGCTGGGCATCCTTCCAGCCGAAGTAGGCGCGCTGAGGCTGAACGAGCCCGAAGAGGCGCGTCACGACGGTGGCGACACCGCGGAAATGACCAGGCCGGGCTTCCCCTTCGAGACGCTCGGCGATCGGGCCGGTCACCACGACTGCGGTGGAGAAGCCGGATGGATACATCTCACTCACCGAGGGAGCGAAGACGGCATCGACACCCTCGCGCTCGAGGAGGTACAGGTCGCGGTCGAGATCGCGCGGGTAGCGGTCGTAGTCTTCCTGAGGACCGAACTGCAAGGGATTGACGAAGATGCTGACGACGACGGTCTCGTTCTCGGCGCGGGCGCGACGGACCAGCGCGAGATGCCCCTCATGCAAGTAGCCCATCGTGGGGACGAAGCCAACCGAACGGCTGGCCTGCTGGGAACGCCAGATGCGGAGTTCAGCGATCGTCCGGAAGAGGTGCATGCTCGTCTCCTCCGCGCTGGGCAGCGAACTCGGCGGCGATCGCTGCGACGGTGTCGAGATCGAGTTCACGGGGGAGTCCGAAGCTTTCGGACTCGCTCGGAAAGGTGCCGCTGCGGACGTCCTCGGCGTAGCGGCGGATCGCATCGCTCACGATGGTGGCGAGGTCGGTGTAGGCGCGGGCATGACGAGGGAGAGGCCCGGGCAGAAGATGGAGAAGATCGGTCAGGACCTGGACTTGCCCATCGCAACCCGGACCAGCCCCGATGCCGATCGTCGGGATCTCGAGGAGTTGGCTGACTGCACGAGCGACCGGCGCTGGAACGAGTTCCAGCACGATCGCGAAGGCACCGGCTCGTTCCAGTGCGATGGCATCAGCGAAGAGCTGGCGGACCGCGTCGGCAGTACGCGCTTGCAGCCGAAAACGACCGAGCGTATGCACCGCTTGCGGAGTCAAACCCAGATGGCCCATCACGGGGATGCCGGCGCGGACGAGCCGGGAGACGGTCTCGACGATCGGTCCACCGCCCTCCAGCTTGACGGCGTGAGCACCGCCTTCCTGGACGAGTCGGCCGGCGTTGCGGAGGGCTTCTTCTGGACTGATCTGAAAGGTCAGGAACGGCATGTCGGCGATGACGAGCGCCCGGCGGGTAGCACGCGTGACAGCCTTGGTGTGATGCAGCATCTGTTCGAGGGTCACAGGGATGGTCGTCTCGTAGCCGAGGACCGTGTTACCGAGCGAGTCACCGACCAAGATAGCGGGAATGCCTGCTTCGTCGATCAGGCGCGCGGTCGGGTAATCGTAGGCCGTGAGCATGACGATCCGCTCGCCGCGACGCTTCATCGCGCGGAGATCCGCGACGGTCACGCGTTGGGGGGTCATCGCGCCACCTCCTCGCTTGCCAACCATCGTTCCAGGTCGTCGAGCGCGACCAGCCGCTCGGGAGCAGCAGCCGCGCGCTCGCGCGCGAGTGGGAGCATCGCCTGAGCGAGCGCCCGGTACAAGGGAAGGAGCGTCGGGGCAGTGTGTGCCAGGGCCTCGATATGCCGATCGATCGTCTCGCGGTCGGCTCGGGCGACCGGGCCAGTCAAAGCCTGGGGCAGGCCGAGTTGGTCGAGATTCGCGAGGACACCTGACAAGAGGGGAAAGAGGGAGCGAAGCGCCGTCGCGCGGTCAGAGGCTGTCGCCTGTGCGATCAGCTCGGCTGCCACACCGGCGAGAGCGACGAGGCCATTCGCGGCCAGAACAGCGGCAGCGTGGTAGAGCGGGCGCTGTTCTGGGGAAAGCAGGAAGGGACGACTGCCGAGCTGCTGCGCCAAGGCGAGCAGCTCCCCTTGCAGGGAGGGATCGGCCTCGATGGCGACAGCGATCCCCTGCCAGGCGGTGGGAACGGCCGCACCCGCGAAGGTCTGGAGGGGATGGAAGGCACCGGTTGCGGCACCGGCTCGCGCTGCTGCGGCGAGCAGTTCGCGTCCGAACGCGCCAGCGAGATGGATGACCGCCTGGTCAGGTCGCCAGGACAGGCTTGCGCAGAGTGGAGCGATCGCGCTGTCCGGCACAGCCAGTACGACGAGACGGCCACTCCCGGCGGCATCGTGCGGTGTCGAGCAGACGCGGGAACCGGGGATGAGCGAAGCGAGTTCCTCGGCCCGCTCGCGTCGGCGACTCCAGACAGCGGACACCGAGAAGCCGGCCGCGACGAGCGCGACGCCGAGCGCGCGTCCCGCACCCCCAGCCCCGAGCAGTGCGATCGGTTGTCTAACCGACTGGCTTGGCAACGACGATGATCCGATGGTCATCGATACCGTACGGCCAGCAGGTGACGAGTGTCACGCGCTCCTCCGGCATCGGATCGAGGAACCGGCCGGTGGCGATCCGTTCCTCGAGCGGAACGCCGACTTCCTTCCGGTAGTGGATCTCCGTGACGCGGTACCGGAACACGCCAGCGTCACTGGTGAGGATGACCTCGTCGCCGAGCTTGACGTGCTCGAGTGTGCGAAAGACTTCGCCCTTCCAGTCGTTGTGGCCGGTGATGACGATGTTCCCGCCCTCGCCAGGATTGGCCGAGGTGTTATGGTGGCCGGCGGCATACTCGGCGACTTCCCACTCGATGACCTTGACGCCTTGCATCTCGACGATCTTGTAGCCGACCTCGACGACTGGAGCATCGATGCCGACGGAGGGGATCTGGATGCGCCTGGGTGGCGGCATCTTCGGTCGCGGGGTCGGTGTCGGTTCAGGGGTGGGGCTGGGTACGATGGGCAGCCCATCCAACCGCTCCGCGAATGGGGTGGCGGTCGGGGTCGGGGACGCGGCAGCTTGTAGCGGTGGCGGAGGGGTGGCGATCGCGGCAATCTGGCTGGGAGGGGTCTCCGGTGATGGCCGGAGCGCGACCGTGCCCATCGCCGCGATGGCGAGCAAGACGAGACCAGCGAGAATCAGGAGTGCACCGAGCAGGGAAACGTGGCCGCGCGCGACCGGTGCGCTCGAAGCACCGGCAGCGCGACCGAACGGTATGGGAATTCGAAGAGCCCGCCGAGGTCCCGGCTGACCAGGGGCACTCAACCGGCGTAATGGTGGACGACGATCGGACATGCGCTCTCCACGTGCTGCCACGAGACTCAGCACGAACGCATTAGAGTATAGCCATTCGACCGAGTGATCGCGTGCGGGCCGGAGCAGTGGGAGACGACGCGCGAGGCGTCGTCTTGTTGCCGACTCGCCGTTGGGGCACACTAACCGCGAGTTCCGTTCAAGAAGGGAGGGAGCCTCATGGCCGCGCGGGCATACGTCCTGGTTCACTGCGATGTCGGGAAGGCTCGTTCCGTCAAAGAGGCGCTGGCGAGCGTCCCCGGCGTCCTGCATGCCGACATCGTGACGGGTGATTACGACCTCATCGTGGTGGTCGAGCAACCGACGGTCGAGGAACTGGGGCGGCTCGTTCTCGAGAAGATCCACGGTACGCCCGGCGTGACGGCGACGAGTACGCATGTGGTGGTGGGGTAGACGCGGTCAACGACGCGATCGCTGGCAGTCGGTCGCCGATGCCGGCAAGCCGACCTCGCTCGCGGGCAGACGCGTGGCTGCATCGTTCGGCATTGTGGAACGACTGTCTTGCGTTCTGCAACACGATTTTCATCATTAGAAATGAAGTCACGCTATATCGCCACAACGCGATCGGGGGAGCGGATGAAGAGCACGTTGCGGTTTCCGAGCCCGTTCGAGGTCGGCACACCACCTGGAGCCGAGGGTTGGGAACAGCTCTATCCCTACTATCTCCTGTTCAGTGACGATCGCCGGCAAGAGGAAGAGCGTCGTCTCTGGTTCTTCAATGGGATGCACTTCCCTGAGGCGATGACGCCCTTCGATATCATCACTGCCGAGGCAGGTTACCTCGCGATCGGCGAAATGAGCAGCCGGATGTTCTGCATCCCGCCAGCGATGGGGATCGATTTCCGCGTACTGAACGGCTACGTTTACATCAGCCCGACGCCGGTCACTGACCCCGCGCAGATCGAACAGCGGGCAGTCTGGTTCCAAGAGCGAGCTGGTTACTACTACGCGAATTGGCGAGCGTTCTACGAGGAGTGGAAGCAGCGACTGAGTGCGGAGGTCGAGCGACTCGTCGCGATCCGCTTCCCGGAACTCCCGGCAGTCGAACCTGCCGACTACGTCTTCCAGCGTCGCGGTTACGGTGCGTCGATGGATAATCTCGCGGCTTATCATGACCTGATCGACAGTATCTTCCGCGTGTGGCAGGTCCACATGGAAATCGTGATGATCGGCTTTGCCGCCTACTTCACGTTTTACGATTTCTGCAAGAAAGCGTTTCCGGAGATCTCTGACCAGCAGGTGACTCGGATGGTCGGGGCGATCGACGTCAGCATGTTCCGGCCGAACGACGAGCTGAAGCGGTTGGCCCGTCGGGCGCTCGAACTCGGTATCGCGGATCTTTTCCTCGCGAACGGTTCGGGTGCAGCAGTCTTCGCGCGGCTGCGCGAGAATGAGGCCGGACGGGCTTGGCTCAGGGAATGGGAGACCAGTGCGGATCCCTGGTTCTACATGAATACGGGCGATGGTTTCCAACACCATCACCGGGCGTGGATCGATGATCCGACGCCGGTGGTGAGTGTACTGGCCGACTACATTCAGCGGCTGCGACGCGGGGAGAATCTCGAGCGAGACACCGCCGCGCTCCGCGAGGAACGCGACCGGATCACCCAGGGCTACCGCGAACTCTTGGCGACAGAGGAGGAACGACAAGCCTTCGACCAGATCCTGGCACTGACGCGCGAGGTCTACTACTCGATCGAGGACCACAAGTTCTACGTCGAGCACTGGTATCAGAGTCGGTTCTGGAACAAAGTCCGCGAACTCAGCCGGTTGTTCGTTGCCGGTGGCTTTTTCCGCGACGTGGAAGATATTTTCTTGTTGCACTATACCGAGGTCGAGCGAGCGTTGATGGATCTCCTGCTCAGCTGGAGCATCGGGACGACGCCGCGTGGTCCGGCCTACTGGCCGGACGAGATCGCCCGGCGCCAACGCATCATGGACCGTCTGCGAGCCTGGTCTCCGCCACCAGCACTCGGCGTGGTTCCGGAAGTCATCGGGGATCCAGCGATCATCATGCTGTGGGGAATCACACCGGAGCGCCTGCGTGCCTGGCTGAGTCCGGAGGAAGGGAACGTCCTCCGTGGGTTCGCTGCCGCACCCGGCGTGGCCGAAGGGCCAGCACGGGTCGTGCTGAGCATCGAGGAACTTCAAGAGGTACGGGATGGTGAGATCCTCGTGTGCTCGGTGACCGAGCCCAGCTGGGCTCCAGTACTGGCCCGCGTTCGTGGGATGGTCTCCGATATCGGGGGCGTGATGTCGCACGCGGCGATCGTCGCGCGCGAGTACCGGATTCCGGCGGTGCTCGGAACTGGCGTGGCGACCAAAAGGATCCGGACAGGGCAGTACCTGCGAGTCGATGGCGAGAACGGAGTCGTCACCATTCTCGACTGACCAATGGCGAGGTCAGGAAGGAGAACGGTTTCCGATGCGCCGATCACCATTCGTCCGCGAGCTCACTACCCTCGGCCATGCCGATCGGCCCCTGGTGGGGGGTAAGGCAGCGAGTCTGGGGATGCTCCTGGCGGCTGGCTGTCCGGTTCCATCTGGCTTCGCTCTGACGACCGAGGCCTACCGGTACTTTCTGGAGCGGAACGGTCTGACCGGTCTCTTCGAGTTCGTACAGGATGAGGAGAAGCGATTGGACGATGCAGCGACGCAGCTCTCGCGCCGCGTCGAGGAGGCGTTCCTCGCAGCGGCGTTGCCGGAGGATTTGGCCGATGAGCTCGCCGAGTCGTATCTCGAACTCGGGAAAGAGATCGGCCAGCCGGAGCCGGTGGTCGCGGTTCGCTCGAGTGCGGCAGATGAGGACAGCCGTACGGCGAGCTTTGCAGGGCAACACGAGACCTATCTCGGTATCCAGGGGATCGACTCACTGTTCCGAGCAGTGCGGCGTTGCTGGGCCAGCGCCTACACGCCGCGGGCGATCGCCTATCGCGTCCACCGTGGCCTCTCCTTGGCGGACGCTTCGGTCGGCGTCGTGGTGCAGCTGCTGGTCGAGCCGCGCGCGGCTGGAGTGCTCTTCACGCTCAGCCCGCGCACGGGCGATCGCTCGCTCATCGTGATCGAAGGCAGTTGGGGGCTCGGTCAGGCGGTCGTCGCTGGCGAGGTCACGCCCGATGAGTACGTGGTCAGCAAGGTGACGCTCGAACTGGTGCGCAAACAGGTCAATGCGAAGCCGTTCCGGTATCGGCGTGGGGGATCGGATGGCTCGCTGGTCCGTGAAGAACTTCCGCCCGATCTCGCCAGCGCACCCTGTCTCTTGGAGTCCGAGGTGATCGAGCTTGCCCGGCGCGCTCGCGAACTCGAGAAGCGACTGGGCTATCCCCTCGATGTGGAGTGGGCGATGTGCGATCAGCCGGAACGCGGAACGATCTTCTTCCTGCAATGCCGGCCGGAGACGGTATGGACTACCAAGGAGCGACCGCTCGCGACCCTGGCGGGGAGCAACCCGATCATGGCCATCGCGCAGACGCTGGTACGCTCGCCGAGCCGTCCTGGGAACGGATGAGGGCGCCTTCGGAACGATCAAACGATCGAGTGTCGGGTGGACTCTCGAAGCTCGGTGGCGAACCGGCAGACCGAGCGGGTACTAGGTGGGGTGCGCAGTATACCGCGAGTAAGGCAGCGCCTATCGTTCAAGCGTAGGATGGGGTCGAGCGCATCGTCAGAAAGCCGGGGGTGCGGGGCAGCACTCCCGGTCTCGGTACTGGTTGCCGATCGCCCCGGCAAGTGGGCGACACTCACTGCAGGTTGGCGAGGCGCTCGTCCAGGAACTGGACGTGATAGGCGGCCGCGACCACGGACGGATCGTCGGTGAGCTGGCGATGGAAGGATGCGGTGGTCGCGATCCCCTCGATCACGAGTTCGTCGAGGGCGCGCCGACCGCGAGCGAGGGCTTCGCTGCGGTCGCGACCCCAGACGATCAGCTTGCCGATGAGCGAGTCGTAGAAGGGTGATACCTCGTCACCTGTGCCGAAACCGAAGTCGCAGCGGATACCGGGTCCGCTCGGGAGTTCCATCCGCTCGATGATGCCGGGCGAGGGGAAGAAGCCGAGCGAGGGGTCTTCGGCGTTGATCCGGAACTCGATGGCGTGGCCGTGGAGTCTGATCTCGTCTTGACTCACGTCGAGTCGCTCGCCGGCTGCGATGCGGATCTGTTCTTTGACGATGTCGATACCGGTAACGAGTTCGGTGACGGGGTGCTCGACCTGGATGCGGGTGTTCATCTCCAGGAAATAGAACGAACCGCCGGCATCGAGGAGGAACTCGATCGTCCCGGCATTGGTGTAGCCAGCGGCACGGGCGAGGCGGACAGCCGCCTCGCAGATTTGGGCCCGCAGACCGGGCGTCAGGGCTGGGGATGGTGCTTCCTCCCACAGCTTCTGACGACGGCGCTGGATCGAGCACTCGCGCTCGAAGAGGTGCAGGACAGTGCCGTGGTGATCGGCGAGCACCTGGACTTCGATGTGACGGGGGCGCTCGAGAAACTTTTCGAGGTAGAGAGAACCGTCACCGAAAGCCGCATGCGCCTCCTGCGCGGCGATGACGAGGGCCTGCTCGAGTTCGGCCCGATCGCGCACGATGCGGATACCGCGCCCGCCGCCGCCAGCAGCCGCCTTGACCATCAGGGGAAAGCCGATCCGATCGGCGAACGCGAGCGCCTCTTCCGACCCGACTGTCTCTGGGGTACCCGGGACGATCGGGACGCCGGCTGAGTCGGCGAGCTTGCGGGCGGCCGCCTTGTCGCCCATGAGGGCGATCGCCTCGGGAGAGGGACCGATGAAAACGAGACCAGCATCACGGCAGGCGCGAGCGAACTGGGCATTCTCGGCCAGGAAACCGTAGCCAGGGTGGATGGCCTCCGCGCCGGTTTCGCGCGCAGCGGCGATGATGGCGTCGATATTCAGATAACTGCGGGTCGCAGCTGCCGGGCCGACGCAGCGTGCCTCGTCGGCGTACCGAACGTGGCGAGCTTGGGCGTCGGCCTCCGAATAGACGGCGACCGTGCGGATGCCCAATTCGCGACAAGCCCGCATGACGCGGAGGGCGATCTCGCCGCGGTTAGCGACCAGGATCTTCCGGAACATCGCACAGCATCCCTTCTTTTGTGTCGTGTGACAAGCCATTTTGTATCAGATTACAAAGGCTCGCCTCTTGACAGGCGAACCGTCTGGGCTCTAGCATACCGACAGTGGTGCTGGCTGTCATCGTCGCGGATCCGGAAAGAAGCGTGCTATCTCGGGCTCGTCGGGTTAAGGAGCGGGTCGGGTGTTGTGTTTTTCGGTGGATGAGTGGGGAGGGTGGCGATGAAACCGGCAGCTTTTGCCTACGAGCGGCCGGGGACCCTCGGTGAGGCGCTCGAGGCGCTGGCGCGGCATGGTTCGGATGCCCGGCCACTCGCTGGTGGGCAGAGCCTGGTGCCGATGCTGAGCTTGCGGCTGGCGCGTCCAGCGCTCTTGGTCGACCTCGGTCGTCTCGCCGGGCTCGACGAGTTGGTCGTGCGGAATGGTGCGGTCGAGATCGGCGCGATGGTGCGGCAACGACGGTTGGAGCGTGATCCGCTGGTCGCCCAGCACGTGCCGGTGCTCGCTGCTGCGACACGGTACGTGGGGCATCCCTCGATCCGGAAT
Source organism: Thermomicrobium roseum DSM 5159 (assembly GCF_000021685.1). Taxonomy (GTDB): domain Bacteria; phylum Chloroflexota; class Chloroflexia; order Thermomicrobiales; family Thermomicrobiaceae; genus Thermomicrobium; species Thermomicrobium roseum. The sequence goes on along the minus strand of NC_011961.1, from coordinate 759,592 downwards.
CGGGGTACGTTGGGCGGGAGCCTGGCTCATGCCGATCCGTCGGCTGAATACCCGGCGGTCGCGCTGGCAGTGGATGCGGAGATGGTCGTCCGCAGCGCACGAGGCGAGCGGACGATCCCGGCACGTGACTTCTTCCTGGGACCCTTCACGACCGCCCTGGCTGAGGGCGAACTGCTCGTCGCGATCCGTTTTCCCGCATTACCGGCTGGCGCGGGTTGGGGTGTCGAGGAGATCGCGCGGCGGCACGGCGACTTCGCGCTCGCTGGAGCAGTCGCGGTGCTGGAGCGTGGGCCGGACGGAACGTGCAGTCGGGCGAGCGTGGCGCTCTTCGGTGTGGCGACGCGACCGTTGCGGGCGACCGCGGTCGAGCAGGCGCTCGTCGGGCGAGCCCTGGACAGCGCGACGCTGCGTGAAGCAGCCGCTCTTGCGGCGGATGCGATCGACGAGCCGCTTTCCGATGTGCATGGGTCAGCGACGTACCGGCGGCAGATCACGCCCGTGGTGGTGCGACGAGCGATCGAGGCTGCCGCCGCGCGGGCCGGGTTCTGAGCGAGGGGAGGCGGGGCACGATGCAGCGAGTTCCGATCACGCTGACCGTGAATGGGCGGTCGATTTCTGCCGAGGTCGAAGCGCGCATGACGCTCGCCGATTTCCTGCGCGAGCAGCTGGGGCTCACTGGCACCAAATTGGGATGCGAGCACGGGGTCTGTGGGAGCTGCACGGTGCTGTGGGACGGTGCAGCGGTGCGCTCGTGCCTCGTGCTGGCCGCTCAAGCTGATGGGGCGAATCTGACGACGATCGAGGGGCTGGCGACCGGGGAAGCGATGCACCCGGTGCAGCAAGCGTTCTGGGAGCATCATGGGTTGCAATGCGGGTTCTGCACGCCTGGTATGGTGCTGACTGCCGTGGCGTTGCTCGAGGAGAACCCAGCCCCGAGCGAGGAGGAGATCCGGGAGGCTTTGAGCGGCAATCTCTGCCGGTGCACGGGATACCAGAACATCGTCCGGGCTGTCCGAGCGGCAGCGGAACAGATGCAAGCGGGCCGGGGATCATGAGAGGGGCGCAGCGATGACGCTTCAGATCTTGCCAAGGGGAAAGTGGGTCGGAGCTCGGGTCAAGCGGGTGGAGGATCCACGCTTTCTGACTGGCGAAGCACGCTATCTGGCCGATATCCAGATCCCGGGAACAGTGCATGCGGCATTCGTGCGCTCGCCATACGGGCATGCGCGGATCCGACGTATCGAGACGAGTGCAGCGGAGGCGCTGCCGGGAGTGATCGCGGTCTACACAGCTGAGGATGTGGCGGCGCTCCCGCCACTGGCGAGTGGCCTCCCGATCGAGGGGCTCAAACCGACACCGCAGTCGGTGTTGGCCAAGGACAAGGTGCGCTTCGTCGGTGAAGCGGTCGCGGTCGTGGTGGCCGAAAATCGCTACATTGCCGAAGATGCGGCGGAACTCGTCGAAGTGGAGTACGAGCCGCTGCCAGCGGTGACGCATGCCGAGCGCGCGATGGCCGCGGATGCTCCCATCCTGCACGAGGATCTGGGGACGAACGTCGTCTACCAGAAGGTCACGACCCTCGGCGACGTCGAAGGTGCTTTCGCCCAGGCTGATCGAGTTTTCCGGCGACGCTTCCACACTAACCGGTTCGTGGCCTCGCCGATGGAGACACGCGGTTGCCTTTCGGTCTACGAGCGAGCGAGCGGGCAACTGACGTTCTATTCTTCGACCCAGATGCCGCATATGTTGCGACTCTTCCTCTCGTTGTTCCTGGGGATTCCTGAGCACAAGGTGCGCGTCATCTCTCCAGAGGTCGGTGGCGGCTTCGGGCAGAAGATGACGATCTATCCGGAGGAAGTCGTCATCGCCTATCTCGGCAAAGTTCTCGGGCGACCGGTCAAGTGGGTCGAGGACCGGCGGGAGAACCTCGCCGCCGCAACGCACGCGAAGGAGCAGATCATCGAGCTCGAGGCAGCCGTCCGCGCTGATGGCAAGGTGCTGGGGATGAAGGCGCGGCTGATCGGCGACGGGGGCGCCTATTCGTTCAACACGGCGAGCGCGCTGATCGAACCCTTGGCGGCTGCGGGGATCGTGCCCGGCGTCTATGACATCCCAGCCTACCAGCACGAAGTGATCGCCGTCTGCACGAACAAGGCGCCGGTCGGGGCTTTCCGCGCCGTCGGCTGGACGGCCGCGCAGACGGCGCGGGAGCTGTTCTTCGACGAGATCGCGCGCGAACTCGGGCTGGACCCGGCGGAGTTCCGGCGCCGCAACCTGATCAGCGAGTTCCCGCACACCACCGTGACCGGGATGGTCTACGACAGCGGCAGTTACCGGGAGTCGCTGGAGCGGGCTCTGCAACTCGTCGGGTACGACGAGCTGCGACGCCGGCAAGCCGAGCTGCGGCAACAGGGTCGGTACCTGGGAATCGGGATCAGCTTGTACGTCGAGCCGACGGCGTGGGGTTCGGAAATCGCGTTGCAAGCCGGCTTCCCGTTCCCCTCGCACGACAACGCGACGGTGACGATCGATCCGACCGGAAAGGTGCGCGTCGCGGTCAGCGTGCACAGCCATGGTCAAGGGCACGAAACGACGCTGGCCCAGGTGGCAGCCGAGATCCTGGGTGTCTCGATCGACGACGTGATCGTCGAGCATGGCGACACCGAGCGTGCGCCCTGGGGCATGGGCACCTATGCCAGTCGAAGCGCGGTCATCGGTGGTGGCATGGTGGCACTGGCAGCGCAGGAAGTGCGCGAGAAGGTGCTGCGCGTCGCCAGTCGCCTCCTCGAGGTGGCGCCGGAAGATCTAGAGATCCAAGACGGCACCGTCTTCGTCCGCGGCGCACCGGATCGCTCGTTGAGCATGTTCCAGGTTGCCTTCGCAGCCTATTTGGACGGACGCGTGCGGGCGGAGGGGGAGGAGCCGCTGCTTTCGGCGACCAAGTTCTACGATCCACGGGCCACGTATTCGAACGGATGCATCGTTACCGTCTGCGAGGTGGACGGCGAGACGGGTCTCGTCCGGCTCGACAAGATCGTGGCGGTCGAAGACTGTGGGACGATGCTCAACCCGATGATCGTCGAAGGGCAAGTGATGGGTGCGATCGCTCAAGGGATCGGCGGTGCGCTCTACGAGGCGATGGTCTACGACGAGAACGGGCAGCTGCTCACCGATAGCTTCGTGACGTACGCGTTACCGACGGCGACCGAAGTGCCGGAGTTGGTAATCGATCACCTCGAGACTCCCTCGCCGGTCACGATCGGTGGCATCAAAGGGATCGGTGAAGGTGGACTCTTGGCATCGCCGGCATCGGTCGCAGGCGCAGTACTCGATGCCATCTGGCCGGCTGGTCGAGCGATCGAGGAGCTGCCGCTGACGCCGGAGCGGGTACTGGGCGCGCTCCAGAAGCAGGGCGGCGCGTGAGGAGGTGACGATCGAGCACGCGTCTCGTTTTCGGCACATGGATGGGATGGTCGCCATTCCCTGGCTTTCCGCCAGGGAATGGCACGAGTAGCTGGACGAAGGAGCGAGAGGATGCGAGGAGGGGATACGAAGGATCAGTTCGGGCGACTGACGCGACGTGGTCTCTTGCGCTCGTTGGCAGTGACCAGCGCCGTGGCAGTGGCTGGTGGTCTCTTGGCTGCTTGCGGCGGAGGCGGGGCGACTCCGACACCGGCGAGCAGTGGTGCCCAGCCGACTGCCGCGCCAGCTGCGACACCGACGAGCGCTCCAGCTGCTGGAGCGACACCGACAGCGGCGGCCGCGACGGAAGAGCTCTGGGACGTCGTCGCTTATTACGGCACGTACGACGTCTCGACCAAGCAGCCGGGTCGGCCAGCCGGCAGCTTGCAGGGGCCGAAGTACGAGAAGTGGACGCGGCCAAAGGCGAACAAGCCGTACATGATCGGCGTCTCGTTCCCGCACCTCAAGGACCCGTACTGGCTGGCGGTCGATTACGGGATCGTCGACGAAGCACAGATCCTCGGGGTGGGGATCGAGCTGGTCGCGGCCCAGGGGTACAACGACTTGACTGGGCAAATCAATCAGGTGGAAAACCTGGCCAACCGCGCGGACATCGAGGGGATCATCCTGGCTGCGATCAGTTACGCCTCGCAGGATCAACTGGTAACCGACATCGTCAAGAACAAGAAGAAGCCGGTGATCGAGGTGATCAACGACATCCAGGCGCCAGACATCATGGCCAAGGCGCTGGTGTCGTTCTACGACATGGGGTATGCAGCTGGTCAGTTCGTCGCGGAAGATTCCGGCGGTCAGGAGGTGACGGTCGTCTTCCTGCCTGGTCCGGCTGGTTCCGGTTGGGCGCCGGATACGGTGGATGGCTTCAAGGCAGCGGTCGAAGAGAAGGTTCCCGGCAAGGTGAAGATTCTGGACGTCAAGTGGGGCGACACCGGGAAGGATGTGCAGGTCTCGCTGATCGAGGATGCGCTCAACGCCTATCCCGATGTCACCTACCTCGTCGGGAATGCGGTCGCGGCCGATGCGGCACCGGACATCCTGGCGAACCGGGCCAAGAAGCCGAAGGTGGTCTCGACCTACATCATCCCGCCGCTCTACGACAAGATCGCCGAGGGGAAGGTCGCGGCAGCACCGACGGACTTCACGGCTCTCCAAGGGCGCATGGCGGTGGACATGATGGTGCGGATCCTGAATGGGGAGAAGCCGGGCGTGGATTTCCCGTTCCGGGCTGGACCGATCATCAAGGTGGTCACGCCCAAGAACTACAAGGAGTTCAAGTATGAAGACATGTTCGGTCCGCGTGATTTCCGTCCGGTCTTCTCGGTGAAGCCGAAGGCGTGACGAGGCCGACGCATGGCGGAGCTCCTGCGGGCCATCGAGGTCTCCAAGCGCTTCCCGGGTGTGCTCGCTCTCGACCGGGTCTCGTTCGAGCTGCGTGCCGGGGAGGTCCATGCGCTCGTCGGCGAGAACGGGGCAGGGAAGTCGACCCTCGTCAACATCTTCGCTGGTTCGCTTCATCCAGACGGGGGGACGATCGAGCTCGAGGGGCGACCGGTGCAGATCCGGTCGCCCCACCATGCTCAAGAGTTGGGGATCCGCGCTGTCTTCCAGCACCTGAGCTTGGTGCCAGCGTTGAGCGTCGCAGAAAACATCTTCTTAGGGCGGGAGTTGACGACTCCCGGGCTTCTGCGCAAGCCAGCGATGCAGGCGCGCAGTGTGGCTCAACTGGGTCTCTTCGATGCTGGGATCTCGCCCACTGCGAAGGTGCGTGATTTGACCGTGCCGCAGCGCTATCTGGTCGAGATCGCCAAGGCGACGCTCGAACGACCGAAGGTCCTGATCCTCGACGAGCCGACCGCTTCCCTGACCGACCGTGAAACGCGCGTGCTCTACGATCTCGTCCGGGAACTGCGCGGGCAAGGGGTAGGGGTAATCTGGATCACGCACCGCTTGGAGGAACTGTACGAGATCGCCGACCGCGTGACGGTGATGCGGGATGGTCGGCATGTCGCGACCTTGTCGGTGCACGAGATGACGACGGACCGGCTGATCACATTGATGACCGGTCGGGAATACGAGCAAATCTACCCAGTGCTGCAGCCGGTTCCCGAATCAGCTGCAGTCGTTCTGGCGGTTCGTGGGTTGACGACTGCGCATGGCCTTCGGGGGGTACACCTGACGCTCCGCGCCGGTGAAATTCTCGGCGTGGGCGGATTGATCGGTTCGGGAAAGGGACTTCTCGGGCGAGCGCTCGTGGGTCTGGAGCCGATCACGGCAGGGGAAATCGAGCTCTTCGGGGAACGAATCCCGCTCGACCGGATCAGCCCGCGCACGCTCTTGGAGCGAGGGCTCATGTATTTCCCGGCTGACCGGCGCCACGAGGGTCTCTTCACCAATCGCTCGGTGCTCGAAAACATGACGATCGCAGCGCTCGAGCGGTTCCAGCGAGCGGGGGGCATCCTCGACAAGCGGCGTGAGCGGCGCATGGTGACCGAATACATCCGGCGCTTGGCCATCGTTCCCCCGAATCCCGATGCGCGGGTGCGTAATCTCTCGGGTGGGAACCAGCAGAAGGTAGCGCTGGCACGTGGCATGATCCGGACCACCCGAGTCTTCGTGCTGGACGAGCCGACGCAGGGGATCGATGTCGGCGCGAAGATCGCTGTCTACGAGCTCTTGCACGAACTCGCCAGACAGGGGGCGGCAGTCCTGTTCATCACCTCGGATATGCTGGAGCTGCTGCACGTCTGTCACCGGGTCGTGGTGATGTTCCAGGGGGAACTCGTGGCGATCATGCGCCACGAGGAAGTGTCCGAGGAACGCTTGTTGCAGTACTACTTCGGGCACACAAGAGAGGAGGTCGGGCGGACCGGTGTCGACGCCGCGTGAAGTCGCGACCGGACGCTATGTCGCTCTCGGACGTCTCCGCTGGGTGCGAGGGGTCATCGATCAACTGGGGCTGCTCCCGGTTTTGCTGATCGGCCTCTTGCTCTTCTTTTCCATCGCTTCGCCGAACTTCTTTACGCGTACGAACCTCTCGACCATCTTGACACAGGCGCTTTTCTTGATCATCGTATCGGTTGCCCAGACATTGGTGCTCCTGACTGGTGGCTTCGATCTTTCGATGGGCTCCTCGATCGCACTGGTCAGTATCGTGGTCGGCCTGCAGCTCCTGGATCACCCGGACGCACCACTGACTGGTCTGGTGATCGCGACCCTGGCAGCGATCGCGGTGGCGACCGGTATCGGTGCGCTCAATGGACTGTTCGTCTCGGTGTTTCGCGTGCCGCCGTTCATCGTGACCCTGGCCATGATGACGGCGGTGTCCGGTGTGGCTCTGAAAGTTTCTCGCGGAGTACCAGTGTTCGGCTTGCCCGGTTATTTCTCCAGCACCCTCTATACCGGTAAAGTGTTGGGCATTCCCGTTCCCTGGTTCGTCATGGTGCTCGTCCTCTTGGTCATGTATCTCCTGCTGCACTGGACGCGCTTTGGGCGGTACTGGTACGCGATCGGAAGCAATGCGGAGGCGGCGCGCCTCTCGGGCATCGCGGTCCGTTTCTATCTCTTCCTCGCCTATGCGATCGCTGGGGTCCTGGTGGGGGTGACTGGTCTCTTGCTGACGGCACGGGTGGGGTCGGGTGAGCCGACCTTGGGGGCGAGCTTCCCGTTGGAATCGATCGCAGCGGCGGTGCTCGGTGGAGTCTCGATCCGCGGTGGCGAGGGGAATATCTTCGGTGCGGCGCTGGGTGCCGTTTTCCTGGTCATGCTGCGCAATGGTATGGACATCATGGGGATCAGCACCTACACGCAGTTGATCATCACGGGCGCGCTGCTGGTCGTGGCAGTGATCATCGATAACTGGGTGCATCGTGAGCGGTAGGACGGGAAGGGGGAACGTGATGGCGGAGCACACGATCAAATCACCGTTGCCAGGCATCTTTTATCGGCGACCCAGCCCGGATGCGGCGCCGTTCGTCGAGGAAGGACAGACGATCCAACCGGGGACGGTCATCGGCCTGGTCGGTGTGATGAAGACGTTCCACCAGATCACGGCCGATGTCGGCGGGAAACTGGTGCGCTTCCTGGTGGAGAACGAAGAGGCGATCCGACCCGGCCAACCGATCGCGGTGGTGAGCGACGAGGCCTGACCCCGGTAGGCAGCGGAAGGAGCGAGCGGTCATGATGGGCACTGGTCCTCATCCCTCAGGAGTGGTCCTGGCGAGCTTCCCGGAGCGGAACGGCCGCCCGAGCGTGGTGTACCGCAATGCGGGAGACAGCTTCCTCTTGGTCGAGTTCGGCGAGATGGTTTTCGACCTGACGATGAGCTTCCGCGTGCTGGGGCTGGACGATGCGATCAAGCGACATCGTCCGGCAGGACTCATCGAGACGATCCCGGCCCTGCGCAGTATCTTGATCAACTACGATAGTCGACAGATCGGGGTGCGCGATCTGATCGATTTCGTCGAGGACCAATACGAGCATCTGCCCCCGTTCGAGAACCTCGTGGTGCCGAGCCGGATCGTCGAACTGCCGATCGCCTTCGACGACAAGTGGACGCGCGAAGCGATCGCTCGCTACGTCCAGTACCAGCGAGCCGATGCACCGAACGTGATCGACGGAACGAACTCCAAGTACGCGGCCATGTACAACGGACTGCGCGATGAGGAAGAGTTCTTCAGCTACATCATGGCGACCGACTGGTGGAATGCTGCACTCGGCTTCTTCCCCGGTCTGCCGTTCGCCTATCCGTTGGATCCGCGCTATGCGGTCGTCCTGCCGAAGTACAACCCGACGCGACACTGGACACCGGCTGGAACGGTCGGTATCGCCGGACCGTGCTTGGCCATCTATCCGGTGGAATCGGCCGGAGGCTATCAGATCTTCGGGCATACGGTGCCGATCTACGATCCGCAACAGCGCAATCCAGCTTTCCGCGAGAGTCCCGTCCTCCTACGCCCAGGCGACCGCCTGCGCTTCCGCCCACGGGTGACCGACGACGAACTGGAGGCGATGATCCAAGCGGTCTACGACGGCACGTACCAGTACCGGATCGACGAGACGGCGACCTTCGACGTTGGTGCGTATCTCAAGTTCCTCAAAGAGGTGGAGCCGGAAGCGGAGGCGTTCCGGCGTCGCCAGGCCGAGGCGGCTGCTCGCGTGCCGGTTCCGTGATGCTCGCGAGAAGGCAGGAAGGGTGGAGGAGCCATGCTCGAGGTACGGAACGGCGGCTTCGAAACGACGGTACAGGACTATCCGGGGCGGATCGGGATGCTGTCGCTCGGCTTCGCACCGGCGGGGCCGATGGACGACTATGCGTTCCGTTTCGCCAACGTGCTCGTCGGCAATCCCCCGAGTGCGGCTGGGCTGGAAATCACGGCCGGCGGGCTCGTGGTTGCCTTCCGGGACGAGCGGGCGATCGCGATCTGCGGTGCCGACATGGGGGCGAAACTGAACGGCCAGCCGGTGGAACTTTGGCGCAGCTACCTGGTGCGAGCTGGCGATGTCCTGGAGTTCGACTATCTACAGGGGGCCGGCTTCCGCACGTACCTGGCAGTGAGTGGCGGGATCGACGTTCCACCGGTGCTGGGGAGCCGCGCCACGTATCTGCCCGGTGCCATCGGCGGGCTGGAAGGGCGGAAGCTGCAGGCTGGTGACACGTTGCCGTTGGGCGAGCCGGTCGTCGATCCGGCGCAGGCAGCTGGACGACGCGTGCCGAGCGCGCTGGTGCCGAGCTATCCGGGTTACAACGAGGTGTGGGAAGTGGAGGCGACGCGCGGGCCGCAAGCGGATCCCGATTACATGACGGCCGACGACATGGCCTTCTTCTTCTCGCACCAATGGAAGCTGGACGCTGCCTCCAACCGGACCGGCTACCGGCTGGACATCCACAAGTGGCAGTGGGCCCGCACGAGTGGTGGTGCCGGTGGCGGGCATCCCTCGAACATCCTGGACAACGGCTATCCCGTCGGGGCCGTGAATGTCTGCGGTGATCAGCCGATCATCCTCTGCATCGATGGTCCCACACTGGGTGGCTTCATCTGCAACGCCGTGGTCGCTAAGGCTGCGATGTGGAAGCTCGGGCAGATGGTCCCGGGTTGGAGCTACATTCGGTTCAAGGAGGTCACGCTCGAGGAGGCGATCGCGCTCCTCAAGAAGCAGGACGAGACGATCCACGAGAGCAACCTCGAGAGGAGCTGAGCCATGGCCCGCGTCATCGACATCAACTGCGACATGGGCGAAAGCTTCGGTCGCTGGACGCTCGGCAACGATGCAGCACTGATGCCATACATCACCTCAGCGAACATCGCCTGCGGCTGGCACGCCGGCGATCCGGCCGTCATGCGGCAAACGGTCGAACTCGCGGTGGCGCATGGGGTCGGCATCGGCGCGCATGTCGGCTTTCCCGACCTCCTCGGTTTCGGCCGTCGCCGCATCGACGTCACGCCGCAGGAGGTTTATGACTATACTCTCTACCAAGCCGGCGCACTACAGGCGTTCGCTCAGGCAGCCGGTGCGCGACTGCAGCACGTCAAGCCGCACGGAGCGTTCTACGTGATGTGCTCGCAGAACGAGGAACTGTGCGAGGCGCTCTGCCGGGCGATCAAGGCGCTCGGCAACGGGATCGCGCTCGTGATGATGGGCGATATCGCTCCGCGGGTCGCAGCCTCGGTCGGTATCCCGATGGCGCGCGAGGGTTACATCGACCTCAACTACAACCGCCAGGGGCAACTGGTGCTCGAGCGCCGCAAGCAGGCGTGGGACCCCGAAGAAGTCGCCCGGCGCGCCGTGGAGCTGGTCCTGCACGGTCGCATCCCGACGATCGAGGGGGAGACGCTCCAGGCCGAGGTGGAGACGATCTGTATCCACGGCGACGCGCCGAACGCACCAGAGATCGCCCAGCGGGTGCGCCAGCGCCTGGAGGAGGCAGGTGTGGTCGTCCGCCCGTTGGGGGCGGGGATGACGGCGACCGCCTGAGTTTCGGCGATCGCTGATCGGTTCGTTTAGGGAAGGAGAGGGAGGTCGAATGAGTTCGGTCGTCTTGGCGGATCTGGCGCTGCCGCGGAGCTGGCGAGAGCACGCGGGGGTGCGGCTCGCGGCCAATGTCGTGCTGGTGGTGGCCGGGAGCCTGCTCACGGCTCTGGCGGCACAGGTGAGCATCCCGCTGCCGTTCACCCCGGTTCCGATCACCGGGCAGACCTTCGCCGTTCTCCTGGTGGGTGCGGCTTTGGGGAGCCGGCGCGGAGCAGCGAGCATGGCGCTCTATGTCGCGCAAGGGCTGGCCGGGTTGCCGGTCTTCGCCGGTGGTAAGGCGGGGTTGGCAGTGTTGCTGGGTCCGACCGGTGGGTACCTCATCGGTTTCATCGCTGCGGCGTTCGTGACCGGCTGGCTGGCCGAGCGTGGTTGGGACCGGCGGCCGCTGACCACGGCTTTGGCGATGGTTTTCGGGAATCTCGTGATCTACCTCTTCGGTGTCTCCTGGCTCGCTGTTTTCGTCGGCATCAGCAAGGCGCCGTTACTGGGCATGGTTCCGTTCATTCCAGGAGACATCGTCAAGATCGTGCTGGCGACCGTCGCGTTGCCCGGAGCGTGGTGGGTGGTGCGCCGCCTGGGTAGTGGGACGATGAGCTGAGCCCGTTACCCTCTTCCGCGATGGCCGGCCCCCTGTGCGGCGGGCCGGCCTCGTTTTTGGTGCAGTGCTTCCCAGAAAATGGCCCACTGGTGTGCGGACGCTCGTTGCCTGAGGCGCAAGACCGGGAAAGCGGCGGCCGGGCATTGCTGCCGGGCATTGCTCCAGTTGGTCGCGGGTCGATCAGGCCGGTGGCCCGTGGCGAAGGCTGACGAGAACCTGTTGTGGTGCGATCTGGAAATGGTTTAAGAGGCTTTGCGCGCTGCGGACGACGTCTCGCGCGCTCAGATTGAGGTTGAGCCAGAGACCGTTGCTGAGTCGTTTCTTGGACACGAAACTCCTCCCCGTTGGATGGATCGGCTCCGTATTGACGAGGTACTGCTTCGGCCCCATCGGGACGGGGCAGGCGACCGAGGTCAGCTTGCCCTGCGCGACCAGCCACTCGGCGACTTCGAGGAGCAGCGACTTCCACGTCTTCAGGTCGCGCTCGCTGCCGTCCGGGAAGCGGATCCGGCTCGGCGGCGGGTCGCCGGGATGCGGTCGCAAGGCAGTCAGCGGAATCCACTCTGGAGGCGGTGGAGGCGGAGGGATTATGCGCTCGTACAGCCGGCGCCAGAGAGCCTCGGTGAAGGCGAGAGCGAGCGCCGGGATGCTGCGTTGGGAATCCGCCAGGTCCAGGGCGTAGCGCGGCTGCTTGAGCTGCTGTGGCTCGTAGAGGAGCCAGCGGCGGCCGTCGCTGACACCGACGTAGCGGGGTGCCTGGCCCTGGCGGAGAAGTTCCCACGCGTAGCTGACGGCAGCCGAATGGGCGATATCGAGTTTCTCGCCGAGCTTCTTGACCTCGAGGACGACTATCGTCTGGTCTCCACTGCGGAGCAGGTAATCGGCTCGCCCGCTCCCTGCTTGCACTTCCACCTGCACGGCCGTCGGATCGTCGGTCGGCCAGCCGAGGGCTCGCAAGAGGGGGTCGATCAGGCTGACGCGCGTTTGCGCCTCGTTGGATTCCAGGAGCGACTTCTGCGCCTGCAGGCGATCGCGCAACTGCTCCAGCACCTGGCAGAGATCGTCGATCATGCGGCCAGTACCTCCTCACTGATTCCTTTTCGCACAGAGAAGGCGACAGGTCAAGGACGAGTGACTGACTCGATTGTCCCGATCGTGCGAGCCACTGCCGGTCAGCGATGGTCGCGGCCCAGCGACCGAGCGGGTTGCGCAGGCGCTCGAGGCGGGTGAGCGACCTGGCCGGGAGACTCAGGCGATCATCCGCGAACGATCGACTCCGTGGAGCTGAGCGATGCTCAGCTCGACTCGGGTGCGCCGCCCAACGCGGTGCGCCAGCGGTGCAGCGAGGAGCCCAGGCGTCGGAAGGCTTCGGTGATCACTTCGCGCTCGGCGCGATCGAGGGTGGCGGGATCGGTCGTCTCCAGGAGTTGACGGAGCCGCTCGAGCGCGGTAACGAGCTGGACTGCGCGGGACGATCGACGGGTGGAGCGAGCCGGTCGCGGCGTGGCTGACCCGATCGGGCGGATGAATTGCCGGAGCTGAGGCAGGAGCTCTCGGGGATCGAGCAGGGCGAGGTCGGTGCGCTCGCGCAGCGTGCGGGCGAGTCGCTCGATCTCCGCTTGCGGGAGACCGTCCTGCTCGATCAGCTGGGCCACCGCGATCTGGAGCGGCTCGGGAAGCCCCTGGAGCGGTCGCGTCTGCTTCTCCGAGAGCCGGCCAGCCCGGATCGCTTCCTGCACCGGTTCCGGCAGCTTCTCCGTAGCGAGGAGCTGGAACAGCCGGCTGCGCTTGATCCCGACCGTCTCGGCGACCTGTTCCCAGGGGACATCACCGAGCTGCTGCTTGAGCCGACGGAGCGCAGCCGCTCGGTCGAGCGCGTTCAGATCCTCGCGCAGGATGTTCTCCATGAGCTGCTGGATGAGTCGCTGCTCGTCGCTGACCTGCCGGACGATGGCCGGGATGGTGGGGAGACCAGCCAGCTGGGCGGCCCGCCAGCGTCGCTCGCCGTGGATGATGACGTACCGGTCGCGCGTCGCGTCGTACCGCACCGCGATCGGCTGGAGCACGCCCTGCTGGCGGATGGAGGCGGCCAGTTCTTCCAGGCGCTCCGGATCGAAGGTACGGCGCGGCTGATCAGGGTCAGGCTCGATGCGGTCGAGCGCGATCTCGCGTGCCTCGGCGAGTTCGCGGGTACCGCGTGCCTGGGGTGACGTATCGGCGAGCAGGTCATCGACGGTAAAGCGCCGTCGGCGGGTAGTTGGGGAGAGCGGAGACTCAGACACGACTGGTACTCCCGACGAGTTCGACGATGGCAGCAGCAGCCTGCCGGTAGGCTGCAGCCAGGGAAGACCGCGGCTGGTACTGCAGGATCGAGGTGTGCTCGGCTACCGCCTCGGCGCCCTTGATCGAGAGCGGGATACTCGGCAAGAGCGGGAGATCGGGGAAGCGCTCGCGCAGCGTGGCGAGCATGTCGGCGACCAGGCGCGAGGAGTGGTGCACTTTGGTCGGCAGGAAGCCGAGCACAGCAAGGCGCGGGTTGAGCCGGCGCACCCGGTTGACCGTCTCGAAGAGGCGACGCAAGACCATGAGCGAAAGCGGATGCGGCTCGATCGGAATGACCAGGGCGGTCGCGGCGACCAGGATGTTGACGCTCAGGATGTTGAGAGCCGGTGGGCTATCGATCAGGACGTAGTCGTAGGGCAAGGGTTCAGCCGCAGCGAGCGCGTGCGCCAGCCGCCGCTCGCGCTCGAGAGCATTCAAGAGTTCCAGTTCCGCAGCAGCCAGATCCGGATGGCTCGGGACGAGGTCGAATCCGGCGATCCGCGTCGCCACGATGGTCTCGCTGAGGGGAAGCGGATCTTCGACGAGGAGGTCGTAGACCGAGACCTCCAGCCGGGCGATATCGATCCCGAGCGCCATCGTCAGGCTGGCCTGGGGATCGAGGTCGAGCGAGAGTACCCGGTAGCCGCGCTCAGCGAGTGCAGCTCCGACGTTGAGCGTACTCGTGGTCTTGGCGGTTCCACCTTTCTGGTTGAAGAACGCGATGACTGGCGTCACGCCTGGCTCCCTGTACGGACACTCGCAGAGGAAGGCTACCAGAGGTCACCGTCTGTGTCCAGGAGCGAGGGACGATTCCCATCCCGGTGTTTCCCTGGGACGCGGGCAATCGGGCAGCGCGGTGTCCCGATCCGTGGGGGCAACCCACCACCGACGACGCGGCTACAGCCCTGTGTTTGTCTCGAAGCCGGATCCAAGCGGAAGCACACTGAGCCCAGCGAGCGGCACCGGGTGCTGGCCGACGAGCGCGTCCCGATGCCGAAGGTCGGGTGCATGCTGTCCACCTGAACTGCTCGAGCAGCGCCGAGCCGCGGCGGGCGCGGGCGTAGGTGCCCCACCTGGCCCGAGAGGACCGGCCACCCCAACCGTCTCCGCAGGCACAGGGCTGACACCCCTCTGGCAACGAGGCAGCGTCGGTTCGCGACGCTCGATCGCGCAGCGACCATCTCGGACTGTGCGGCCACGATCGATCCGTGTAGGGGCCAGGCGTGCCTGACACGTCTGTGCGATCTGGGCTGCGAAATTTTCTCGTTCCCGCGCCATTCGGCGCGGGCGGGCGAGACATGCCTCGCCCCGACACGTGAACGGGTCGTCGCCGATCAGGAACGGTCCCCTAAGCGTTGCCCAACGGCCCGCATCGACCACCGCTGTTCCGGTAGGGGTCTCGCGTGCGTGACCCAGCCGGGCCGTCAGGCCCGGGAACGAACCACGTACCCGCGCCATCCGGCGCGGGCGGGCGAGGCGCGCCGCGCTCCTACGGAAACAGGGGCGTGGCCTGTTGACGACGGTCGCCACCGGCTCGTCCACCGGCACTCTCAAGGCCATGTTCGCCCCCTGTAGGGGTCAGGCACGCCCGACCCGTCCGGCCCGATAGGGCCGAGACACCCGCACCGTTCTCCTACCGCGAGGCCGGCTGGGTGCAGTCTGCTGCGCCCACACGCGGACGACGGCTCACCCGCCTGCAGCCGCCGGCGCACCGCAGCCGCACTCGAGGTGCGCGAACGCTGCGTTCACGAAGGCAGCCAGCGCCACCAGGAGGAAGAGGATCAGCACGACGAGCAACACCAGCACCAGCCGCCGGATCCAAACGACTTCCCAGGGTATCCCCTGGGGAGACTGACTGCTCATCACGTACCCACTTCGGACGACCAGCCACCGTTCCCGAAGGCATAAAGCGTCACGTAGGGATACCGTACGTAGGGGCAGTTCAGCTGCGGCAAGAAGCAGATCTTGCCGGACCGATACACACGAACGAACGGTTGGCCTACACCACCGGTTATACCATAGCCGCTCTCACCGAGGTAGCGATGGAGTGGGTCGTTGACACGCACCTGCACCCAACTCTACCAGCTGGTAATGCGTGATCCGTCCCCGCGCCAGTAAATATACTATTCGTAGCTCCACAGCACATAGCCGAGCAAAGCAGCTACGGCTCGGACATAATTCATCCGCGTCCAGCAGCCGGCGGCAGCAACAGCGAAGTCGCCGATTCCCGAACTCGTCGAACCGGTCTCGATCACTGGCTGGCGATCGATGCTCTCGATGGCCCGCTGCTGGGCTTGCGTCAACGCGCGCCAGGCAACCTCGAAATCCGGTGCCGTCACGAGCTGCTGCCGGAGCGCGACGGCCTCGGCGAGCGAGACCTCGTCTCCCTTCGCGCTGACGCCGAGCGGGAGGACGGTGAAGAGGACAAGCGCTGCCAGCACGGCAGCGAGCTGACGCCACGACCGATCCATCGCACACCTCCCGTTCTCTCGGTCGACACAGGTGGGGTACCTCAACCGACAGCGTATCAGAGAGGGAGATGTCAACCCCCTCCAGTACGGTCGTGGCCCTGCAGGCGCTACCCGTTCCACACAGGCGCTGCGGTTCGCGGCGCGACGGATGACACCGATGGCTCCAGCGAGTCGACGCGGTCGACAGGCCGCTCAGTCCGCCGGTAGGGGAACGCGGTCGAGCACTGTCCGCTCGAGCGCGAGGCGGTCGCACACCTGCACGAGCAGGTCGCGGAGCACGGGAACTGCCCGGTTGTTGGCATGAACCGAGACCGAGGCGACCGTCTCACCGGAGACGAGCACGAGGGTGAGTTCGTGCGCCCGCAGCGACTCGACCTCGACCGGAACGCCGATAGCTCCGTGGGCAGCTGGCAGCGCCTCCGGTGCCAGCTCGTAGGTCACCAGGCTCCACCCCCGGAGCTGGTCTGGTTTCTGACCGGTCAGCGCGCGACGGACAACGAGGGGCCAGCCATCGACCTCGACAACCGTCCTCTCGGTCAGACCGGCAGGCGCACGTTCCGCCGCGTTCTGGGTGGCGAGCGCGTCAGCAGCCGCCGCTGCGCTTTTGGCGTCGGCGAACCGGTAGAGCGTCACCGCGACGTTCGGCTATTCGAACTCGGGCTGGCGCTGACCGGCCAGTTGCCAGACGACCCGCGCCCCCTCGCGGTAGGCGCTCGCAGTGGCAGGAGCTGCACCGGAGAGCGGGAACGCGGCGACCGGCTCGACCGGAGCAGCTTGAAGGCTCCAACCAGCCGGGGACATCAGCGGGACGAGCAGGTCGGCGAGCGGCCGGCTGGTCCCACCCCGCTCCGCTGTCCAGTACCAGCCGAACGCCAGTGCCAGGGCGAGCAGGCCAGCGACCGCTCGATACGAGACAGTCTCTCGCTCCAGCTCTGTCCGTTGGTAAACCCGCGCATGACGCAGCTCCTCTCCGCTCAGCGGATCCACATCGTGGCGCGGTCATTCGCCGCGGTCCATGCTCCAGAACGCTGACTGAAAGACGTTATCGTGTAGAGCCAGGTTTTGGGCAGGAGCAGGACGTTCCGCTGCACGCCTCCTTAATTCGTCGAGTTGCCTGGCTTACCAAAAAAGAGGAACTCGCTGAAGAGTACGCTGCACGCCTCCTTAATTCGTCCAGTTGCACTGGGAAATGCACCCGTGGTTGCTCCCGCAGGTCGCCACATCGCTCCCTGGCCCGGCGTCGTGCTGGTCATGCCCATACTGGCCAGGGAAGAACGCGCCGTATTCGGCGAAAGGGCAGAACGATCAGGTCACCTTGTCCTCACGGTAGGCCGAGGCGACGACCCACGAACCGGCGTTGACCGACAGCGGCGGGAAGAGACCGATCGCGAGTACGAGCAAAAGTACGAGGAACGACCGTCGGGTAGCAGACGCTCGGTCGCGCACGCGTCGCTCCGGTGCTCGGCACATGACGTGCTCCTTTCCCAGGCTCACGGACTGATCGAGCGATATTTCTACCGGTAGCCTACCAGAGAGAGTTGTCAAAACTTCTTTTCGTCGATCCCGAGCCGTGGTGCACCGAGCGGCGAGCCGAACCGGTGAGCCACTCTGGGAATGCGGCAAAACGCGACGTCACGAGAGCTGGAGTCGGCTGCTGTTCAGGCAGGAGCGCTCAGCGAGCGAAAGCACCCGGGTACCGGGGCAGGCAGAGGGAGCACCGGACTCCCGCCCGTTGACGATACGCGTGACGACGCGTGCGTGGGGCAGCGCCGGTGAACGACTCGGCCGTGAGCGCATGCATCGGTCGGTCGCGCTGGCACCGGTCGATGGGAGTCGGTCGGACGATCCGCTTTTGGCCAACCGGGCAACGCTGCTCAGGGCACCAGGGCCACGCGGCTTTCGACCTCACCCGCGCGCAACCGTTCGACCCAGGTGAGGATTTCGTCGAGCGGGTGCGTTTCCACGCGGGGCCGGATGATGCCGCGGGCGATGAGGTCGAGAACAGTCGCGAGTTCCTGTCGGGTACCCCAAAACGAGCCGAGGACAGCGATTTCGTCGGCGACAGCGCGAAGCCCGAGGAGTGGACCACCGACGCTGCCCAGGCCGACGAGGACGATGCGTCCGCCGCGGGCGACGAGTTGCTGGGCGAGCAGCTTGGTCTGGTCGGTGCCGACGAAGTCGGCGACCAGCGTGATGGGTCGATCGAGGGGCGGGTTTTGGGGATCGAGCTGCCGGCTGTCCAGCGCGATGGCTGCGCCGTGCTGGCGGGCGAGTTCCAGCTTCCGCTCCTGGATGTCGAGGGCCAGGACGACGGCGCCGAAGGCGCTGGCGATCTGGACCGCATTGAGGCCGAGGCCGCCGACACCGATGATGGCGACTCCCTCCCCGGGCTGGAGGCGACCGACCGTGAGCAAGGCGTGATACGACGTGAGGACCGCGTCGGTCGCGACCGCTGCCTCAGCGTCGGAGACAGTGTCCGGCACGGCAACGAGGGCCTGGGCAGGCACTGTGACGTACTCGGCGTACCCGCCGTCGCGGGCGATTCCGATCCAGCGACTCTCGGTGCAGAGGTTGTCGCGTCCGCTGCGGCACCAGCGGCAGTTGCCGCAGCCGACCGGACCGAAGACGACGTAGCGGCGACCGATTTCGATGCCGGTCACTCCCTCGCCGCGTTCCACGGCTTCACCGCAGATCTCGTGACCCAGCGTCAGGGGTGCCGGAATCGGGTAACCACCGAGTTCATCGAAGATGATGTGCAGGTCGGAGTGGCAGAGGCCAGCTGCGCGGACGCGCAGGAGCACCTCGCCGCGCTCAGGAACGGGGCGGTCGATCTCGACGAGACGGAAATCATGGGGACCGAAATAGCGGGCTGCTCGCATGGTGCTCCCTCCCTTTCCCGGGCTGACGTCACCGTATCGATGGACTCGTTGGCCCGTGCGTCTTACCCTTGCCTGCATTCTACCAGCACGCTCTCCCGCTGAGCGCGACGATTCCGTGAACAACCCATCTCTTTCCGTCGCCGGCCACTCTGGTCCCGGGCTGAGACGCCTCGCCGGGTGGCTCGTCGTCACTCCCGCCCGCGCGGGAATGGTGTGCTCCTCTCCACAGCGAGCGATACCGTATGTCTCACGAGGATGCCTCTCGCGAACCTCTTTCGTGCGGCGGCAAGAGGCAGTCGGTCGTGCAGCAGTGCGGGATGACCTTCCGGCCATACCGGTTGCCAGTCGGGATCGGTCGTGTCCTGGGCTTGTCCACGACCACGCTGGGGAGCCCCTCACCCGCGTGCTGCGACACGTCACCTTGGCGCACGATGGGTGGTGCTGCTATACTACGGTTGCACGCGCGTGTAGGTAGGAGTTAGCATAAACAAAGATTAGGTAGAATCCAAGGGGGACGCCATGAGGCAACTGATCACCGTCGTCATCACCCTCGCACTGCTTGCAGCCGTTCCGTTCACGGTTTTGGCTGCGGGCCATGAGAAGGCGCAGCTCACTGTGGTGCACGGAGTCCCGGACCTGGTCGTGGATGTCTACGCCAACGATGCGAAGGTGCTGTCCAATTTCACCTTCGGCACGGTGACCGATCCCCTGGCGCTCGATCCCGGTACCTACAAGCTGGCGATCCGGCCGGCCGGGGCTGACCCAGCGAGCGCTCCAGTCCTCTCGGCCGAAGCCACGTTGGCTGCTGGCCAGAACGCGTCGGTCGTCGCTCACCTGGATGCCAACGGGCAGCCGCGCCTGAGCATCTTCGTCAACGACACATCCCCGGTGGCGAGCGGTAAGGGACGCCTCATCGTCCGCCATACTGCGCAGGCGCCGGCGGTGGACGTGCGGGCTGGTGGCGCGGTCGTATTCGCCAATCTGGCGAATCCGAACGAGGCCAAGGCGGACGTCGATGCCAAGACCTATTCGGTCGACCTGGCGCCGGCTGGGCAGGCGCAGGCTGTGTTCGGGCCGGTCGACTTGCCGGTGGCAGCCGGAGCAGCGACGATCGTCTATGCCATCGGATCGATCGAAAAAGGCTCCTTCCGGCTGGTGACCCAGGTGATCACCGGTTTGGGTGCTCCACCCAGCCATGTCGGGACCGGTGGGGGTAGTGCCGCCAACGCGACGCTGCCGTTGACGGTCGCGGTGCTGGCCGCGCTGCTGGTGTTGGCTGGTAGTGCGGCGCTCGTCCGCGTGCCGGTTCGCATCGAACGCCGCAATCTCCGGTAATGGCGCCTCTCCCTCCCGTCGCAGCGGGTGCTCCGGTTTCGATCAGGGCACCCGCTGCTTTCGGTCGCAGACGTTCCCAGCGAGGATCGTCATGACCGCATCGACACGTCGGCGCAAGGCACTCGGGACGACTGCGCTCCTCCTGGCAATGATGCTGATCGGGGGGTGGTTGAACGCGTCCTCGCACGCCCTGCTGCTCGGCCCGGTCGGGGTATCACCGCGCGTGCCGGAGGCTGACGCGCTGCGCACCGAGGCGTGGCGGCTCGTCGGGCAAGCGATTCCGAGTGAAGAGGTCGCGGTGCTCCCGTTGCCCGAGACGTGGATCCCGCCGAGGCACTTGCCCAGCCCGGCGGTCGAGGAGCCCTCGCCGGTCCGCGAACCACTCCTGGTGATGCCGCGACTGGTCGAGCCGGTGCGTATTCGGATTCCGAGCATCGGCGTCGATGCTCCGATCCAAGCGGTCGATCTCGCGCCCGACGGCAGCCTGGCGATCTCCGACGACGGCGACACAGTGTTCTGGTATCGGGGAAGCGCCTACCCCGGTTGGCCGGGACGAGCGTTACTGGCAGGCCATCTCGACCGGGTGGAGGGTGGTTGGGCTGTCTTCGCCGGCTTGCACCGCTTGCAGCCGGGTAGTGTGGTGCTGCTCGAACTGGCCGATGGGCGGGTGCTCCACTACACGGTGACGGGGCAAGCGCGTGTGGCGAGCACGGACCTACCGGCGGAGCTGCTCACCGGCGAGAACTCCTCGGAACTCGTCTTGATCACCTGCGCCGGCTGGTGGGATCCGCAGCGTCGCGTGTACAGCGACAACCTTCTCGTCTTCACGCGCTTCGACGGCCTCGCCCCGCTGAGCTAGTCGCTCGCGGTAGCGTTGGCGTCGCTGAGTACCGTATCCAGCGCTGCGGAGAAGATCTCCAGGGTGCGCGCGATGTCGGCCTCGCTGTGGGCCAGCGAGAGGTAGAGCTTTTCGCCTGGGTTGACGAAGAGCCCACGTTCGAGGCAGGCGAGGCCGAAGCGAACAGCTCGCTCGCGATCGGCACGGAGCAAAGCTGCATAATCGCGGGGCTCTTCCTCGGCGAAGACGATCTGCAGGACCGGCCCTTCCCCGATGACCTGCAGCGGTATACCGCGTGCGGCGGCCAGTTCACGCAATCCGGTCCGGAGTTGCTCACTGATTCGATAGAGGTAGTCGTACACGCCAGGCTGCCGAAGAACGTGCAAGGTGGCCAACCCGGCAGCGGCAGCCAGCGGATTGCCATTGAGCGTGCCACTGAGATGCGCGACCGGTTCGCCACGAGACCGGCGCGTGGGGTCGGTGAGTGCCATGATCTCGCGGCGGCCGGCGATAGCAGCCAGCGGGTAGCCACCGCTCAACGCCTTGCCGAAGGTAGCCAGATCGGGGACGACGCCGTACCGTTCCTGGGCTCCTCCGTAGGCGAGCCGGAACCCGGTGACGACCTCGTCGAAGATGAGCAGGATTCCGTAGCGCTCGGTGAGTTCGCGCAGGCCGTTCAGGAAGCCGGGCGCTGGTGGGAGCGCTCGTTGCAGCGGCTCGCAGATGACGGCGGCCAGCTCCTCGGCATGCTGCTCGATGAGCGCGCGCGTGACGTCGAGGTCGTTCCAGCGTGAGACCAGTACGGTCTCGGCGACTTGGGGTGGGATGCCAGCGGAATCCGGTTGCCCCTTCGGCAGGTCCGAGGGGACGGCGGGGAACGCGCTGATGAGGGCGTAGTCGTGGACGCCGTGGAAGGCCCCTTCGAACTTGAGGATCTTGGTACGACCTGTATAGGCGCGGGCGATGCGCAGCGCGTGGAATGTCGCCTCGGTGCCGGTAGAGACGAACTTGATCTGCTCGGCGCAGGGAACGGCCCGGATGATCTCCTCAGCCAGTTCGATCGCGGCCGGCGTGAGCGTGTAGAAGGTCGAGCCGAGTGCCGCCTGACGCGAGACGGCCTCGACGATGGCGGGATGAGCATGGCCGAGGATGAGCGGTCCGGAACCGAGCACATAGTCGATATAGTCCCGACCATCGACGTCGACGACACGGCTTCCCAAGCCGTGCGAGAGCACGATGGCATGCGACTCGGGAAGGACGAAACTGGTCACAGCGCCACCGAGCGCCTCACGCGCGCGGCGCAGCCATTCGGTGCGGGTGGCTTTAGGTGTTTTCGTCACTGTTCGCTCCTGCTGGGCTGGTGGCTGAGATCGCTGCTTCTTCCTGGGCGCGTCCGGCCCGGCCGCGTCGGCGACGACGGACGGCGCGGCGACCGGCTGGCGCAGTGCTTTCGGAGGGTAACGACCAGTTGTGCAGCCACTTGAGGACGCGGGGAACCACGTACGTCGTCGTGCCGATGACGCCGGGAATTCGCTGGAGTTTCTCGGTGATGAAGCGATAGAGCGCATCGACCGAGGGGACGAAGACCTGGATGCTGATGTCGCGCTCGCCGGTGGTGAGACCGACGTAAGCGACTTCTTCCATGGCGACGAGTTGCTGAGCGACTTCCTCCAGGCGTCCCGGTTCCACTTCCAGGAAGATATCGGCGGTCACGTCGTAGCCGAGGGCGGAAGGATTGACGATGGCGACGAGCTTGACGATGCCGTCCTCGACGAGCCGGTTGATGCGAGCGCGGACGGTTCGCTCGGCCACACCGAGCCGGCGAGCGATCTCGGCGCTCGGCATGCGGCTGTCCTCCTGGAGGAGACGGATGATCGAGCGGTCGAGTGCATCGATCGGGCGTACCATCGTTCCAGCGCTCCTCACTCCCTGGTCTCCATTGACCAGCTGTCGCACCATCACGGTGCCAGTTTGCACAGCAGTGCATCTTCGCCTGCTCGCCTCACCGGTACCCGCCTCTCGCGAGTCGAGCGCCGGTTTCGTCAGCAGCGTGCCCGATTATACACCGGTTACGACACGATCACCTCCTCCCTGTGCTGGAGAGTAGCGTCGATCGCCCGAGAACGAGCACGACTCCGGCGACGACTTCGATACCTATGAGGAAGTAGACCCGGACGATGAACGCGCCGACGATACCGAGAAGAACAGCGGCGAGGCTGAGGAGGAAGGCCGAGAGCCCTCGGCGGAAGTTCAGCATGCTCGACACAGCGTGTAGGAAAGCCATCACGAGGGCGATCAGCAGAGCGCGCGGTGCTGCGCTCAGATAAAAGCGATACGCGAGCGAAATCCAGAGCAGACCGACGATGAGGAAGCCGCTTCCCAGGATGAGCCAGGTTCCGGAGAGCGGTTGCGAGGCGGTTCGGTGTCGCGCGAACTCAGGTGACCAGCGTCTCACCTGATACTCCTTTGCATCATCCGAACTGGCCGGCGTGCGCCAGCGCACCGATGAGGACCAGAAGGATGCGCACGGCATGAGCCATGGTCACACCGCTCGGGTCGCGGGCCGGTGCCAGTTCGGTGAGGTCGAAGCCGACGATCTGGCCACGGTGTGCAATGCCACACAAGAGGTCGAAGACCTGCCAGTACGTCAGACCACCGGGGGCTGGCGCATTGACCCCTGGCATGATACCCGGATCGATGCCGTCCGCGTCAAGCGTGACGTAGTACGCGGATGCCTGCGGCAACCGGTCGAGTACCCACTCGATCCCCTCTCGGTGCACGGTGCGGGCCGGAACCAAGACGCTTCCCCAGGTACGAGCAGCAGCGAACTCTCCCTCTCGTCCACTGCCGGCCCCGCGTAGCCCGATCTGGATCATCGCGTGCACCGAGGACAGTTCGCTGGCCCGTCGCATCGGACTCGAGAATCCCTCGCGGATGCCATCGACCTCGTCGCGCCAGTCGAGGTGCGCGTCGATCTGGACAATACAGAGCCCTGTATGCTCGGCGTAGGCCTGCAAGACCGGAACGGTCACCGCATGGTCACCGCCGAGCACGATGGGTACGGTGCCAGCACGGAGCAGTGTGCGGACGACCGTGGTGATCCGCTCCAGATTACCGGTGTGGTCCCCTGGAACGAGCCGGACATCGCCCGCATCAGCGAGCAGGACCTCCCGTCCCGCGAAGAGGTCGCCACCAAAATCGACGTCCACGTTCCGGTAATACGGCTGGAAGGCGAGCGAAGCAGCGCGGAGCGCGGCTGGTGCAGTCGCTGACGGAAGCTCAGGCCCCAGCCCTCGGTAAGGGCGTCCATAGGGAACACCGAGGAACGTCACATGAGGGGGACGAGGCAACTCGTCGAGGCGGGGAAGTCCGACAAAAGTCGATGGCGCAGGTTCGGTCATCGAGGGGTGATCGCTCGTGTCCTCGCCGTGCATCGTGCTCCACACGATCGTGTCCTGCCACGTTTCACTTCTCGATGATTGTGAGAGCCAACGAGTGGTTCGTCAAGAGGAGAGCGCCGAACTCCCGCGGCTTCTCGAAGCGAGCGGTGCGGACGTAACTGAGGACCGAACTGCTCGGGCGGATCGGGAACTGGCACCGACGAACTGTCGATGAGGAAATGCGCGGCTCACGAGTGGATATCCGTTTTTGCGTATCCTCGTGGTCGGCACGTTGGCTCACTCGGTTCTCCGGCAGGACGGCGTTGCGGTTCGCCGCGAGAGATCCGGAATGGAGTCGAGGTCGATGCGGGTGTGACGCGCACCGGCTGTCCGATGACCCGGGCACCGTTTGCCGTCACGATGGAGGCGCGCAGCGACCAACCGGCGCAGTGCGGACTGGATGCTGCTCCTCACCAGGAGAAGCGATCGTGCGTGGCAGAGCGGAGACGGTCGGTGAAGGGGGTTGGAGCGATGGACGAGCAGGGGAACGCTGAGGGGTTGGTGCGCGAGGCAACGCGCTTTTCAGCGGAGCGACCACACTGGGTTCGGCCCAGTTACGACGGGTTCGGCCTCGTCAACCTGCCATGGTCGATCCTGGCCAGCCTGGGGGGCGAGCTGGAGGGGCAGCCGGTTTCTCCAGCGATCTGGCCGAGCGAGTTGGCCGATGGGATCGAGGCTGTTCTGCTCGTGATCATCGATGGACTGGGTTACGAACGGCTGCAGCGCGCGCTGGCGGAGGGAGAGACGCCCGGGCTGGCCAGATTGGCGCGTGAGGGCATACTCTTCCCGCTCACCTCGGTCTTCCCCTCGACGACTGTCGCGGCGTTGACGACGCTGGCGACCGGTTACCCGCCGAGTCAGCATGGCTTGCTCGGCTTCACGGTCTTTCTGCGCGAGTTCGGCATGCTCTCCAATCTCCTGCTCTGGTCGCCGCTCGGGCGATTTCCCAGCTACGCGAGCCTGGGGCTGGAACCACGCTCGTTCCTGCCTGTTCCGACGATCGCCGAGCGAGCCGCGCGAGCCGGCATCCACGCGACGGTGGTGAGCCCGGAGGCGTTTCGCGACACGCCCCTGACCAAGATGCAGGCGGCTGGTGCCGAATTCCGCGGATATCGGACACCCGGCGAGTTCGTGGCGCAGGTTCACGCTGCGCTCGTCCGGCCGGGTCGCCAGTTGGTGACGGCCTATTGGGATACGCTGGACACGCTGGGCCACTTCGTGGGGCCGGAATCAGCGGCCTGGCGTATCGAGTTCCGGCAGTTCGATCGCTTGCTGGCCGACGAGCTCCTGGCTCGACTCCCGCGGCGTAACCTGCTCGTCGTCATCACCGCCGATCACGGGATGGTCTCCCTGGATCCAGCGCGGCAACGACCGCTCACCGATCCCGCACTGCTGGCCGAACTGCGGGTCCCGCCGGCTGGCGAGCGTCGCGCCGTCTATCTGCACCCGGTGACCGGCGCAGAAGAGTCCGTACAGGCGCGCCTGACAGCGCTGGCGGGCGAGGACGGATGGGTGTCCAGTCGAGACGAGCTCTTCGCGCAGGGGCTGTTCGGTCCCCTGCCGTACCATCCGGAAGCGCTGCATCGGGTGGGTGAACTGGTCCTGATCGCAGTCGAGGGAGCGGGTTTCCCGTGGGATCCACCTGGGGCATCAAGTCGCGTCTTTCTCGGGGCACATGCCGGGCTGGAAGCGGTCGAGCAACTGGTGCCGTGTCTGATCTGGCGTCCGTGAGCCGTCACAGTTGGAGCCAGATAGCGAGCGAGCCGGCTGCCAGGAGAAGGGGGACGAGGAGGAACCCGAGCAGGATGTACTGGCGGACTGAAACCGTGATCCCGTACCGACGCAGGAGCAGGACCCAAAGGATCGTGGCCAGCGATCCCACGGTCGTGACGTTCGGCCCGAGATCGGCTCCGAGCAGGGCAGCGTAGCGCAGCGCCTCCTGGGGGAGCGTGGCGGGGGCACTGGTCTCCAGCGCCGCGCGCATGACCAGGGCCATCGGTACATTGTTGATCAGGTTCGCACCGAGCGCGGTCCCGAAGGCCGTGACGAGGATGGCGCGCAAGGTGGATCCCGCGCCGAGCGCCAGGAGCCAGGTACCGAAGCGTTCGGTGAGTCCGAGTTCGGTCAATCCGCGCACGACGATGACCATACCCGTGAGGAAACCGAACAACGACCAAGAAATACTGCGGACCACGCTCTTCCAATCGAGCTGGCCGATGCGCCAGGCGAGCAGGGCGAGAGCGCAGGCGCCGAGGACGGCTACCGGACCGAGCGGCAGGTGATACCAAGCCGCGGTGACTTCCACCAGGGCCAGGACGGCAAGCCCGCTCAGCGTCAGGCGGGCAGTCTGCTGTCGTCGGGAGTCGAGCACGGGAAGGCGAGCGGGATCGTACACCATACGAAGGTCGTGGCGGAACCACCAAGCGAAAATGATGTAATTCGCGAGAATGGCAAAGAGAGCGGGGGCCAGGAGAAAGCGGAAGAAAGTGGGGAGATCGATCCGCTCGCCGAGGAGCAGCACGTTGATCGGATTACTGACCGGGAGCAGGAACGACGCCGTGTCAGCGATGAACGTCGTCGCGAACAGATACGGCACCGGTGAAAGGCGCAACTGGATGACCAGCGTGGCGACGACCGGAGTGAGCAGCAGTGCGGTCGCGTCGTTGGAGAGGAACGCGGTGACCAGAGCTCCGATGAGAAAAAGCATCAGATAGAGCCTGCGGCTCGAACCGTTCGCCCAGATGGCTGCTGCTCGGGCCAGCATCGTGAACACGCCGGCACGCTCCGCCAGCGCGGTGGTTACCATGAGCCCCAGGAAGAAGAGGTAAACGTTCCATTCGTGGTAGAGCGCGGCTGCTGCTGTCTCGGGTGACACGATCCCGGTAAGCAGCATCGCCAGGGCGCCGAGGAGTGCGGCGTGTGCCTCCGACAGACGAGCTGGCCGCGCGAAGATCCCGATGAGCGTCGCTGCGAAGATACCAAGTCCGAGAACGACCTGCATCGGCCCTCCCGACACGCGGTCGATGAGTCTACCATGCGACCGACCATTGGGCCGAGTCTGGCGAGGATGAGCGGTGCCTCGCCGAGTGCCTGGCTCGCCATCGGTCACGGCTGGCGCGGGGACGCCGGAACGATGGCGGACTCGGTGCCGGGACGTGATGCTAGACTGGCCTGCACTGGTCGCGCGAGGCGAGATCGTGAACGGAGGAGCAGGATGGCAAGCCGAGCCGAGCATGAACTGGCGGACGAGCGTGCGCGGCGTGTTCTCGATCGCTTGGCGGAGCAGGATGCAGCCGAGCGTGCTCTCGGACTCCCTCAGGAACAGCGCATCCGCGCATTGACGCCGGCGACGGGAGCGTTCTTGTACGGAGTGCTCTTGGCCCTGCGGCCGCCGCTCATTTTCGAGGCAGGTTCAGCGGTCGGTTATTCCACGATCTGGTTGGCACTGGCTGCGCGGGCCTATGGTGGACGCGTCATCGGGAGCGAGATCCGTCCGGAGCGCGTCGCGGCAGCCAATGCCAACCTCGCGGCGGCTGGTCTCCAAGACGTGGCAGTCGTCCTGGAGGGCGATGCTGCGGAACTGGTACGGCAGTACGAGCGAATCGATTTCCTTTTCCTGGATGCGGAGAAGGACGACTATGGGCGTCTCTTCCTGGCTGCCTTCGACCGCGTGGTGCCGGGTGGGCTGATCGTGGCCGACAATGTCGTCTCGCACGACTGTCGCGCATACCAAGAGTTCGTCCGTTCGCGGAGCGATGTCCTGACGATCACCATCCCGTTCGAGCGGGGACTGGAGTGGACGATCAAGCGTTGGTGAGGGGCGAGCCGGAGCGCTCGGAAGCCAGCCGAGCGAGTGTACCGCGGTCGAGTCGGATGTCGGTGCAAAGCGGCTGGTAGACTGGTGGACGGATCACCTCCCCAGCGAGGAGGGGGACAGGCGATGACGGTCGGTCGGGAGCAGCCGCGAGCGCTCCTGTCGAGGATCGACCAGCATCCGGAACGCCGCGAGGAGCTGCGGTGTCATGTTCTCGCGCAGGAATTGCTCGCGTTGCCAGCGGTCGTCGCGCAGCAGGGTGACCGGTTGGATCGCGTCGAGGGGGTGCCGCTCGACTGCGCGATGCGCTGGCTCGCGGCTTCGCGCGAGCGCCGTCCAGACTTCCTGAGGCGACTCCTCGCTGCCGCGGAGCGGCTCGCTGCGACGTTCCACGAGGTGGATTACCAGGACGAGCGTATGGCCTGGCAGGAGGAGCGAACCGGATCGACCAGCGCATGGAGCAGGACGACGCGCAGCTGGCTCATCTGGGGGAACCCGCTCAGCGGCCCGAGCGCGAGCGGCAGTCATTGCGCAGCGAGGTCGGCTGGCCGATGGTGACAGCGAGTGGGATGGTCGCGGCTGATGCCGCCGATGCGCTCGTGCGGGCTGGGGAGCAGAACGGGTTCGCTGTTCCGGCTATCGCGAGGAGTCTCGCTCGCGACGGCGAACGGGGTCAGATCGCCTCGGCGATCGATTTCGACGGAGAGCGGGTCTGGGTACTGGTCGAGGTCCAGGTGCAGCTGCGGGACAGTCGCACGTGGTTGCGAAGATCTCCTCGTCAGGTTTCCGCGAGCGACGCGCTCGTGCCGCTCTCGATCCGCCGCTGCTCCCGATGTGTTTGGGCAGCGGGTATACGGGGAGGCAGGAGTGGCCTCTCGGGGTGGGTGTCCTCTCGCGGCGCGGTGAGCATCTCGCGCTAGCGATCCAGCGCGGAGGGAGGGCGCGAGCGGGGCGACGCGCACGAGCCTGTCGCAGCCGTCGGTTCGATCCCACCAGGCGATCAGGCTGGCCGCAGAGAAGACTCGCGCGGGGCAAAGGACGTGTCGTGAAAGCACTGAGAGCGCAAGGGCGTCGAAACGAACGCGAGGAGGGCCGATGCGCAGCTCAGAGGTGATCGTGATCGGTCTCGGCGCGATGGGCGCCGCGACGGCGTGGGCGCTTGCACGCAGTGGCTTCCGCGTACTCGGGCTGGACGCCTTCCGCCGCGGGCACGATCGCGGTTCGTCGCACGGCAAGACGCGGATCATCCGGACAGCTTACTACGAGTCGCCGGAGTACGTCCCGTTGGTCCGGCGGGCGTGGACGCTCTGGCGGCAACTGGAGGCCGAGAGCGGCCAGTCGCTCCTCCGGATGACGGGAGGGCTCTACGTGGGGCGACCGGACAGCTCGCTCGTGAGCGGGGTGCTGGCGAGCGTTCGTGCGCATGGACTCGCGCATGAACTGCTGGAGGCCAGCGAGGCGATGGCGCGTTTTCCAGGGTTGCGGTTAGCACCCGAACAGGTGGCTGTGTTCGAGCCGGAGGCTGGGTTGATCGACCCGGAGGCAGCGGTGGCAGCCATGCTCGACCGCGCCACGGCCGCGGGAGCACAACTCCGGCATGAGACGCCAGTGATCGCCTGGGCGGTCGATGGTGACGGCGTCCGCGTGGAAACGCCGGCTGGAACCTTTCGGGCGGATCGGTTGGTGCTGGCGGCGGGAGCGTGGTTGAGTCAGCTCGTCCCAGAGCTCGGATTACCACTCGAGGTGTGGCGTATCCTGCACGTGCACTTCGCACCCCGGGCCGGGGGACGCTACGCGGCGGATCGTTTTCCCTTCGCCCTCTGGGAGGACGAAACAGGGCTCTACAGCGCGTTTCCGGAACTGCCGGGACAAGGGGTGAAGTTCGGCCGGCACGATACGGGAGAAGTCTGCACACCGCAAACGGTCCGACGTACGGCGACGAGCGAGGAAATCGCCGAACTGCGCCACGCACTGGAACGGTACTGGCCCGAAGCTGGGGGAGCGGTGCTGTGGTATCTCACCTGCCTCTACACGGTCACACCCGATCATCATTTTCTCATCGATCGGCACCCCCTTCGGCCACAGGTCGTTCTCTGCAGCGCGTGTTCCGGGCATGGTTTCAAGTTCGCTCCCGCGATCGGCGAACTCGTCGCCGCACTGGCGATCGATTCCGGAGCGCAGCCAGCGGCACTCTTCCGCCTGGAGCGGTTTCGGCGCGAGTCGATCGAAGCGGCACAGTGAGCGTGGTGACGCCGGTCAGCTGGGAGTGGGTCGGATCCCCATTTCGTCGAGGGCGCGTGTCACCGATTGCTCGGTGACGGGACCGACCCAGGCTTTGCGGATCGTCCCATCCGGACCGACGAGATACGTCTGCGGAATGCCGTAGACCCGCCAGGCGCGACTGGTGACCCCGTCGCGGTCGAGTGCGATCGGGAAGGTGAGGCCGAATTCTCGGACGAACCCCCGCACCGTGGGCACATCTTCCAGCTGGTTGATGCCGATGACGACGAGGCCGCTCCCGGCGTACTGCGCGGCCACCTGCTGCAGAGCTGGCATCTCGGATCGGCATGGTGCGCACCAGGAAGCCCAAAAGTTGACCAGAACCGGTCGCCCGCGGAACTGACTGAGACTGATCTGGCCGCCATCGAGTTGGGGAAGCGTGAACTCCGGCGCGACCGTCCCGATGGTCAAGGCCTGAGCGGCGAGGAAGTCGCCAGCGGACGGAGCAGGACGAGGAACCTCGCTCTGGCGCAGGAACCAGAGGGCAAGCCAGACCGCACTGACCAGGACAGCGAGCAGGGCGATATTGAGCGCGAGGAGGTGCCAGAGGGGTCGTTGTGCCCGGCGGTCGCTCGACACGTCGGTCGGCGCGATCGGTTCGCTGCTGGTCGGCTCGTGCATCGTTCGCTCCCGAGGCAAACCAGGCCTCTTTTCATAGTGTACTCGTGGGATCGGTGCAGTCTCGTTCTCGGGAGGTGGATCGCCGCGGAGTGCATGCTGGTTCGCGCCGCGCTGGTGTCTCGGATCGGCCCCCGGCGGATCAGGAAGACAAGGGATCGAGGGGAGTTGGATCTACCAGGCGAGCTCATAGTACTGGCGCTCGAAATAAATGAGAGGGTCGTTCGCTGGACCGAGATCGAGCGCGACGACCTGGCCCACGAAGATGGAATGGTCACCCCCCTCGTAGCGAGCCCAGGGTCGGCAGTCGATCCAGGCGAGGCAGCCGTCCAGACGGGGGATTCCTAGAGGGCCCAGGTGATGGGGCAGGCGGGAGAAGCGCGAATCGGCCAGAGGGGCACGTCCGGCGAACTGCTCAGCCAAGAACTCCTGATCGCGGGAGAGGAGATTGACGACCCAGCCGGCGGCCGTCTCGAGTAGCCGATGACTCTGCTGCTGGCGGTCGATGCAGACGAGGACGAGCGGGGGATCGAGCGAGAGCGGGCAGAAGGCGGTCACGGTCACGCCGTGATAGCCGGTCGGCCCGGCGGTGGTCACCACGGTGACACCGGCAGCGTGCCTGGCCATGACGTCGCGGAACTGTTCCGGGCTCACCATCGCGTGCCTCCCCAGGACGATGCTACTCTATCGCTGGGGCGATGGAGGGCGCTGGCGTCGTTTCACGGGCTCGCGCGGCGCGGATGGCGGCCTGGTCGAGTGAAGTCGACCGAAGACGGGGTGCACCGGGTGAGGAACAACGGATGGCTGAAGTGCGGACGGCCGACGGAGCTTTCGTTTATGTGGAGGGATGGCGCTGGTTCTTCCGCGAGAGCGGTGAGGGAGAGCCGGTCGTGCTCCTGCACGGCATCCCGACTTCGAGCTTTTTGTGGCGCAAGGTCCTGCCGGTGCTGGCACGAGAGCGGCGTGTCATCGCCCCGGATCTTCTCGGGTTCGGTCGCTCGGACAAGCCGCGGCATGGTGCCGAGACGGTGGCGCAACTGGCGGAGCGTCTGAGTGCCTTGCTGGATCGCTTGCGGGTGGAGCGCTGTGCTCTGGTTGGCCATGACTTTGGCGTGCTCGTCGCCGCAGCGCTGGTCGAGCGGTGGCCGGATCGGGTCACCCATCTGGTGGTGACCAACACGAGCTTCCGAATCGAGCGGTGGCGGGGTGGGAGCCTCTCGCCCTTGCAACTCTTGCGGATACCGGTGCTCGGGGAGATCGCCCTGGCGTTGGCCCGACCGTGGATGCTGGCAGCCGCGCTGCGTCGGTATCTGAACGATCAGAGCGTGCTGGATCGCGCGATGTTGGCTAGGTACTGGGAACCGTTCGAGTTGGGATACCGCCGGACGCTCATCCGCTCGATGCGGGTGCCCCCGTTCTCGGCTGACGACCTGGCACGTTGGCGGGCAACGCTCGTCGAGCGTGGGAGGGGCGGACTCCCGCTTCTGTTGGCCTGGGGGGCGCGCGATCCCCAATTCGGCGTGGACGAAGCGCGCGAACTGGCCAGTGCTATCCCTGGAGCTCGCTTCCTCAGCTTCCAGCAGGCGAGTCACTTTCTCCCCGAAGAGCGACCGCGGGCACTCGGTCGCGTGATCGCCGTCTTCCTCGAACGTCCGGCGGCACTTCCTGGTCTGGTCTAGGACGTCTGCTCGAGCGCACCGATCACTTCGGCAGTGAAGGCGAGCGCATCGATGTAGGCTTCGGTCACGACCGATGCGGCCAGCGGGAGATCGGCGAGATGCGGCCAGTCGCCGGACTCATAGGCGCGCACGAGCTGGAGGAGCCGACCGAGCGGGCCGCGCTGTTCGAGGAGCGCTGCCACTACTTCGCTAGCGAGAGGCAGCGGAGCGAGCGCTGCCTCGAGCGGTCGATCGAGGGCAGCGTCGAGCACCGAGAGCAGCCCGGTCAAGAAGGCTGTCTCGCGCGACGCAGAGCCGGTCGCTGCGGCAAGCAACTCGCACAGGCGAGCCCGTAGAACAGCGGTACGGACGAGTTCGACCGGCTTGTTCTCTATGCCGGCCAGAACGAGCACCGTGACCCACGCTGCCACGTTGCGTATCCCGAGGACGAGCAGCGCCTGCCGGAGCGAATCGATCCGGCTGCGTCGAGCGAACCAGACACTGTTGACGAGCTTGAGCAGTTTGTAAGTGAGTTGGACGTCCTGAGCGAGGAGGCGTTCGATCTCCTCGAAGTCGATCGCTGGATCGGCAAGACGGGAAAGCAGGAGAAGCGCAGCATCGGACACTGGTCGGTGGTATCCCCGCACGATGAGCGGTCGGAAGAGGAAGGGGCCTTGGAACAGATCGACGCCGAAGTCACGGCACACCACGAACTCATGATAGGTTCGAATGTCCGAGACGAGAACACGCAAGGTTCCGGACCGAAAGGAGGCGAGCGGTGCGAGGAGTTCCGCGAGCAGCGCTTCGAGGCGTATGCGCTGCTCCTGGAGCACTATGGGATCCGGGAGCCGCACCCGGACGGCATCGACGTCATCGATCGAGGGTGGGTGCGTCTCGAGAAGATCGAGTCCGAGAAGGATCTGGCAGCCGTGGTGGGCGAGTCGGCGTAGTGCGTCGCGCACATCGCTGCGCAGGTAGTCTGGGAGCTCGACGAGCACCATCAGACGATCGGCCGGAAGGAATGCGACCAGTTCGGGGAGCGAGCTGCTGAGAAAGGAAGGAGGGAAGGCGACGATGGCAGCGCGAGCACCGACCAGTTGGTCGAGCCCTAGGTCCAGTATGGTGTCGAGAAAGCGCTCTGCGTCCTGCGTCGACGGCGCACCAGCATGCCCGCCGGGCTGACCGTAGCGAAGTTCGTAGGCGGCCGTTTCCAGGTGGCGGTCGAAGACCGGTTGTCGAGCGATGAGTAGTTCGCGAACGGACATTCACGCAGCCAATGCTGACTCGATCTCGCGGGCGAAGGCCAGCGCATCCACGTACGCCGAGCTGAGGAGCGATGGTCGAAGTCCGCTTGCGGGTAGGCGCAGCCAATCGCCACGCTCGTAGGCCAGAACGATATCGAGGACGAGGCCGAGCTCACCTTCCCGGTGGAGCAGTGCAGCCGCGAGCTCGTCAGCGAGTGGGAGAGCTGCGACGAGGTCGGACATCGGCTGATCGAGCAGCGCATCGAGGACCGACAGCAGCCCCACCAAGAAGGCCGATTCGCGGCTGGTTCGCCCGCGTGCGGCGGCGACGAGTTCAGCCATGCGCGCACGGACGATCGCCAGGGTAAGCAATTCCTGAGGCTTGTCGGGAATGTCCGCCATGAGCAGGAGCGTTACCCAGGCGGAGACCAGACGCGTACCGAGCACGAGCAGAGCCTGGCGAACCGACTCGATGCGCCGCCGACCGAGCCAGACCGTATTGACGAGTCGCAAGAGCCGATAGGTCAGGCCGACGTCGAGGGAGATCAGTGCCTCGAGTTCGGAGAATTCCACCTCGGGATCTTGCAGTCGCGCGAGCAACAGGAGGAGCGCGCGGCTGGTCGGGGCACGGAGCGCGCGGACGGGGCGCGGGAGCGCGAGGAATGTCCCAGCGAACAGCGTCACGCGCTGTTCCCGGCATCGGTCGAAGGCCTGA
Source organism: Thermomicrobium roseum DSM 5159 (assembly GCF_000021685.1). GTDB lineage: Bacteria > Chloroflexota > Chloroflexia > Thermomicrobiales > Thermomicrobiaceae > Thermomicrobium > Thermomicrobium roseum. Next base: position 724,871 of record NC_011961.1, on the reverse strand, counting down.
TAGTCCTCGATCCCCGTGACCAAAAGGAGGGCACGCCCCGCGCGAAGGTGACTGGCCAGTGTGTCCAGTCGAGTGTTCGCTCGGCTGTACTCCACGGCGACGAGATCGATCGTCCGGGTGACTGCCTGCAGCACCTCATCGCTCGGAACACCAGCGGTTCCGACGCGAAAGCCGTGGCTGCGCAGTGCGGCGATCGCATCGAGCAGGAGTTGTCGATCGGGTGGGGGTTCGAGCGTCAGGAGCGGGATCAGCCGGTCCGGCGTCGCGAGTCCCGCCAAGAAGTCCTGGGCAGCGAGCGCCGCGGCGGGAGAAAGCTCGATGAGCGCTATGGAGTCGCCGACCAGGGCGGGGAGCCCGACTTCGGCGAGCGCGTCGAACAACAGCCGAGCTTCGGCCTCCGACGGGTCGGGATGCGTGGCGGACCCACTCAGCGCAGGCGGCGGCTGCACGAAGCTCGGGTGACTCGCGCTGACCTGGTAGCCCCAGACGTCGAGACGACGCGTGAGGATCGGCTGGCGACGCAGGAAGACGTCGCGCATCAGCACCGTGCGTCCTTTCTCTCGTCGATGAGCATCGGCGGGAGCAGTGAACGACTTCTGGGAACATCGTCCCGAATCGGAACGGACTTTGCGGCTACCTGCTGAACCGAGACGCGGTTCCCCTCTCGACGAGGAAGGACCGGTGACTCAAGAGGGCAGATGTATCGTCGCAGGGCTGGCTGGACCCGCGACCGGCTCTCTCGGGGGCCGTCGTACGCAGTGCGGTTGCGGCTGGGACAACCGGATAACCGGCCGCACCGAGAGAAGCGACGGGGTGATCGGCAGGCATCGCCGAGGCGGCGCGGTGAGTCGTGGGGGTCAGTCGGGGGCGCCCAACAGCTTCTCGGTCAGGAAGAAGAGGAGTGCCAACACGATCAGCCCGCCGTACTCGACGATCAGCGGCCACCAGAAGCCGTGAGCGAGCCCGGCATACCACGGTGCGATGACGAAGACGATGGGAGCCAAGACGATGCCGAGGAGCACCCCCAGGCCGCCGAAGGTGAGGTAGATCGCGAGCAGGTCGAGGACGAAGGAGGCGACTAGCCATGCGAAGAGGAGAATCCCGCCCACGATCCCCAGCGTGCCCGCGGCGAACGCGCGGAAAAGACGCACGGCAGACCTCCCTTTCCACTGCGGTGTTCTCGGGTGATCGAGCGCGGTCGTGCCGGGCCGATCCCGCGACCGCCTGCTCGGAGGCTCTGGCTGGATCGTCGGTCGGTGACCGCGCGATTCTCCGCGTACCAGGATGGAGCGGCTGCGGGAACACCGGTGTTCCCACCCAGCGGCCGCAGGGAATCGTAGCCGCGCCTGCTGAGAGATGAGCCGATCATGCAGCGACGCGCGATGGAGCGGCGTGCGTCGCGTCGCGGGTGAGGCGGCGCTGGCGGCCGGGCGCCCTCACGTGGAGCGAGACTGACCGCCGCAGCCTGTGGCTGACTCAGGCGCGCAGCCACGTCCGCAGGACTGTGCGGAGCGGCGTGGTCGGTCGGCCGCTGAGGCGACTCAACGTCCGGCTGTCGTCGAAGAGTGCCTCCGGCGCGATGCCGGTCTCGATGGTCAGGAGCACGTGAGCGCTGGATTCGGGCGTGCCTCCTGAGAGAAGAAAGGCACGGTACTCCGCAGGGCTGGCTAGGCGCAAGGCGATGGGCCGCCCGACCACCTCGCTGATGGCCTGGGCCAGATCAGCCATCGTCCAGGCTTCATCACCAGCCAGTTCGTCGATCTGCCCAACGTGCCCGTCTCCAGTGAGGACAACTGCGGCGGCAACCGCATAGTGGGCGCGGGGTGCGGGTGACAGGCGTGCTGTGCCAGCCGCACTGACGAGTTGGCCGATGGCCGCCGCGTGACGGGCGCGTTCCTCGCAGTTCTCGGTATACCAGCCGTGGCGCAGGATGACCTAGGAAAGACCGCTCTCCTGCAGGGCGTGCTCGGGCGCCGGGTGCTCGAGAGCTAAGAAGCGGAGCGGCGTGCGGTTGGCGTGGAGGAGGCTCGTGTCGGCGAGGAGCTGGACGCCCGCGCGTACCGCGGCAGTGATGACGTTCCGGTGCTGTTGGACGCGCCGGCCGACCTCGCTGCCCGAGATGAGCAGGAGGCGCTGGATGCCGCGGAGCGCTGCATCGAGCGTCGCCGGATCGTCGTAGTCGGCAGGGCGAACAGTGATACCCTGTGCAGCGAGGTCACTCGCCTCGTTGGGATCGCGAGCGCGTGCGACCACTCGGTCGGGGGAACTCGCCGGAGGAGTTCGGCGATGACGAGTCGACCCAACCGACCACTGGCTGCAGTGAGACCGATGATCCTCCCCGATCCTTTCCCGCCACGCGGGCGACAGCCGAATCAGTGCAGTCCTGAATCGTTATGCCATGCTCAACAGGCCGCGAGAGCGGATCGGACAGGGGTGCGTTCGCTGGCTCGTCGGTGTCCGAGCTATCCGCTCTCGCAGCCGATGCCGTCGCGGTCCGGGTCGAAGCGATGCGGATCGGGTGGGAGGACCGGGAAACGACGGTAGGGGATATCCGCGCAGTCGAGGTCGGGGGGCGGTGGCGGGATGCAGACCGTCGGATAGCTCGGATCGCAGTTGGGTGCTGGCGTCGGCGTCGGTGACGGGGATGGCGCTGGTCCCGGCGGTGGGGCCGGTTCCGTATCGCGTCCCACTGGCGGAACCGGGCAGATGCCCCACACCCCGGCCCGTTCCTCCCGCGCCGCTCGCTCGGCTTCGACGAAACGCCCGGCGTAGGTGACGTCCGGCGGATAGGTGGCGACGCCGGCGTAGCCGCGCCGGACCAGCACCTCGTTGAAGAGATACGGGCCGATCCAGACGTAGCGGAGGAGCCGCCCGTAGCGGTCGGTCTCCGAGACGTCGCGCTGGAGCGCCACCTCCTTGCCGGCCAACCACTCGGCTGTGAACTGCGAGGCAGCCACGCCGAAACACTCGACCTCACCGTACACCTCAGGGGTGTCGACGCCGATCAGGCGGACCCGGGCGGTGCGACCATCGGCGAAGCGGACGTCTATCGTGTCGCCATCGACCACGTTGGTGACTGTGGCCAACTGGTAGACGCCCGCCTCCTGGACCGGTTGTCCCAGCTGTTCGTAGCGCCAGCGGTAGTAGTGCTGCCCGACGTTGCCCGCCTCGACCTGCCAGCCGGGCGGATTGTCGGGCGTGTAGGTGAGACAGCGCCGCTCGAAGCACTGGACGAGCACGTCGCGCGGCGTGCCACCGACGCGGACGCGCGTCCAGTAGGGCTCGGTGATCGGGAAGCCAGTGGCGTAAAAGGGATTGGGAAAGAGCGCATCCTCGCGGAACCGCCAGCCAGTGTAGACCGTGCCACGACTGTTCATGAAGCTCCAGAAGACCGAGGCGACGGTGTGGCCGGTCTCCGAGACGAGGAGGGCGGCGGTCACGCCATAGCGTGCCAGGGCCGGGTCGTTCCCCACCTGGCCGGCACGATCGAGTGTCTGCGTCACGGCGCTGCCGGCGGGCAGCGGTGGTGCGGCGAGCAGCGCGGCGAACGTAGCGTAGGTCGGAGCCGCTGGATCGTCGGGGTCACCGGCGACGTTGACGACTGCGGGAGGATGCATCTGAAAGGTCTGGTCACCGAGCTGGAGCTGGCCGGTGACCAGCTCCTTGGCGAGGAGCCCGTTGGTCACGTACCAGGGTGACGCGCGGTCAGCCGCCGGGTCGGTGATCTCCATGCGGGACTTGTCGAAGTACTGGACGAGGCGCGTGCCACCCGGCGCGTCGACGTAGGGCTCGCGAAGCGGTACCGTGAACGGCTCGGGTCCCCACATCCAGGTGCGGTCGACGCGGCCTTCGGCGACGGGCAAGTCGCTGCGCGCCCAGGTGTCGAGGAACGCGTCGTGCCCGGTCGGCGCGGCAGTGGCGAGCGATGGCCACGCGACAACTGCCGACAGCACGGCCAGGCTGAGGAGCAACTGGACCCATCGTCCGGTCGACGACGCCCGAACGAGCTGTCGTCCGCGAATGGTGGTCACGCTCATCTTGCTGCCCTCCGGCTCGCACCGTAGACTGCGCCCTGCCGCCTGCAGGTCGTGCTTGCCGATGCGGCTCACGCGATATGGTAATCGCGGCAGTGCCGGTTGACGAGCACGAGGACGGTTCCGACGAGGTTCGCTGCCTTTCTGACCGGGTCGAGAGGGTCGCCATGGTGTGGCCGCTAGCACAACGACCGGAGCTCGGACGGAGGCGGACCGTCGCCATCGTGAGCGGCGTGCTCGCGGCGACCTTTCTGGCTGCCCTGGACGTTTCGATCGTCGGGACGGCCATGCCGACGATCGTCGGGGAATTGCGCGGTTTCGCGCTCTACCCCTGGGTCGTTACGGCGTATCTGTTGACCTCGACGACCACGATCCCCTTGTACGGTCGGCTGGCTGACCTGTATGGGCGCAAGCGGATCCTGCTCGCAGCGATCACGCTCTTCCTGGCCGGATCGGCGCTCTGTGGCCTGGCCCAATCGATGCTGCAGCTGGTCCTGTTCCGCGCGCTGCAGGGACTGGGAGCGGGCGGAATCATCCCAGTGACGCTGACCGTCCTGGGGGATCTCTTCCCGCTCGAGCAGCGGGCCCGCTTGCAGGGGCTGACGAGCGCCGTCTGGGGTGCTGCGGCGGTGGCGGGACCGAGCGTGGGGGCTGCGGTCACCGACCTGGCCGGTTGGCGCTGGATCTTCTACCTGAACGTGCCGGTCGGGCTGGTCGCGCTCGGCCTGTTGGGGGCAGCACTGCAGGAGCGGGTGGGGCGGCGTGAGCACCGGCTGGACTATCGGGGTGCGCTCCTCCTGACGGCTGGGATGACGCTGCTGCTCTCGGGACTTTCGGCTGCTGGGGAGGGACGAGGAGCGGCGCCGGTCGTCGCAGTCGGGGCGGCGCTGGGAGGAGCGGCGCTCCTCGTGCTCTTTTGGCGTACGGAGCAGCGGGCGGCCCTGCCGATCGTTCCACCGGAACTCGTCCGCCGTCGGTTGATGGCCGTCGTCGGGCTGGGCAGCATCCTGATCGGAGCGGGGATGTTCGGGCTGATCTCGTTCCTCCCGCTGGCGATGCAGGGTCTGGGAGCGGGGACGGCGACGACGGCTGGCCTGACGATCATGCCGTTCGCTGTCAGCTGGTCGGTAGCCTCGACGGCAGCTGGTCGCGTCATCCTGCGCTTCGGCTTCCGGAGTTCGGTGGTGCTCGGTATGGGCGCGATGCTGGCTGGTGCGCTCGTCCTGCAAGTCGTCCCGCGTTGGCCGGTCCTGGGGTGGGCGGTGGCTGCGGCAGCGCTCTTCGGGGTCGGGATGGGGTTCAGCGCGACGGCGTTCCTGATCGCGGTGCAGAACGCGGTCGCGTGGAGCGAGCGGGGCATCGCGACGGCGCTGGTCGGCTTGTCGCGGACGATCGGTGGGGCGGTGGGGGTGGCCGTGCTGGGTGCCGTGCTCAACGGGGTGATCCAGCAGCGGCTGGGGGAACGGGCAGCGATCGACGCATTGCTCGATCCGGCGCAGCGGCCGAGCCTGAGCGACGCGCTGCGTGCCAGCTCGGAGCGCGCGCTGGCCGAGGCGCTGAGCGTGGCTTTTCTCCTGATCCTCCTCGTCGTCACCGCGGCCGTCGCGCTGGAGGTGGTCGGCTTTCCGCGCGAGGTGCTGGCTGGGCGGGTGGGAGCGCGCGGACCAGTGGCGGTCAGTGACGGGGCACGTCCCGGTGACGCACGGGAGGAAGTGGAGCGATGAGGCGCCTGCTCGACGTGCTCGAGCGTTGGGAGACGGAACTGTTCTTGCTCGGGGTGGCGGGCTGGGTCCTGCCGATGCTGGACGACCGGCTAGCGGTGGTGGCGCCGCTGCGGTGGGCGCTCGTGGCGAGCCTACTGCCCTGGCTATACCGCATCGCGCGGTGGAGTCGGCAGGCTGGAGTGGGCTGGACGGTGCGTTTTGTCGCGAGCCAGCTGATCGGACTCCTCTCGCCGTTCGTGTGGCTTTTCACCGTGCGCCATCTGATCGGGGAGGGGGCAGCCAGACTCCGCTATCGTTCGGGTATGCCGGGACCGCACGACTGGCGACCGCGTGGACGGTATCGCCTGCCGGTCGAAGGCGTATGGACCGTTGCCAACGGGGGACCTGATCCGGAGACGTCGCATTCTTGGTCGCTGGTCGGTCAACGGTACGCGCTCGACCTGGTCGTGACCGATGGAGCCGGCCGGACGGCGCCGCCGGATGTACGCCGGCCAGAGGAGTATTTCGCATGGGGTCGGCCGATCCTCGCGGCCGCCGATGGGACGGTGGTCGCGGTGCGCGACGGTCACCACGACTCTCGAGGGATCGGGATCATCGACCCGCTGACACGGGATCCGTTGGGCAACTTCGTGGTGATCGAGCATGCGCCGGGGGAGTACAGTCTGTCAGCCCATCTCCAGTGCGGGAGCGTTACGGTGCGGCCGGGTCAGCGGGTGCAGGCGGGCGACGTGATCGGCCGGTGCGGGCATTCGGGTCACTCGACGGAGCCGCACCTACACTGGCAGCTGATGGATCGGGCGGATTTCTGGCGTGCTGCCTCGCTGCCGGTGCGGTTCGCGCAGTACTGGCGGGAGCGAGACGGTCGTTGGGAGCTGGTCAGCGAGGCGATGCCGGTGCGGGGCGAGCGAGTCAGCGACCATGCGCCGAATGGGGCGGAAAACGGCCGAGCGAGAGAGACACCGGGCGGCGGCGCAGCGGTCGATCACGAGTCGGGCGATGGGGGACGGTCGGCCCATGGCGGCTCGGCTGGGCGCCAGTAGGTCCGCCAGCCGTGGTTGCGCAGATGCGCGCCAGGCGGGACCTGGGTGAGGACGAGCGCTGCCGCCAAGAGGTCGGCGCCCGAGCCGAGTGCGTTCAGGAGGCCCAGGATGAGCCAGAACGGTGCCAGACTGGGCAGGAGCGAGAGTCCGGCGTAGGCGAGTAGGCTGACCGCGACGAGCGGGCTGAGCGCGACGACGAGGAACCGCGCCCGACCGAGCTCGCCGAGGTAGTGGACGTAGGCGAGGAGCGAGCGCGGCCAAAGGCCGAGGACGAGCTGGGGCGAGCGGAGCGAGCCGGGCAACGGGAGGGCGTGCAGAAGTTCGTGGAGCGGAACGAGGAGCAGGAGAGCGAGGAGGCTGGGCAGGCCGGAGAGGTGAATCGTCAGCGAGCGATCGGGTGAGCGGAGGAGGAGCGGCAGGGTGAAGAGAAAGGCGGCGAGAAGGCCGAGGGGCAGGGAGAGCAGGATGACCAGGCTGGCCCGGCGAGGCTCGCGGAGCGGTCGCCAGGGCGGAGCCGGCTGGAATGCGGGATCGGTCGGCGGCGGGCCGAGGTGAAAGCGCATGTCCCCCCCCTTTGGGAGCGTAGCGTGAGCATCGTCGACCTTCCAGGTGCGATCGAGTCGGGAGGCGGGGCGCTTGGCGGGTATCCTGCCTGCCGTGCGCTGACCGGTCGATGCGTCTCTGGAGCTGTCATGTTGCTGCGTTCCTACGTTCTCGAGACATGGTCTACTCGCGGAAGAAGACCGATGCCCCGATTACTGCCAGATTGACGGTCGGTGCTGACTTTGCTAGCCTTCGTTGGTGACGCCGGATAGTGGCTGATGTTCGGTAAATTAAGGTGGGAGTGATGGTGTCGAGTGTGGCAGTCGGGGTTGTTCGCGTCGTGAAGAGCCTGCCGATGCTGCTTTGGCGAGCGGCGAGCCGACCGATCAGTGGTGGAGCGGCGGCAGTCCTAATCGTGCTCGCGTTCGTGCTCGGCTCGACGTTGCCAGTCCTCGCCACGCGTTGGGTCGGTGAGGGGCATCGCATGCCGGCGCCACCGCCGCAGTGGGCGATCGATCCGGCGCGACCGAAGGAAGGATGCATCTATTTCCCCGAGACACAGCATAATCTCTGTGGTGGCTTTCGTCAGTATTGGGAGCAGTATGGTGGACTACTGATGTTCGGGTATCCATTGACGGAAGAGTACTCTGCACCTGAGCTGGGTGAAAATGGTGTTGTTACACAGTGGTTCGAGCGAGCGCGGTTTGAATGGCATCCCGGGAAGATTCCGGCGCGCAACGATGTGCTCCAGGGGCATCTGGGCAGAGAGATCATGGCGATTCTAACCGAGAATCGGCGGGAGGGTCATCCGCCCAGCGGATGGTCGCCACCGTCCTCCGGAGCGACGGCAACTCCCTGGCCGACGCCGACCCCGGTGCCGACACCGACCCCGACGCCGACGCCGACTGCTGCACCGATCACCACGCTACCGATGCCGACCCCGACGGTGACACCGGCGCTACCGCCCATCGTCGAGCTCCCGACCCCGACGCCCACGGCCACTGCCGGGCTTCCATCGATGCCGCAGCAGGCCGATCCGGTGACGACGCATCCGGACATCGCCCGAGCCTGGGCTGACATCGCTCAGGAACTCCAGATCTCCCCGAGCTTCTGGTCGACCTATTATCGCAACACGCCTCCTGAAGTGATGGCCGAGATCCAGCTGTATTGTCGGTATTATCCCGTCTGTATCGATATGGTCAATTATCAGTGGTGGCTTGGTTATGTGAATCTGCACTTGCCGATGCCGCGCGACTTCAATCCGACGGTGCTGCCGCCGCGTTTCCTGTACGCGGGGTACGGGACGTGCCCTGGGCCATGGCGATACTCCGCTTTGTGGTATATCGTGCGGACCACCAATACTCGCTGCACCTTCGCGTGGACGTGGAGTCCCGGATTGCTGAGTCCCTCGCTGCCGACTGGCGACCCGAACGACCTGAGCTATTGGTACGACTGGTTCCCGAGCTTGACCATGAGCGAAGTCCAACCAGTCGTGCGGCAGTACCAAGGGAATCCGTACCTGATCGCCAAGGAGCTCTATCGTCTGCGCTGGATGAAGGCTCGACCCTCCTCCTGACCGAGTCACGGGTCAAAGGGGTGGGATCGGGAACGATCCGATCAATCAGCTGACTGCTCGGCGGACGGGGCGTGCTCGGGCGAGACGGCGAGCGCTTCCTTCCACCGCTTCGTCTGATCGCGGTCAGACGGCGCAGCCGACGCTCGAGGTGGACGAGACTGCGACAGTGGAGCCAGGGGATCCGGTTCCTGGTGGTACCGCTGCGGTCGCGGGGCGCCGGGTGAGGCGTTGGTCGAAAACGTGCGGCACCGGCGCCAGTGCGGCACGCCAACACCGGCGGTCGCCGTCCAGCCGAGGGGCTCAACTGTGCTGGTTCGCGGCGTCGCCCTGCCGAACCTCTCGGGAGGGAGCCGTCGTTGCGAGGACCCGGAACTCCGAGTATGCTGAGCTTCGCCGATCGGCGATGCTGCTGGACGAGACCGATCCAGACGATGGCTCCACGGACGCGAGGACAGAGCGGCGAGGTGCCTAGGAGAAGGGATCGGAACCGTGACGATACGGTCGGTGTACTAGACATGCCAGCTGCGCCCCGAGGTGCTGCAGGGTGAGTTACGCGAAGAGCTGTTCGCGGCTCGCTTGAAGGATGTGCTGGAGGGGCGAGCCGATCCGGTCTACCAGGATCCGCAGCTGTTCTTCGACCACACCTATCCGACCATGGGACTGCGCACGTTGTTGCGCGAGGCACTGGGCCGATTGGCCGGGAAAGACCCAACGGCCAACGCGATCATCCGCTTGGAAACGCCGTTCGGTGGCGGCAAGACGCACAATCTGATCGCGCTCTACCATGCGGCGCGTGGTGCGCCGGCAGCGGCTGCGCTGGTCGGTCCTGAGCTCATTCCGACACCGGGTGCTCTCCGCATCGCGGATGTGGTGGGTTCGGAACTGGATCCGTCGGGTGGGGGTCGCTCATCCGGACGCGCGCACCTTCTTCCTGTGGGGTGAACTCGCTTACCAGCTCGGCGGACTGGCTACCGCCTGGTGGGTGAATCGGACCGGGCGACCAAAGCAGCGCCCGGCGGCAGCCTGTTGGACGAACTGATCGGTGAGCAACCGACACTAATCATGTTCGACGAGATCGCGCGCTATCTTCGGGCAGCAGACGCGGTGCCGACGGCGACCGGGCGCGGGACGCTGGCTGACCAGACAATCGCGTTCCTGATGCCGCTGCTCGAGTTCGCGGCCAGCCGCCAAGGGGTCGTGGTGGTGCTCACGCTGGCTGATCCCACCGATGTCTTCGGTCAGGAGAGCGAGGCGTTGTTGCGGCAGCTCAGCGAGGCTAGCCGCATCACGGCTCGGTCGGAGCGGGTCCTGCCACCGACCTTGAAGGAAGAGACGCCGGCGATCGGTGCGCATCGGTTGTTCCGCTCGATCGATCGCGCGGCGGCTCGCGAGGCGGCGGACGCGTATCTGGCGTTCTAGCGGCGTGTCGCGGAGCAGGAGGCAGCGTAGCGGCCGGCGGGTGTAGCGGGCGTTGCGTATCCTAGTGGCCGGGGAGTCGGTCAGCGGACGGGGAAGCGGCGGACGATGCTGAAGCTCCCGCTGCTGCGCAGCGATATCGCCTACGTCGCGCCCGAAGTAGGCAGCGACGGGCGACTGGGCGTTTGGCTGGGACGCCGGCACCTGGCCGTCTGGTGGCGGGGGAACGGTCCCTGGCCGGAGGGTCGTTTCCACTGCCCGAATGGGGAGCTGTGGTACCTCGTGGAACGAGTGCAGCCGGTCCGGCCGCTCTTCTGGTGGTGGCGCCGGCAGCCCCCGCCGAGCGCCGTGCGCCTGACGGGAGTGTACGGACCCGCTGAGGGCTGGGGAAAGCGTTTCCGGCTCGTCTTGCCGGTGGAGCCCTGTCCGGAAGCGGCCGAGGAGCTGCGCTTCGATCCTGGCCCGACGGTGGCGGTGCTGCAGGCGGAACCGTTCTACCAGGCGGCCCGGCGTGCGATCCTGGCGCGGGGCGGCAAACAGGCGCAGGGGGTGTTGTTCACGATCGCGCCGGGGTCGGAGGGACCGGTGGCCCACTCGGAGACGCAAGACGGGGCAGGCGAGTTGGTGCCGCTGGCGGGTGAGCTCCTGGTCGCTGAAGCGCTGCTGGTGCCGGCGGCCCTGCCCCGCTGGCTCTGGTGGGCCGGCTACCGCGACGACGTCTACCGGTTGACCCGTCCGCCGATCGGGGGCTGGGCGGCCTGGTGGGGCGACCCGGCGGCAGGGCTGGTCGGCCGCGCCTGGGTCGACGACCGGGGAACGGTGGTCCAGCGGCGCCGGCGCCGCGCTCCATGACATGCTATACTCGATGCGTCGCCTGATATTTAGGTATTCAGGCAACGCGTGGAGGAAATGTCCCCAGTGGCCCGCTCAGTGGCGTGCTGACTGAGACAGGTATTCAGACAACGCGTGGAAGAGAGGCCCAGATGGAGCCGAGCAAGGTCGGCAAGCGGGGCACGGTAGTGATGCCGGCCGCCCTGCGCAGACGCTACGGGATCGAGGAGGGTACCCTGGTGGTGGCCGAGGCCACCGCGGGCATTGACCCTGCCGGTACCGGTGTCGAGAGACGACGACGAGCCAGGTGCCCTCGTAGGTCGCGAGGAGCGTGATGGGGGCTGGATTCTCGTAGGTAAATAGTTAGGGATGGAAGGAGACCTATCGAAATGAGGCATGATGACCCACAGCCACCGCATCTCGACACCGGGGTCGATCCGTTGCTCCGACTGCGGCGAGGAGCTGGACGCGCAGGCTGACGCGTGCCCACGATGCGGGTCGAGGAACCGAACGGTGCACCTCACTGACAACGTACGCCTTGAGGCGCTCGAACAGATCCATCTCAAGAAGAAGCGTCCGGGGCAACCGCGAGCGGTCCAAGAAGTCAAGGCCGGCGATGAAATTTTCCACAAGACCGGCGAGCGGCATAGGCTCGTGCGGGTGATCGGTCGTGAACAGGATCGGTATTACGAGCACATCGAGGACTCGTTGGGGAATGTGATCCGGCATGTCGAGGAGCCCTTGACGCAGCACCGTGACCGCGGATACGTCAAGAAGAAGCGTCATCCCAGCGAGCGGAGCGTCCCTCCGGCCGGGCAAGACCTGAGCAGCGATTCCGAGTCCTCGCGCGAGCGGGGAGCGCGCTGACTGGAGGCAGGCCGCTGCCGGTCATCCCGGCGGGTGGCCAGCAGCGAGGCGCTCACCAGCGGCCACGTGGTCATCGAGAGGCGAGGAGGAAGGGCGATGGGGGCGAGTGGTGAATGGCACCCGGCGCACTCGAGCAATCGTGCAGGAACTACGAGCGAGGGCACAACGGCAGCGTTGGTAGGCGCTGGGTGCCTGCTGATGGAGGGGCGGCTGCCGCTAGCAGCGCTGGACATCGAGGCAGAGCGCCCTCGCTCCCGGGTGGGACGGGCCACCGGCCCGCATCGAGGCGCCTGACGGTCCTAGAGCGGCGGGGGCGCCGCGCGGTGTCGCCCGGTGAGAGCCGACCCCGGCAATGTTGGCTCCGCGCGTCGAGGGGCTGGACGGATCAGCGCGACTGAGCGAAACTACAGGTAGCCCTCCGTGAGTCGACTCGCGGTTGCGGGAAGTCGTGCCCGTCGAGGCGGGATTCCGAACACCTCTCGACTGCGCGATACTCTCGGGCTCGAGCCAAGGGGCCGGTCTCGGATAGGCGTTTTCGTCGATCCGCTCGTTTCAACCGGGAAGGAGGCCGCCATGCTCTCAACGGATTTTGTCGAGCATTTACTCGCCGATGCGGGTCTCTGCGTGCGTGAGCGACAGACCATTCCTGGTCGCGACGCAACTTTCGCCCCCGTCCCGGCCACGCTCCACCCGCGTGTCGCCGACCTCCTCCGCGGCCGCTTCCCGGCTGGCCTGTGGAAGCACCAGGCGGTCGCGATCGACCGGGCTCTCGCGGGGGAGTCGGTCTGCATCACGACGCAGACGGCCTCGGGCAAGAGCCTTATCTTCATGGCCGTCGCGGCGCACCGGCTGCTGACGGAACCCTCTGCGTGCGTCCTCACCTTCTACCCCGCCCGAGCACTCATCCAGGATCAGCTCGCGAAGTGGCGTGATCTGCTCGATCCGCTCGGGCTCACCTTCGGGTATATCGATGGTGGCGTGCAGGTGGAGCGACGCCCCGATATCCTGCGTCGTCATCGCCTCGTCCTGATGACGCCGGACGTGGCGCACGCGTGGCTCCTGCCGAACGCCGGTGAGACCTGGGCGAGGTCGTTCCTGCAATGCCTCTCGCTCCTGATCCTGGACGAGGCCCACGTGTACGAGGGGGTGTTCGGCACCAACTTCGCCTACCTCATACGGCGCCTCCTAGCACTGTCGACGCTACGGCAGGTGCTCGCGGTGAGTGCCACGCTCGACGATCCGGAAGCCTTTCTCCGCCAGTTGACCGGATTGTCCGTGGCTGTGCTCGGCGCGTCGGACGACTGCGCACCGGTTTATGAGAAAACGGTGCTCTTGGCTGGGAGATCCCCGGGTGCAGGCCTGCGCGCAGGTCGCCGGAGCGACGACTTCAAGACCGTCGTCGACGTCGTCCGGCGGCTTGCCGAAGCTCTGCCGACCCCCTTCCTCGCCTTCGCCGACTCGCGCCGGATGGTCGAGCACGTGGTCGCCGCGCTCCACCGGCAACCGACGGAGAGCGCCCCCGACAGCGACGACGAGCACGATCAGGCCGCGCCGGTGAACTGGATGGTGCTCCCGTACCGGGCAGGCTATGAGGAAGAGGACAGGATCGAGATCCAGCGCTCGCTGGCTGCAGGCTCCCTCAGGGGAGTCGTCTCGACCAGCGCGCTCGAGCTCGGCATCGACATCGGCCATATCGACGTCGTCGCCATGTTGCAGCCGCCTCCGACGCGCAAAGCGTTCTGGCAGCGCCTCGGCCGCGCGGGTCGGAGCCGCCCCGGCCTTTGTATCCTGCTCGATCTCGAGGATCGGTTCTCACTCGGTCACTTCCTCGAAAGCCGGAGCGAACCGAACTGCCTGTACCTCGAAAACCGCTATCTCCAGTACGCCAACGTCCTCTGCGCGGTGGCCGAGCTCGCCAGCACCGGGAGCGGGAGAGAGGCCCTCGCTCGGTACGTCGAGGTGCCGCCGGATTTCCTCCGGCTCCTCGAGAACGAGCTGGAGCCGACCGAACCTGTCCCGCCCGAGCTTGCCGTCCTAAAGCAACGCGCCCAAGCCAGCCCGCACCTCGAGTTCCCGCTGCGCGACATGATCGACGAGGTGTTCGACGTGCAAGACCGTAGCGGCCGCCGTCTCGGACAGGTCACCTACACCCAGGCTCTCCGCGAAGCCTATCCGGGCGCGGTCTACTATTACCTGGCGCAGCCGTACCGGGTCGTCCACTTCAACTTTCGCGCCAAGCGGATCGAGGTAAGGCGCGAGAAGCGCTACACGACTCGGCCGGACCTCTTGCAGCGCGCCTTTCCCCGCTGGCCAGAGGGCTTACTGGCACTCTGGAAGGGCGCTGACTGCGGGTTCGTCGCAGAGTCGGAGATGCAGGTCATGGAGAAGTTGCAAGGATTCACTGAACAGCGCGGCAGCGCACGAGAGCAGCACCGCTACGAGCCTGGGTCGGTCTACTACCAGCGGCCGCTCCTCCGGTTCTTCGAGACGACCGGCGTGGCCTGGTGGTTTCCGAGCGCGAAGCTCAACGAGGAACTCGCCCGGCTCGTCCTCCTCAGCTTCTGCGACCTCTGCGGGGTACAGGAACACGACGTCGCCCTCGGCATGTTCCACGCCAAGCAGTCGCCTGTCCAGCCTGACGAAGTCTCCGGCTGGTGCATCTACGACAGTACCTATGGGAGCCTGCGACTCACACAGCGGCTCGGTGAACGGTTCCGAGAGGTCGCCTGGGAGGCACTGGAGCGGTGCCCGGACGACCAACCCTGTGAGGCTCTCCGGGCACTCGCCCAAGCTACCGAAGGAATCGCACGCGCGCCGGTCGAGCGCCCGTCACCGGAGGTGTCAGTCAGCGACGAGTGGGTGGTCGTGATCGCGCGGGGCGAGCAGGCCATCTACTTCAAGGCCGAGGCGAGCGAGGAGGTGCTCATCAAAGACTTCCGCTATACGCCTCGCGGCATCGTGTACGATCTCGAGCCGGGAGGCGGCTGGGACACGCGTCGCGTGCCAGCGGAGTTCGTCAAGCCGATACGCGGGGTCACTCGTCTGATCCTGTACAACCTGGAAACCGGGGAAGAGCGGCCGCACGAGGAGTAGCTTCGCCCCACAAGGCGTGGCGCCGCTCGGGTACAGCCAGCCCGGGTGGACGCTTCCTGCTCCCCATCGACGGCGGAGCGACGACTATGCACCCGCCGCTGGCATCTCCTCAGACAACGGGCAGGGGACGGGATAGGGAGTGAGCGCAGAACGGAGGGAGACCGATGGGAAAGCCTAGTGTTGACTCAGTCGCGTCCGGGGTGCAGACCAGCTGGCTCCTGATCGGTGAGCGGCTGCCGCTGCTGGAGCTGGGGATCGAGGCGCAGCGGGAGCGGGCGGCGAGCAGCGCGCTGCCTCCTCTCCACCGTGCGGGTCGGTGATGGAGGAACTCTATGGGTGGACTCCGGAATACGGCACCGGTTGGGGCAAACAAAACGTATAGCAGTTTTTGCACGACTCGGCCATCGCGGAGACAGCCTGCGGATCTGTAGAGGTGCTCAGGGGGAAACCCTGTCATCCGCCAAGCTGTGGGCGCGCGCAAGACGAAGCCAGTCGCGTCTCGTCGGAGCAGCGTCCCGACCATCCATGGTGATGGGACGATGGCTTCATCATGGTCGTCTCGATGTGCGGGCTGGCTCGGCACGACCAGGGCTGGGTGGAGCTGTTGGGAGCGTCCACCGGTGGCGGAAGTGGTGCCCTGTAGTCATCGTGCGAGAAACCGAAACACGATCTGTTCCGCTGACGACGAGCGTCTCGCGGGGATCTTCGCGGAGTCGTCCCATGCATGGGAAAGCAGATTCGATGCGCGGGTGGCGAGCCCTGCTCTGTCATGACGAGTATCCCGGGAGGGATCGCGCCCTGAATCAGGTTCTCATCAATGAGCTGCATCGGACCGCCGCGGGCGTATCGGCTCACTGGGGGATCGCAGTCGATGACGTGCTGTGCAGAGCAGCGAGAGCAATGCACCCCACGTGCGTAGGGATGAGTGGAGACTGAAGAGGATGCGGACCATGAGTGACGGTGCACCCCCACGTGCGTGGGGACAACTATCGGGAAGCCAAGCGTCGTCAGCAGGAAGCCGGTGCACCCCCACGTGCGTGGGGACAACACTATGATACGACGAGGAAAACGCGGGCTCGAGGGGTCGATAGTCCCGTTTCGGCTTCGCGACGGGCAAATCACGTATTGCAGCGTTGTGCCGGGAACCGCGCCGTTCGAGGCGGGGCGACGTCTGTACCAGCCGGAGGCGGGCTCGTCCGCTGGTCACCGAAGGGTCGCTCCGCGCCGCACTGGCAGGGAGCCGCGGACGTTCGCGGCTGGCCACCCCATCGGGAGCGGCGCTGGCGGTCGCTGCGTGAGGGACTGCTTGCCGGCGGAGAGCGTCCGGACTGCCCGTTCAGGCGTCGGCCGGGCGCAGCAGCGATGGCGGGCTACCCAGCTCGCTCACGCTGCGGCGCCACCGGATGCGGGCCCGCCCGCGCGGTGCTCGTGGGCCGAGTCGCGCCGGTGCCGTTGGCGCCGGCCGCCTGCTCCCGGGGCATGCGCCGGCAGACGGCGGTCGGTTGACGCGGCGCTGGCAGGGAGGCGGTGATGACTGGTCGATAGGCAGCCGCTCTGCGCCGACAAGGCGCCGCGGCCAGTGGCCAGAAGCCAGCGACCCCTGGAGCAGGACCGTGCGCTGCAGTAGACTGCAGGCAGCGAAGAGGCGAGTGATCGTTTTTCAGACGACAGAACCCGGGGGATGAGCCATGGCGCGGCGAGGCTGGTTTCTGGTGCTCGGGGCGATCGCGCTGGTGTGTGGTTGTCTGTCCGTCGGTGTGATCGGAGCAGCTGGCCTGTGGTTCCTGACGCGCGGCCAGGGGTCGCCGACACCGGGGATCGCGGCGAACGTCACCCCGGCGCTCCGCCGGACGAACGTGGAGCGGAATCAGCTCGCGAACGGCTGGCAGCGGGTGTCCGATGGGCAACGTGTCGCCTACCTGGCGCCCGCGCAGGGGAATCTGCCGTTCCAGCCAGGACTCTTCTGGCAGGCGGAGCCGCTCCCGCAGCCGCTCAATCCGTTGCAGTACGCGGCGGTCGTCTACTTGCGCCTGCAACAGCAGAGCGAGCAACTCTATGCGTACCATGCGCAGTGGGTGTCCTTTGCCGGTTGGCCGGCGATCGAGTTGGCCTACGCAGCGGTCCAGAACGGACAGCCCTACGAGGCGGTGCTCTGGATCTTGAGCGATGGCTGGACCGGGTACATCGTCAGTTTCATCGCTCCCTATGGGCTCCTGGACGAGTACGTGCCCCAGCTCCCGCAGGTACTGCAGGACGCCGAACAGCAACTGATCGAGCAGCCGGGGCCGCTCCAGGGTGGGCCGGTGCCAGACGTCTGGGTCGCTGGTGGCGGGATGGGGTACGGCGGCGAGATGACGCCCGCCTGGGACTGGAGTGGATTCGATTACGGCACGCCTCTGTACGGCTTCCAGGACCCGTTCGCTGATGTCGGCTGGGACAGCGGTGGCTACGACTTCTCCGGCGACCTGTACAGCGACTTGTACTCGAGCGGTGGCGGTCTCTACGACCCCGAGCACGATGCCTTCAATACCTGGATGGCCGAAGAGTGGAGCCAGGCGTTGAGCGGCGAAAATCCTGACCCGACCTGGATGGACGACGCCGGCAATCTCTACTGGGAGGGGCCGTCCGGCACGCTCCACGATTGGAGCGCCGATTACGATCCCTCGATCTGGTGAGCGCGGGACGATCCGCTCAGCGACGTGCCGTGGGCGATGCCCGGGACGGACCATCGGCGGGCTGCGAGTCGGAGGACGCTCCCGACGCTCGGTCGCCATCGGGATGACGTGACCGCAGGGCAGGGCGCGTCTGACGGCCTGGTATCCGCTGCGGCTCGGCCAGCCGAGGCTGCTCGCTCGACCCGAGTCGGGTGAGCAGTGGGCTGCCGGATCGCGATGGCGGTCTGCTCGAAGGACCCGTCGCCCGAGGGTCGTTGCAGTGCGGTGAGATCGGTGCCGGCGTCGGCCCCGATTCCGGAGGCGGCTCGGTGTTCCGTCCAACTGGCGACCGCGATCGAGCGGAGAGCGCGGGACGCGCGCCGCTCGGACGCATCAGCACGGCGACAGTCTCAGCGCTGTTCGCTCGCCGGGGCACGCTGCCGCAGCTCGCGCCAGACCGGACCATCTGGCCAGCGGTATTGCTCGAGCGACTCGCGCTTCATCTCGATCGAGTAGCCCGGTCGCTGCGGCGGGAGATACCGGGCGTTCCGCACCGTGACCGGGTCGACGAAGTGCTCGTGGAGATGATCGACATGCTCGATCATCCGGTGCTCCAGGCTGCCGCTCACCGCGATGTAGTCGAACATGGAGAGGTGCTGAACGTACTCGCAGAGGCCGACGCCGCCGGCGTGCGGGCACACCGGCACCCCGAACTTGGCGGCCATGAGCAGGACGGCGATGACCTCGTTCACGCCGCCGAGCCGGCAGGCATCGATCTGGCAGAAGCGGATGGCGCCGGAGGCGAGCAGCTGCTTGAAGACGACGCGGTTGGCCACGTGCTCGCCGGTGGCGACGCCGATCGGTGCGATGGCTTCCGCGATCGCCTTGTGGCCGAGGACATCGTCGGGATGGGTGGGCTCTTCGATCCACCAGGGGTCGAACTCGGCCAGCTCCCGCATCCAGGCGATCGCTTGGGGGACGTCCCAGCGCTGGTTGGCGTCCATCATCAGCTTGCGGTCCGGTCCGATGACTTGGCGCAGGAGCGCAGCGCGGGCGCGATCGTGAGCGAGGTCTTGCCCTACCTTCATCTTGATAGCAGTGAAGCCCTGGTCGATCGCCTGGCGGGCCAGTGCGGCGACCTGCTCGTCCGAGTAGCCGAGCCAGCCCGCCGAGGTGGTATAGCAGGGGTAGCCGGAGCGGAAGAGTTCCCGTTCGCGCTCGGCGCGCGTCGGTGCCTGCTGGCGGAGGAGGTGGAGAGCCTCGTCCGGCGTCAGTGCATCGGTGATGTGGCGGAAGGGGACGAGGCGGACGATTTCTTCGGGCGTGAGATCGGCCAGCAGCTTCCAGACCGGCTTGCCGACGGCCTTGGCCCAGAGGTCCCACAGCGCGTTGATCACCGCAGCGGTCGCCAGATGCAGTACGCCTTTTTCCGGACCGACCCAGCGGAGTTGACCGTCGTTGGTGAGGCGATCCCAGTAGCGACCGAAGTCGGCGACGATCTCCTCGAGCCGCTGGCCGACGACGAACGGAGCGAGGGAGTGGATGGCGGCGACGCAGAGCTCGTTGCCGCGGCCGATGGTGAAGGTGAGACCGTGCCCTTCCAGACCGGGGGAATCGGTGTGGAGGATGACGTAGGCGGCCGAATAGTCGGGGTCAGGATGCATGGCGTCGGAACCGGCCAGGGTGAGCGAGGTGGGGAAGCGCACATCGTAGGTCTCGATTTGGGTGATCGTGGTGGGCATCGGACTCCTCCTCTCGTCTGCCGGCGTGCGCTCGTGGGTCAGAAGGCGGCGCGCTCGATCAGTCGCTACCGAGCGCAATGATCGCACAGGAGCGCCTGGCTGGGGAGCAGCCGCGCTCGCCCGGTAGGCGGGCGGTGGCCAGTAACCGGCCGAGAGGTGCGCTCGCTGGGTCACGGGCGGGTGATGGACAGAAGCTGGCGTCACTGGCTGACGCTGCGACGCTGGTCGGTGCTCGCGGATCGGGCCGAGTGGTGGCGCGCTGAGGCGGCGCGAGGCGAGCGATTCCCCGCTTCGCTCGTTGCCGGCTCATGCTCGGTACGGCGAGGCGGGTGGTCTGGGTGATGGCGTGCGGGCGCGATTGCCTGGGTCGCTGGCGGATCGTGAAAGGTCGCCGTGCGTATCCGATGTCTGCAGCCCGGTGACAGGCATGCTATCCTGCACGCTGCAGGTGCGGTTTCGGCAGTCAGGCGCAGGGGTCGACCAGTCCGAGCGATTGCCGGGTTTTTCACTTTCGGCCGGTGGCAGGAGCGGAGCGGACGGATGGACGAGCAGGACGAGCTGCGGCAGGCAACGACCGAGTCGGTGAACCCGCGGACGCGGCAGATCGACCAGCTCTCGAGCCAGGCGATCGTGGAGTTGATCCTGGAGGAAGAGACGCGGGTGATTCCGGCAGTGCTGGCCGAGCGGACTGCCATCGCCGCACTGGCGGACGTGGTCGTCGAGCGGATGCGCCGGGGTGGGCGCCTGGTCTACGTCGGTGCTGGGACGTCCGGCCGGTTGGGGATGCTGGATGCCATCGAGTGCATCCCGACCTACGGGTTGGAGCCGGGTCGGATCGTCGCGCTGGTCGCTGGCGGGCCGGCGGCGCTGACCGGACCGGTCGAGGCTGCCGAGGACGACGAGGAGGCGGGCGCGCGCGAGCTGACTGCGCTGGGCATCGGGCCGGATGACGTCGTGCTCGGGATCAGCGCGAGCGGACGGACGCCCTACGTGCGCGGGGCGCTCCGCGAAGCGCGGCAGCGTGGCGCCTACGTGGCCGTGCTCGTGTGCAATCGGCCCGCGCCGCTGGCCGATCTGGCTGACTTGGTGATCGCGCCGGTCGTCGGCCCGGAGGTGATCGCTGGCTCGACCCGCATGAAGGCCGGGACGGCCCAGAAGCTTGTGCTCACTGCTTTGAGCACGACGGTGATGGTGCGGCTGGGTAAGACGTTCGGGAACCTGATGGTCGATGTGCGACCCACGAACCGCAAGCTCTGGCAGCGCGGGGTGCGCATCGTGATGGAGGCGACTGGACTCAGCGAGCAGGATGCGCAGCGCGTGCTCCAGGAGGCGGGCGGCGAGCCGAAGACGGCGATCGTGATGGCGATCGCGGGAGTCGATGCTGCAGAAGCCCGGTCGCGGCTCGGACGTGCCGGTGGGCTCGTGCGGGCCGCCCTCGAGGAGAGCGATGGCGGCTGAGCTTCTGCTCGGGATCGATGGTGGCGGGAGCACGACCCGCGCGGCGCTGGCTGACGCGCAGGGAAGAATCCTCGGCGTCGGGACGACCGGCTCGAGCAATCTCCAGATCGTGGGGCTCGAAGGGGTCGTCGCTGCAGTGGAGGTCGCGATTCAGGCTGCCCGCAGGGCTGCCGGTGTTGCGAGCGATGCGCCGGTGAAAGTGGCGTGTCTCGGGCTCGCCGGGGTCGACCGGCAGGGCGACCGCGAGCGGGTCAGCACAGCACTCCGGGTTCGTTCGCTCGCCGAGCGGCTTCTCTTGGTCAGCGATAGCGAGCTGGTGCTGGCGGCAGGTTGCCCCGAAGGTTGGGGTCTGGCGCTCGTCAGCGGTACCGGGTCGATCTGTTTCGGGCGAGCACCGGACGGTCGCACCGCGCGCGCCGGTGGTTGGGGATATCTGCTCGGTGACGAGGGCAGCGGGTTCGCGATCGCCCAGCAGGCACTGCGACTCGCGGCCCGGACGGCCGATGGTCGGGCAGAGGCCCATGAGCTGCTCGAGGCGGCACTCGCGTTCTGGGGACTGACCGCGCCGGAGGAGCTCGTTCCGCTGGTCTATCAGCGCGTGCGGGGTGCGCCGGCAGCGCTGGCGTGGTTCGCGCCGCGGGTGCTCGATCTCGCATCGGCTGGCGACCCGCATGCGACGGCCATCGTCGAGGAGGCGGCGACCGAGCTGGCCCGGTCGGTCGAGGTGGTCCGGGCGCATCTCGAGCTGAACGCGAGCCCGCTGGCGCTCGGCGGCGGCATCCTCCTGCATTCGTCGCTCTTGCGCGAGCGACTGCTCGGACAGCTTCCGTCGGCGGTCGGACCGGTGACGCTGGTCGAGGAGGCGACGCGCGGGGCGGTGCGCCTGGCGCTGCAGGAGTTGCACGCCAGAGCGTGAGGACCGGCGCAGCGCGCTCGGCGTCCTACCTGCGCTGCGCCGGTCGCCTGGGTGCTGTGCCGCGTGGTCAGCCTGCTCCCCCGAGCAGTCCTTCGCGTTCCAGCGACTCGCGAAGCTGGGCTGGGAGGCTGTCCGGTCCAGCCAGGCGGACGAGCTCCAGCAACTTCTGCACTCCTTCCTCCCAGAGTGGATGATAGGGGCCGGGCGAGTAGGTCGCGAGCGTGGCATCGACTGGCAGGCCGCTGGCGTACCGTTCACGCTGCTCGCGGAGCCAGGCGATCGCTGCCTGATAACGCTGGCCGAGCGCCGTGAAACGGTCGAGCGTCTGGTGGATCTCGCTCCGTCGGGCATGGGCCAGCCAACGCTGCTCGAACTCACGAGCGAGGCGCTCGAGGAGCGACCGTTGTGCATCGAGTCTCGCGATCGCCTCGTCGAGCTGCGTGAGCCCCCGTGATCGCCCGTTCTCGTCGGCTGGATCGGGCAGGGATCCGAGCAATCGACGTACGCGTTGGCTCGCGAGGAGCTTCTCGGCGGCGAAGACGACCAGACGCGCCGTGAAAGTGTAGTCGTGTCGGAGTTGCGCATCGGGCAGCGCGACCCAGGCGCGAAGCGCCGCGCGGGCCGCTTCGGCGAGTTCCTCCAGGTCGTGCGGGTCGGTCCGCTCGATCAGGCGACCGGCGAGCGGCTCGTCGAAGAGGGCCAGGGCACTGTTGGAGCGGTTCGGCAAGCCAAGGCTCGGCAAGGTCACCGCGCGCCCCAGGCGATGGATCGCGCGCACGCTCGCGTCGTCGGCTGGGCGGTCGAGGAAGAGGAGCGCGAAGGCGCGATCGAAGTGGTCCAGTTCGATGTCGGGGCCGGACCACGCAACAGCGGCACCGAACAGGTAGGGGTACCAGGAAAGCGAGAGAAGTTGGTAGTGCCCGTAGTCACCCCAGTCCGTGAGCAACATCCCACTCGCGCCAGCAGCGAGCCCATCGCGCACGAAGGTACGGATGTTTCCGATTGCATTCTCGATACGCGGGAACAAGGTGTTCCAGCTCGACGTGCCGGGGCAGACCCAGAAGGTGCGCCCCAGCGAGCCGAGAAGCACGGCTGAGGGGTAATGATCCTGTGCCTCGTACCACCAGTCGAGGAGCACGATGTCATCGGTAAGCTCGGCAACCAGGTCGGGGAAGTGAAGCAGGATATCGGCCCAGACCATGATGCGGCGGCCATACTTGGCGGCGAGATCGCGGACACGCAGGATGTGCTGGAGATAAAGGCGCCCCTTGCCGAGACGTTCGGCCAGTGCCCTGGACTGACCCGTTCCGAGGTCCCAGGTCTCGTCGCAATCGACGTTGAGCCAGGACGACGTGAAATTGGGCAAGAAGTCGGCGTACAGCTCGTCGAGGAGCTGATAGGTCTCCTCGCGGGCTGGTGTCAGGCTCCACTGCCAACCGACCTCGTCGAGATGGGCGTAGCGGGGCAGCGAGAGCAAGCGTCGCAGGTGTCCGAACGACTGGAGGTTCGGGACGAGTTCGACGTGATGAGCACGACAGTGCTCATCGAGCGCGAGGATGTCGTCAGCGGTCAATGGATCGGAGCCGGCACCGATCTCCGGGTGACTCGGGAAGTGAAAGGGGTGCTCGATGTAGAGCTGAACGTGATTGTATTTGTAGGCTGCGAGGTTCTCGACCAAGCGGAAGAGCGTCTCGAGCGTGGGCACTTTGCCGCGCGAGACGTCGAGCATGACACCACGGTTGGGGAGCACAGGCCAATCGCGGATGGAGAGCGCCGGGAGCAGACGCCCCTGTGTTCGAAGGAGTTGACGGAGGGTCTGGACGCCATAGAAGAGCCCGCGTTCCGCCGTGGCGAGGACGAGCAGTCGCTGCTGCCCGACGGATAGGGCTTAGCCTTCCGGACCCGCGGAAGCGAGATCGGTGGGTGGTACGGGGCCGTCGCGGTCGGCACGAAGGAGCACGATCGACCTGCTTTCCTCGAGTGGGCGCAGTGTCCGCCGGATGGGAAGGAGCAGGCCGGTGGCAACCTGGATAGCGGTTTGGAGAAGGCGAGCCGTTGCCACCGTCTCGTCCGTGGCGCGGGCACTGAGCACGATGCTCACATCCGCATCGAGCCAAAAACTGTCCTGTGGCGCACCGAGCTCGAGTTCACGTGGTGGGGGAAGGAGCGGCATGGATCGGCTCGCGTCCTGGCTCACGGCTGTTCCTCCTCTCGGTTCGCTCGTTCTTTCCAACCGTTAGGTGGGGTCAATGAACCGAGCGTGACAGCACGCCGGGCACCGGTCGCGCTCGGCACATTGGTCGGCAGCCCGAAGCAGGCGTCATGGGCCAGCAGGGCGAAGAGCATCGCTTCCTTGGCGGCGCTGTCGAGCCCGAGCGCTTCGACCGGGACGACGGGGACTGGCGCGAGGAGATCGCGCAGGACCCTCATGAGGGAGGGGTTGCGGGCGCCACCGCCGCTCACGACGACCTCGTCGATCGGTGGGAGCCAGCGCCGGTAGGACTCCGCGATCGCGTGAGCGGTGAAGGCCGTGACCGTGGCGACGAGGTCACAGGCTCGCTGGCGGAGGGTCGCTGGGACGCGCGGGTCGCGGAGGATGCCAGCGGGAAGACCGAACTCGTTCAAAAGCTGTCGGGCGAACGGCAAACCGTAGCGCTCGCGACCCGTCGTTTTGGGCGGGGGCTGATCGAGGAAGGGATCGGCCAGCAAGCGCTCGAGAAGCACGCGATCGACGCGCCCCTGGGCGGCGAGTGCCCCGTTTCGGTCGCAGTCGAGCTCTCCGGTGGTCAGGAGCTGGACGACGCCGTCGATCACCATGTTCCCGGGACCGGTATCGAAAGCGAAAACGTCCTCGCGCGGGGCACTCGCTGGAAGGTACGTGACGTTGCCGATGCCACCGATATTCTGGATGGCACGGTGGCGCGTCGGATGACGCAAGACGACCCAGTCGAGGTATGGTGTCAGCGGAGCCCCTTGCCCACCCGCAGCCATATCAGCGGCCCGGAAATCGGCGACGACCGGCACGCCAGTGCGCTCCGCGATGACCGCTGGATCGCCGATCTGGAGCGTTCCGCGGGCAGCGAGCGTCAGGAGTGAGCTGGGCGCTGGCTGGTGCCAAACCGTCTGTCCGTGGGAGCCGATCACGAAGACCTCGTCCAGCGAGCAACCAGCTGCCCGGCAGAGGGTCATCGCTGCCTCGGCGAACAGCTCACCGAGGATGACGTGGAGCGTACAGAGTCGTTCGAGTGCCGGCGGTGCCTGCTCGAAGAGCTGGAAAAGTTCTCGCCGCACGAGGGGTGGGAACGGTCGGGCTCGGTAGGCGAGAAGGTGCAGCTGTGCCTCCGGCCCGGCACCCCTGATGCGGACGAGGGCGGCATCGATCGCGTCTGCGGAGGTGCCGGAGAGCAGACCGATACAGAGACGGTTGCCCGATAGGGCCGTCCGCATCGTCAGCCGACCTCCCGAGCGGCTCGGGCGACGGCCTCGGTGAAGGCTGCTCGGACTGCCTCGATGCCGGCACGCACGACGGGATGGACGCGATTCGTCAGGAGGATGATCACGAGCTCGCGTTCGGGGTCGATCCAAAGGGAGGTGCCGGTAAAGCCGGTGTGTCCGTAGGCAGTGGGGTGAAGTCCACGTGCTGCGGCCGTACCGCTGAAGGCCAGCATCCATCCCAGACCGCGGCCGGGGGCCTGGGGCCTGGTCGCCTCGCTGACGAGGGAGGACGGCAAGAGCTGGCGTCCCTCCCAGCGTCCGTGGTCCAGCCAGAACTGGGCGAAACGGGCTAGCTCATCAGCTGGCGCGAAGAGCCCAGCGTGTCCAGCGATCCCCTCCAGACCGTAAAAGGCATTGCCATCGTGGACTTCACCCCAAATGACGGCTTCCCGCCACGGGGTGTAGCGCGCACCCGGTGGTCCCGCGCGGGAACGCTCGAACGCGTTTCCTCGCTCCGTCGCCGCGCTGCGTGGCCGGAGATCCGGTGGCGGGCGAAAGCAGGTCGCATGCAAGCTGAGCGGCGCGAAAACCTCCCGTCGAGCGAGAGTGGCGATGTCGTGCCCGGTCAGCGAGCGGACGATCTCGCCCAGCAGGATGAAACCGAGATCGCTGTAAATGACCTGAGTACCGGGTCGCGCGACGAGTTCGGTCTGAGCGATCGCCGCGAGATACTCGTCCGGGCTGTGCGCCCTCAGGCAGAGCGGTAACCAGGCGGGGAGCCCACTGGTATGACTGAGGAGTTGGCGGACCGTCACGCGACCGCTCCAGGGTGCAGCCCGGAGGGGTGGAAGGACCGTTCTGACGGGTGTCTCGAGGTCCAGCTCGCCCAGCGCGACCAGCTGGAGAATGCAGGGAAGGGTGGCGACAACCTTGGTCAGCGAGGCGAGGTCGAAGACGGTCTCCACGGTCATCAGGATGCGCTCTGGCTCGCGGCAGGCCCAGCCTGTGGCCGCACGGAGGACCACGCCGCGGCGATTGAGGACGAGCGCGACAGCCCCGGCGTAGGCATCGCGCGCCGAACCATCGAGGACAACTGCCCAGGCAGCGGCGAAGGGATCGTGGAGCGTCACTGCGCCTGCTCCTCGTCGACGCTCGCGGACACGCGGAGACCAGCAGCAGCGAGGCGGTCGTGCCACTCGGCGGTCGCGTGGGCGAGCTGGCCCCGGCAGTAGGTCGCGATCACCTGCAGGTCGGCGTTCAGGACGACGAAATCGGCATCGTAGCCGGGGAGCAGTCGTCCCTTGCGCTCGGCAACACCGGCGACGCGGGCCGGTGTGGTGGCCAGCATGGTGACGGCGTCCGCCAGCGGCACCCCGACGAGCGAGACGAGGTTGCGCAGCGCCTGGTCCATGGTCAGGATGCTCCCCGCCAGTGTGCCATCGCTCAAGCGAGCGACCTGCCCGTCGACGTGCGCCGGCAAGCCAGCGAACGAGAAACTCGTGCCTGTCGGGAGGCCCGCGGCTGGCTGCGCATCGGTAACGATGGCCGTGCGCTGCGGTCCGAGTGCGCGAATGAGGACGCGCATCGCGGGTGGTACGACGTGGTGTCCGTCAGCGATCAGTTCACCGACGGCGTGGTCGACCTCGACGAGCGCCCCGATCGGGCCGGGGGCACGGTGCAGGAGCGGCGGCATGGCGTTGAAACAGTGCGTCACCAGACGGGCACCAGCCTGGAAGGCACGCCGGGCTTGCTCATAGGTGGCGTCCGTGTGCCCGAGCGCGACCGTCACCCCATGCGTGACGAGCAGGTGCACGAGTTCCTCGGCACCAGGCAGTTCCGGGGCCAGTGTCATGACGCGGAGGAAGCCGCGGCTCACGGCGAGGAGGCGGGAGAGTTCGGTGCGGTCGGGTGCGCGGAGCCAGGAGGGGTGATGAGCGCCACGCCGCTTCGGGTTGAGGTACGGGCCCTCGAGGTAGATGCCGAGTGGCTCCGCACCCCGGCGTGCGAGGGTCATGGCTGTGGCCGCGGCGGCCAGCTGGCGTTCGGGCAGGCCGTCGGGTACCCCGACCACGTTGATGAGGAAGGCAGTCGTACCAGTCCGCGGGACCCAGGCCGCATAGGCGACGATTTCCTCCGGTTCCGTCGTGTGCAGGGCGAATCCGCCACCGCCATGCGTGTGGAGGTCGATGAAACCGGGAACGACCAGGAGACCGGTCGCGTCGATGACCGGACCCGTTCCGTGGGCAGTGGCTCCGACCGCCGCGATGGCGGAGTCGCCGACGACGAGCCAGGCTGCTGGGTCAGCGATTCCGGTGTCGATCAGTGTGGCTCCGGCCAGGACGAAGCGCATGCGGCGATCCTCATCGCGTCCGCGTGATCTTCTGCAGGCCACGCGGTCGGTCGGGATCGAGCCCGCGCGCCCGGGCGAGCGCGCTGGCGAAGAGTTGGCCGGGTATGACCCCGACGATGGGCGAAAGCCATTCTGGGACACCGGACGGAAGCTGGAAGGGCAGCTGAGCGCGCGCGAGGAGCTCGGGACGATCGGAGATCAGGATAAGAGCGGCCCGACGCCGCTCGAGATCGTCGAGCAGGGAGACGATGTCGTCGAGGACGGCTCCCGACACAGCGATCGCAACGACCGGGAAGCCAGGCTCGACCATGGCGATGGGGCCGTGGCGGAAATCGGCGGACGAGTACGGCTCGGCGACGAGCGCACAGAGTTCCTTGAGTTTGAGGGCGATTTCGAAAGCGGTAGCGTAGTTGAAGCCTCGGCCGATGACGACCAGCCGCTGCTCGTCCCGGAATGCTGCGGCGGCAGCGCAGGCTGGCTCCGCCTGCTCGATCGCTCGCGCGACTGCAGTGGGGATGCCCTGGAGCTCGCTCCAGCGCTCGGGCGAGGGGTGGAGGGCAGTGCTGAGCATGGCGAGCGCGAGGAGCTGGCTAGTGTACGTCTTGGTGGCGGCGATCGCGCGCTCCTCGCCGGCGAAAAGCGGGAAGACGAGTTCGGCCGCCTGCCCCAGGGGTGAGGCGGGGTCGTTGGTGACGGCGAGCGTCAAGGCGTGCTGGCGCCGAGCCTCCTCGAGTACGGCGACGATGTCGGGAGACTGGCCACTCTGACTGATCCCGATGACGAGGGCATCGCGGAGCGCAGGTGGTTGGTGGTAGAGCGTGAAGAGCGAGGGGGTAGCCAGGGCAACCGGGAGTCGGTTGACGGCACCGAAGAGATACTGCGCGTAACGAGCCGCATTGTCGGAACTGCCGCGGGCGGCGATGACGACGTAATGGGGATCGAATGCGCGAATGCGAGCGGCTGCTTCGATCGCCAGTGGTCGCGCGAGATCGAGCAATCGCTGGAGGATCGAAGGCTGGCTCTCGATCTCAGTCTGAAGCAACGACATGACTCACCCCTATTCGGTTCCGAAACGCGGGGAGATCGACGACTGTGCGCGTGAGGCGTGCTTCCTCGGCAGCGAAGGCGAGCAGGTGACTTTCGACCGCTTGCTGCGCGCTCGTGAGGACATCCGAGCGCTCACCGCGGACGGCGCGGACGAAAGCGCGGATGAGACCGAGATCGCCACCACCGTGTCCGCCGAGTGGCGGGCCGAGTCGGATCGTTTCGCTGTCGCCGGTCGCGTGGTCAACGACGACGATCTCGCGCCGTGACTCGTTCGCGAGCAGGGTGGCGCGCGTGCCATCGATGCGGACCGTTCGCCCTTCGACGTGCGAGCAACCTTGCATGGTGAGCGAGACTGCCAACTGTCCAGCGAACTCCATTAGGACGACCTGATGATCGACAGCCGTGTTGTCGCAGTGATAGACACAGCGTCCGTAGGGGCCAGTCCGTAGGGCTTCCAGGATCGCCTCTGGACTGGGATCGGGTGAGACGGCGTGCTGGAAGGCGCCACCATGAGCGGTGACGAGGTAGATGCGGGGGGCGAAGTAAGGACACTCGTCGGTGATCGGGCAACCGTCCAGGCAACGGTCGGGAACGCCTGGTGGGGCGTTCGCCGGGGTGAAGTGAGTCAGTGAGCCGAAGGAGGCAAGGCGCTCGCAGGGCCGATCGAGTATCCACACCAGGAGATCGAGGTCGTGACAACACTTGGTGAGAATCATCGGGCTCGTCCGCTCGGTATTGGCCCAGTTGCCGCGGATGAAGCTATGCGCGAAGTGATAGTAAGAGAGATTCTCGCGCCAGTCGAGCGAAACGATCTCCCCCAGGCGACCACTGTGCACCAGATCGTAGATCGTACGAAAGAAGGGCGCATAGCGGAGGACATGAGCGATTTGGAGTAGCCGACCGTGGCGGTGCGCGGTCTCGACCAGCGCGATGCAGTGCTCAGGGGTCGTCGCCATCGGCTTTTCGAGCAGGACATGGTAGCCGGCTTCGAGGAAAGCGATCGTACTGGGGTAATGGTCGCGGTCCATCGTGGCATTGACGAGGGCTGGGGCCAGTTGCGGCCGTTCAGCGAGTTCCTGCCAGGAACGAAACTGACGTTCAGGCGGAATGCCGTGCTCGCTGGCGAAGCGGAGACGGCGCTCGTCGTTCGGCTCCGCGACTGCCACGAAGCGCAGATCCCAGGGAAGTCGCCTGGCATACGCTCCGTAGGCGAGTGTTCCGCGGTTACCGGCACCGACCATAACGGCTTCGATCGGGGATGGCATCGCTCACCGAGTCCTCTCGAGATGGTAGACGCGACTCATGATCCTGTTTGGAGCGCCCACTGCGAGGGTGGTCTCCCCTCGCAGTGGGCCACGACACAGCTCGATCACACGGGCTTGAGACGACCCGTCCAGATCATCATGACCGCGAAATTGTCGCCGTACGGGGCATTGAGATAGATCGGGTCGTTGTCGGGTGGCCAGGGCTGGACACGCACCCCCTCGCGGACCGGGTTGTTTCCGTACCGCTCGAAAAGCGGGATCATGGGGAGGAGTTCGTTGAACGCGAGGGCGACCTTGGTGACGTTGGCCTTTTGCATCTCGGCATCGAGCCCGAGCCCGGCATCCACGACCAGCTGCTCCAGGTCGACCTCACCGAGGATATCGGTCTTTTGCTTCAGTTCGAAGCCCATACCGCGGCCGCCCTGGTTGGCGGCGATGGGGATATTGTGCGTGAAGAGGTCCTGGACGAAGGCGAAGTGAGGATGCGGGTTGGTCGTCGATCCCCAGGCCTGAATGGCGAGCTGGAAGTTCCCCTTATCGACCTCGATCGGTTGCTGGGAGTACGTCACGCTGCGCGGCGCCACTTTGATGCCGAAGCGAGTCAACTGATCGGCGACGTTCTGGGCGCTGGCTGACCAGTCAGCGTACTCTGCCGGGAAGAGGAGTTCGTATTCGGCGTTCTTTCCTTCGGGGGTCTGCCAGGTGTCACCGTTCTTGCGCCAGCCAGCTTGTTGCAGGAGTTCCGCCGCCCGATCGGGATTGTGGTCGTAGGTATTCAGCTTGGCGAGATCGGCCTGAGCGATCCAGTCGGGAACCAGGATGTCGGAAAAGCCGGCCATATACTTGACCGCTTTTCCGGAGTCACCCAAGGCGACCGTCCCGTTCTGGGCGCGATCGATCGCGTAGGCAAGCGCCTGGCGAGCGCGCTTGTCGCGGAACTCCGGAAGTTTGTCGAGGTTGAACAGGAGGGCGGGACCAGAGTAGACCGGCGGTCGGATGATGCGGAGTCCCTGTTGCTGGAAGGCCTTTTCCGTTGCCGGCGGGAAACCGTGGGTAGCGTAATCGACATCGCCGGCCAGGACCAACGGGGTGACGTCGGGTGTTTCGCCGTTGTAGATCACGAGCCGGTCGAATAGAACCTGGTCCGCGTTGACGCCGTTGGGGTTCTTGACGAGCGTGAGTTGCGAGTTCGTGATGCTGCCGTAATCGAATTGGAATGGTCCACTGGCGAGAATCTGCTGCGGTCGGAAGTTCTTGATTTCATCCAAGAGCGCCGTGCCCTCGGGGGAGTCCATCGGGAAGCGCGAACGGAGATCGGTATCCGGCGACTGACGGTACTGGCCAGTAGCTCGGCGGTCTTTCCATCCTGATGGGTCTTTGGGGCATGAATTTCGTCGAGATTCACGGTGCGACCGAGCGGTGGGGATGGTTCGTGTTCGTCGGTGCTCTCGCGTTGACGGTCGCTCTCGCCATCTCGTACGTCGGGCGGCGTGGTTTGTGGTGAATCGCTGGAGGGTGCGAGCGTTCGCAACGCTCGCACCCTCGGCACGCAGTGCAACCTCCTCGTCGCGACCGACTGCCTTGGCAGCCGGGGGAAGTCAGTGCGCAACACCCCCTGCGTTGGGCGTCTCGCGTCGGTGAGCGAGAGCCCGGAGATACTCCAGGACAGCCCGGTCGATCCAGTCGGCATCGAGCGGGATCCGCTCCTCGAAGTTCTCGTTGCCGATGAGCGTGGCATAAGCGCGGCGCGTTGCCTCGTCCCACTGGCCGTGCACCGGTCCCTGGTAGTAGCCGAGAGCGCGCATGAGTTCCTGGAGCTCGACGAGCACGGCGCCTTCGAGCGAGAGGCGATCTTCTGGCTTCGGCTTCTCGAAATAGAGGCGCCAGATTCCATACAGACGCTGGAGTTCAGCGACTGGCTCGGGATGATCGTCGACCCGGAGGTCGATGAAGCGATCGGTGTAGCCGCCGTAGCCGCCGCGCTCCTTGACGACGAGGAGCGCAGCGGATTGTTTCCCACGCCGGTCTCCTCCCGCTGCGTCGCCAGCCGCCAGTGCTGCCAGAAGACGCGCTGCCAGTGGGCCCTCGGTCGTCTCGAAGGCATGGGCCATGGCGTCGACCACTTCCGGGCCGGTGAGGATGTTTCCCTGTACGGCGTACCCTGGCCCCGTACGGCCGCCGGCCCACGCGTGACAGGCACTCCCGGTGAAGGTCGCCGTGCCGCCGCGCGCATCGACGATGCCGACTTGGCGCAACTCGCGTTCCGGGTCGTCGGCGAGAAGACGAGCGAGCGTCTCGCTAGCCGAATAGCCAGCTGCCATGAGCTCGAGGCCGGTCGGCCCGTAGGAGACGTTCGCATAGGACTGGGTGGCGACGGCGCCGACGCCGGCACGCGCCCAGGGGACGACGGCACCGACGGCGAGGAACTTGGAGGCGACAGCGACTCCCAGTTCACCGGTCGCCAGATCGACCGCAACGATCGAAAAGGTCGAGGGCTGCATCGTCTCCGCTCCTTTCTCATTCCTGCGCCGTCACACCGCGTAGCCGCGGGTCGAGCGCATCCCGCAAGCCATCGCCGACCAGGTTCAGGGCGAGAACGACGCTGAAGATGGCGAAACCGGGCACCAGCGCGAGATGGGGAGCGACACCGACGTATTGTCGCCCGTCGCTCAGCATGACGCCCCACTCCGGCTGCGGAGGCTGCGCACCGAGCCCCAGGAAACTCAGACCGGCGGCCGCCGTGATCATCCAGCCCACATCGAGTGTCGCTGCCACGATCAACGGTGACAAGGCATTCGGCAAGACGTGACGGAACAGAATGCGTCCGTGACCGGCACCGAGCGCGCGACTCGCCTGGATGAATTCCTGGTCACGGAGCGCGAGTGCGCTCGCCCGGACGATGCGGACATAGTACGGCACACCGGCGATCCCGACCGCCAACATCGCGTTGAAGAGGCCGGGGCCGAGCGCAGCGACGATCGCGATGGCGAGGAGCACGTACGGGAAGGCGAGCAGCACGTCGACGATACGGGAGACGACGGTATCGAGAAGTCCACCGAAGTAGCCAGCCAGAAGCCCGATCGGCACACCGACGAGCATGGCGACACCGACAGCCGCGAAACCGACACCGATGGAGGGGCGTGCGCCGTACAGGAGCCGGCTCAGCACGTCGCGGCCGAGCTCGTCGGTACCGAGAGGATACCCTGGTGTACCGGGGGGTTTCAGTCGCATGCCGAGGTTGGTCTTGAGGGGATCGTGGGGCGCGACGGCCGGACCGACAACGAGAACGACAGCGAGAACGGCCAGGAACAGGAGCGCTGCGACAGCCCAGCGGTCTTTGAGGAACCGCTGCCAGGCGCTCAGGGACGCTCGTCGGCTCTTGGTGAGTGGAAGCGCTTTTACCGTCTCCATCGTTCCACGCTCTCACGTTCGGACGCGCGGATCAACGAGTGTGTACAGCACGTCGACCAGAAGATTGACGAGCACGTACGTCGTCGCCACGACCAGCACTGCACCCTGGACAACCGGAAAGTCGCGCGCCAGGATGCCGTTGACCATGAGAAGTCCGAGGCCGGGCCACGAGAAGACCATCTCGACGAGCACCGCGCCACCAAAGAGGTAGCCGACCTGGAGACCGACGATGGTCAGGACCGGGATGAGCGCGTTGCGAAGGACATGCCGAAGGATCACGACACGCTCGGCCAGTCCCTTCGCGCGCGCCGTCCGGACAAAGTCCTGTCGGATGACCTCGAGCACGCTCGAGCGGGTCATTCGGGCGATCACGGCAGCAGGGCCGATACCCAGCGTGACTGCCGGAAGGACGAGATGATGGAGCGTATCGAGGAACCCGGACTGGCCCGGCGCATTCATCCCAGAGACCGGGAAGACCGGCAGCCGATAGGCCAGTCCAATCTGCAGGATCAAACCGAGCCAGAAGACGGGAAGGCAGAAACCGAGCAAGGCCAAGAGCATCGCCGCACGGTCCCAGACGCTGTATTGCCGGGTCGCCGAGACAACACCAGCGGTCAAGCCGATCGCGACAGCGATCACGGTCGCTGCTGTCGCGAGCAGAGCGGTGGCTCGAAAACGCGTCCAGAGCAACTCGGAGACGTCCCGCTTGAGCTGGAGGGATCGTCCGAAGTCGCCTTGCAGGACGTTTCCGAGCCAGCGCAGGTACTGGACCGGCAGCGGTTGGTCGAGTCCCAGTTCATGACGGAGGCGAGCCAGCGATTCCGCCGTCGCCTTCGGCCCGAGAATGATCATGGCTGGATCGCCGGGTGCAAGGTGCATGATGGAGAAAACCAGGATCGTCACACCCAGCCAGACCAGGACGAGTCCGAGGATGCGACGGATCAGAAACGCGACCATGCCGCCTTCGCCCTCTCACGCGGGTCGGCTCGTGGTGAGCGCCGACCTGCCCCACCCCGAGCTGTTCGATGAAGCCTGCACAGAAGCAGCACAGCGTCGATTATCCCCCGTCAGCTGCTCGCCAGAGTCACGTTCTGGAACCGGAACACGCCGGTCGGATGCAGCTTGAAGCCCTGGATGAACTTCTTCATCGCCACGATTTGCGTCTCGTGGTCGATCCAGGCCCACGGAGCATCCTCGACGAGCAGCTTGAGCGCCTGTTGATACAACTGCTCGCGCTTGGCGCGATCGTTGAGACGCTGTGCCTGCCGCAGGAGCTCGTCGACCTGCTCGTTCTTGTAATAGCCCATGTTGAAGCCGTTCGGCGGCCAGGCATCGCCGCTCAGGAGAATGAACAGGAAGTTGTCAGGATCACCGTTGTCGCCGATCCAGGACATCTCGAACATTTCAGGGAGTTCGTCCGGGTTTCCCAGTACCTTGTCGAGATACGTGCCCCACTCGAAGGTCTGGATCTCGGCCTCGATTCCGACTGCGCGGAGGTCCGCTTGGATCGCAGCACCCATCGCTTTGGGTTGCTGCATACCGGAACCCGATTCGGGGACCCAGAACGTTACCTTGAAGCCATTGGGATAACCGGCTTGGGCCAGGAGCTCCTTCGCCTTGGCTGGATCGTACCGATAGTCCGGCACAGCGTCGGTGTAGCCCCAGACAACCGGCGGCAACGGTCCTTTGGCCAAGACACCGGTCCCCTTGAGCAGCTCGTTCACGATGGCTTCTTTATTGATGGCGTAGTTGACCGCCTGGCGGACTTCCTTCTTGTTGAACGGCTCGCGACGGCAGTTGAAGACGATGTACCAGACGTGCATGCCCGGTTGCTCGAGTACCGTCACATTCGGTGACTGTTTGAGACGAGGCAGGTCGTCCGGCGGAATGTTCACGATGAAGTCGATCGAGCCGGCTTCGAACTCCGTGAGGCGAGCCCGATCCTCGATGATCGGTCGGAAGATCAAGCGCTCGACCTGCGGTTGCCCACCCCACCAGTTGGGGTTGCGCTCCAGGATGACCTCGACTCCGGGCTTCCACTCGACGAAACGGAAGGGCCCGGTACCGACCGGGTTCTTCGAGAAGTCTCGACCGTACTTCTGCACGGCGGCCGGGCTGACGATCGACGCTGCGTGGATGGCGACATTGGACAAGAACGGCGCATAGGGCTCTTTCAACACGATCTCGACCGTCTGCGGGTCGACAGCTTTGACCGACTGCACCTTCCCGAAGGTGAACTCTGCATAGGCGAACTCGCCGGTATCGTGGTAGGGATGGTTGGGATCGATCTGCCGGAGGATGCTGAAAACGACCGCATCGGCATCGAACGGTGTTCCGTCGTGAAAGGTGATGCCGGAGCGCAGCGAGAAGCGATACGTCAGGCCATCGCTGCTGACGTCCCACTTCTCGGCAAGACCCGGCTCGAGTTCGGTGCTCTCGTCCTTGAAGCGCACCAGCCGCTCGAACATGGGATCGACCGCGCGACCCGTGTTGTAGTCCGTGACCTGGTGCGGATCGAGCGTGACCGGCTCGGCTTGAAGACCGACCACGATCGTCGTCTTGGCTGGGCCCGTTGGCGGAGTCCCAGGTGCTGGCGACGCGATGGGCGCACCCTCGCTCGGTGTCGGTGTGGCCTGACCAACGCGGCACGCGGCGAGGAGTCCGCTCGTGCTCGCGGCGACGGCTCCGAGCGCGACCAACCGCAAGACGTTACGCCGCGTCATCCGTTGGTTCTCGTGCATGTCTCGCATCCCTTCACGCACCCTCAACAACCTGTACCGAGTCAGCCATGATAGCGGGCTGATCGAGTATCAGCAACCGAAACGGGTGTGCGTTGTGCGTGATGATATCTGATCGGATCACAAGAAACCCAGATTGCCGTCGGTCTCGTGCGGTATGACAACGATGAAGAGGACATTTGTGCAGCCTGAGTGCTGCGATTTCTTACCACCAGCGCTGGACGAGGCGCAGATTGCGTCCTTCGTTCTCCCAGGCCAGCCAGCCGAGGCCGACGAGAAGCGCGACGCAAGCCGCGAGCTCCCGCCGCGTGCCCGCGAAGTCGGTCGGACGCGGTTGGGCCGGGGTACCAGCTGGCTCCTGATCGGCGAGCGCTGCCTCGAGCCAGGCCTCGGCGAGGGTGAAGACGGTCCAATCCGGACACTCAGCGAAGCGCGCGGCGAGCCACTGGGCGATCGGATGGCTCGGCAGGAAGCGCGCGAGAAGTTCGGGGTCAGCGACGAGCTGGCGGGTCAGCTCATTCGCCTGGAATTTGCGACCGCTCTTGGGACGGTCACTCCGCGACGACGATGCATCGCGAGCGAAGTCGGTGACGTACGGGCAGGAGGGTATCAGGGGGCAATCGTGCTCCTGACAGGGCGGGATCCGGGTGCGGGGGGAGTCGAGCAACCCGAGGTCGCCGAGCAGACGCAGGACACCGCCCGGTAGGGCCTCCGGATCGCCCAGTTCCGCCTGGTGGATGCAGGCGATGCCGTTCTCCCCGAGGCGAGCGAGTCGCGCGGCCAGCGCCGTCAGGTCGATGACCAGGCGTTCAGCGGTCATCTCGTCGCCCCGCAGTGAAGCGATCGCGTGTCGGGAGGATGCGTGCGTCGCCGCGAGCAGCCAGGTGCTCGATCCGCTCGAAGACCGCACGGAAGCGCTCGCGGGCCTCGTGTTCGCTGTCGTTCTTGGCTGGAGCCGTGAAGGTGCGGCGATCGCCGACGAAGACGAGCAGGCTGCGGGCGCGGCTCAGCGCGACGTTGAGCCGGCGCCACTCGGCGTGGAGCGAACCGATCTCGCCCGCTGGGTTGCTGTTGACCAAGCTGACGATGATGATCTCGCGCTCGCCTCCCTGAAAGCGATCGACCGTGTCGACGCGCAGGCGCGCGAGCGCTGGGTGAGCGCGGGCGAGCTCTTGGCGGATGAGCGTGTTCTGGCGCCGGTATGGCGAGATGACGCCGATCTGATCGATGATAGTCTGGTGGGCCGACTCGGGCAGGTCGCGGAGAAACTCAGCGAGCACGGCAGCGATCAGTTCGGCTTCGCGCTGGTTCGTCCGTCCCTCGTCGTCGGCCGAGAAGACGGCGCCGCTGTCGCGAGCGAGTGGGTCATCGCTCGTGTCGAGGTAGACGACCGGTGGGCTCTGGCCGATGATCCCTGAAGGGATCGGCACGCCGAGCTCGTCTAACCAGTGCGCCAGGCGGCGGTCGGCGATCCGCCGATCGGCTGGACGCAGCTCGTCCTGGTAGAAGACGTGACTCACCAGGTCGCAGATCGGGTCATTCATCCGGTATTGCTCGGTCAGCCGGATACAGGCAGCGGGATAGCGACGATGCAGGCGTTCGAAGGCGGAGGTGCGCAAGCTATCGCCCGGTTGGATGCCGAGCCGTTCCACGTCGGGCCACGTCGCTGGTGACTCGGACGTGGTCACCACCGGCGGCAACTGATTCTCGTCGCCGACGAGGATGAGCCGCCCGGCATAGCCGAAGGGAAGGCGCCGCAGCGCCTGGAGGAACGCTGGCTCGGTGGCTTGTCCAGCCTCGTCGACGATGACGGTCTCGAAGGTCAGTCCGCGCAGCTCGGCTGCGTCGGCGGCACCCAGCGTGGCGACGAAGACAGCAGCATGCTCGCGGATCGTGCGCGCCCGGCGGCTGGAGGCGAGCAACCGTTGGATCGCCGCTTCGTCGTTGTCCGGTGGCTGGCGGCGCACGCGGGCGGAGAGCCCGCTGCGGGCGACCAGTGTCTGGGCAGCAACTTCCTCTTCCATGTCCTCGCGCTCGCTGCCGACGCGGACGAGGAAGGGGAGAACTTCGGGTACGTCCTGCCGCACCTTGCGTACCACCTCGTTGGCTGCCCGGTGCGTGTTGGTGAGGACGAGGACGGGACGGCGGCCGGCGGGTCGTGCCGGATCGAGCAGCGCGCGGGCGAGGAGACCACGCACGATCGCGGCGATGAGTGCCGTTTTGCCGGTACCCGGTGGCCCTTGGACGAGCAAGAGGTCACCCGGCTGGAGCGCGAGTGCCGCGGCCAGTGCCCGGCGTTGCGACTGGTTGAGTCCGCCGGCGAGCCAGCCGGGAAGCGTCGACGCGGTCTGGGGTAGGCTCGGCGGGCGGAGACCGAGGACAGTCTGTGTGAGCGCCGGAAGTTCCCGCCAGTCGATTTCTCGGCCCCGGGCTGATGCTGCGGTCATCGAGGAGACGAAGAAATCGGCCAGTCCTTCGAGTTGCCAGGCGCGCATGTCCCAGCCGGTGAGCTGATCGATCCGGTAGAGAGGGTCGTGTCCATCGGGTGTCAGCGGTACCCGATCACGCAACTCGACGGTGATCTCGTACTCGCCGAGCGCCACGACGGTCCCCTCCACCGAGAAGAGCTCACCCGGGCGGGGGATGCGCTCGCGGAGCCCGTCCGGCCATTGCGGCGTGATCAGGACCGTATCGTCCTCGCGGATCCGGGTGTCGAGCCGGCGCCCAGGGCGTTCGAAGGTGACGCGTTGCCCGTCCTGCTGGCGGAAGCGCAGCTCGCTCAACGTGATCCCTTCCTGCTCGAGGAGCGGCGCGGGCGTCTGGGTGAGGTGGAAGAAGCGCTCGCGCTCGGCATGCTCCTCGGCCTTGAGCTGGCGATGGAACCAGGCCCAATAGGAGAAGAGCGCCGGGGGAGCGTAGCGGAAGAGACCACTCAGTGGCTTCCCGTCCGGTTCTCGCGCTTGCGCACAGACTCGGCGCGAACGGGCGACACACGGCTTACAGGGAGGCACTTCACTGAGCAAGTCGAATTGACCGATGATCTTCGGCAGGCGCCAGTTCTCGGTAGCTCCATGGAGCCGGTAGCGATCGTAGCCGGTGAAGAGACCGCTGGCGATGCAATAGAAGACGTTGCGGGCTTGGGCGATGAGATCGACGAGGCGCTCGTCCCGGCGGGAGAGATCCAGGCGGAGTCGCCGTACCAGCGGATGCTGCTCGAGCGGCACGGCGGAGAGCCGTTTTTCGTCTACCAGTTCCACCACGGCATCGACGGACGGGAACCCGACGCTCTGCAAGACTTCGCGGTAGGCCAGGGCTTGCAAGCCGCCCGGTACGCTCTCGCCGGTGAGCGGGTCGCGCTCGGCGTGGAAAGAGCGCGTCTTGACCTCGGCGATCCGCAGTGGCGAGGCAGTTGGGTGGAGGGGAACCTCGACGCGGTCAGCGCGGCCGGAGAGCCCTCTCGTGGGGGAGTAGAAGAGCCGCTCGAGGTAGAGCTCGAAGGGTTCGGCAGCCGGATCGAGTGTCCTCTCGACCTGATCGAGGATGGAGTTCGCTGCCTCGAAAGAGAGGCGCAGATCCTTGGGCGGAAGACCGTCTTTCGTCTCTTTGGCGGCGAGCAGCGTCTGGATCGTGCGCGTCCACTCGGCCCAGACAGCGGCTCGGTACTCGGCAGCGGCCAGCTGGCGGTCACCGGTGGAGGCGAAGGTCACCAGCGCGCGACGGTAGCCAGCGTGGATGGCGCGACCGCGGATGTCGCTCGGCTGCGGCTCGCGCTCGCGGAAGTCGCGCGGCAGGCCGAGGAAGCGCTCGAAGAACACCTGGAGCGGGCACTGATAGAGTTGCTCGACCAGGCTGCCCGTCACCGTGTACTCTGGTGCGACGATGAACTTGAGGAGGATGA
Source organism: Thermomicrobium roseum DSM 5159 (assembly GCF_000021685.1). GTDB lineage: Bacteria > Chloroflexota > Chloroflexia > Thermomicrobiales > Thermomicrobiaceae > Thermomicrobium > Thermomicrobium roseum. The sequence continues at coordinate 684,833 of NC_011961.1, read as the reverse complement.
CTTGTCGCCAGCCGCTTGCGGTGATGGCGGCGACCGCTCGGAGCACTTGCAAGCGGAGCGGTGTCGCGATGCCGCGTCGGGCACGTGCCTCGAGGACATGCGCGAGTACCGGGAAGTAGTGCGAGAACGGGTTGGGGTTTGGACAGCCCGGGTACCACTCATTGGTGTAGACAGTGCAGTAGCCCAGGGGACGATCGTCCTCGGTGGTCGCGTGCAGGACGAGCTTGCGCCGCTCGTCGCGGCGGGGAGCTGGTTTGACTAAGACGGGCACGTCGAGCCACTGTGGGATTCCAGGGTTGGCGGCGAGTTCTCGCCAGGCGCGGAGTGCGCGGTCGCTGGCGGATTCCACGTGGTCAGGCATCGGGCGACTCCTCGGCCGGGCTGGATTCTGGAACGTACAGGGCCAGCGCGAAACGATGCGTGGCCGCGATGGCGTCCTCGCCCCACGCCTCGGTCAGGGCGGCAGTGATTGCCCGGTAGAGATCGCGCGGCCAGGCTTCGGCCGCCAGCTTGTGGAGTTCGGCTGCTTGCTCCTCGGGAGGGTCGAGGAGCAGCGCGAAGACGGCCTGCGCCCGCTGGAGCAGGGTCAGGAGGCCATCGTCCGCATGGCCGCTGGTGATGCCGGCCCGTTGGGCGAGGCGAAGCAGCCAGGCGAGCGTGGTTTCCGCCCCCTCGTTCCGCAGCAGCGCCACACGAGCGCGGAACAGGGCCCAAACACACCAGGCCTGATCGTCGGTCGTGGCCTGCTTCCAGGCTTGGCCCAGGCGCTCGGCCTCGCGAGCGTAGAACGCACGTTCGGCTTCTGGCAGTTGGTCTAGCGTGGGCAGGAGTTCCTCGACGAGACGCACGCTCGGCAGCGCTTTTTCTCTGGCCTGGCCAGGCACGAGACGGAGGAGCTCTTCGACGAGCCGGTAGAGTGCCCAGCCGAGCGCGATGCGCTGCTGGTTATCAGCGAAACGAGCGAAACTCGCGGCGCGCGCGAGACTCATGGCAGCGCTGCGGAGATCCCAGGTGGCCAGCGCGCGATAGGCGGCAGCCAGTTCGTCGCGAGCCAGGTCTTCGGCCGGCGTGAGCAGTGCGCCGTCGAGCTGGAGGAGGGCACCGAGACGCTCGGCAGCCAGTGCAGCGATCGCACCCTCGCGCAGTGCTTCGGCCACGCGCCGGACGGGTCGTGGAGAAACGACGGGATCGCCGCCGGCGAAGCGCTCGTCCCGCAGCTTCTCGACCCGCTGTTGGACCTGGTCGAGCAATGCCTCGCTCGCCTCGCGATCAGCGGTCACTGGAGGGATGGCGGCCGCCGGTTCTTCTGGAACTGGCCGAGTCGCCATGCGCGTTGTCCCCCGCTCGTGCACGCACTGCTCGTACCGCGATCGTAGCCGAGCGCGGGGGCTGTGTCCAGGGCTGCACGGGAGTGTGGAACCGCCGATGTGGCATCGGCTGATGGCGGCCGAGGACGAGCCGCTGAGCGTGGGGGAAAATGACGCCGCGCTCGATCGAGGTGCGAGCTGTCTCGCCGGCGGCTGAGCGCGTTATACTGGAGCCTCAAGAGGCTATGGCCGAGCGAGCTGGATGAGGTGGCGCAGCCGGCCGCTGGCGGCTGGCGATGGATGGGGAGCGGACGGCACGCGGATCGGTCGTGCCGGCGACAGAGGGGAGACACGCATGGCTGAGCAACTCGTCCATCCAACTCCGATGCGGGGCGTCCCGCAGCCGCGGCGCGAGGACGTCCTGGGGCAAGCACGGTTGCGCGTGCTCGACCATCCGTTAGTGACGGCGCTGCTCACGGTCGCGCGCGACGAGCGCACGCCGCCAGCCGAGTTCGAGCGAGTGTTGCACGAGCTGACGCGGTTTCTTCTCTACGAAGCGCTGCGCGAGGAACCGTTGCAAACGTTCCGGGTCCCCTCGCCGACGGGCGAGGAAGCAGACGGGGGAGCGCTGCGGGCTGGACTGGCCGTGCTGGCGATCTTGCGGGCCGGACTCGGCATGCTCGCACCGGTGCGCCAGCTGGTCCCCGCTGCACCGATCTACCTGGTGGGAGCGCGACGCGACGAGGAAACGCTGCGCTCGACCATCTATTACAAGAAGCTTCCGGGGCGATTCGATGTCCTCCGCCATGTCGTCATCGTCGATCCGATGCTGGCGACCGGAGGTTCGGCCGTGGCGACGGTGGAGCTCCTCCGGCAGACCTACAGCGGGCCGATCTCATTTCTCGGGATCATCGGTGCGCCCTATGGTGTCCAGCACCTGCTTTCGGCCGATCCCGACGTGCGGATCTACCTGGCGGCACTCGACGAGCGCCTCGACGACCGGGGATTCATCGTACCTGGTTTGGGCGATGCTGGAGACCGGCTGTTCGGGACGCAGTGAGCGGCCGAGCGCGTCGAGGCAACAGCGGTTGAGCGGTGGTGCTGATGCGGTGGACGCCGATCCGGTCCCGGCTGCTCGCCTGGCTCCTGATCCCGGTTCTGCTCCTGGGCGGGTCGCCGCGCTCGCTGGACGGGGCGCAGGCGCACGAGACGACACTTGCGGAGGCGGTGGAATGGGCGGTGGCGGTCGAACGCGCAACCTGCTCTATCGCTCGTCAGCCTCACCCGGAGCCTCTCTGCCTAGCTGATCTCCCCGCTCGACTGGAACCGATCGATCCGGATGGGCAGTGGTGGCGGCTCCGCTTCGATCAGCCGGCGACTGCTGCCGATTGGATCGTGCGTCTGATGGGACGGCCGGGAGTCACTGGGCTGGAGCCGGCGGTGCGCCTGTTCTACCAGTGGACACCAGCCGATCCGCTGGTCGCCCAGCAAGAGTGGTTGACGGTGGCCGGCTTTCCGACGGCCTGGGACGACACGATCGGCCGGGCGGAGGTGTCTGTCGCGGTGATCGATTCCGGGGTGGCAGCGCGTCATCCGGATCTGGCAGGAAAGCTGCTGCCGGGATACGACTACCTACGACGCGATCCTGATCCGGACGACGAGGTCGGGCATGGGACGGCGGTGGCGGGAGTCATCGCGGCTGCGGCTGATGGGCGCGGAATGGTGGGCGGTGCACCGGGTGTCAAGATCGTGCCGCTCAAGGTCGGCGATCAGATCGGTGCGAGTTCGCTCTTGATCGCGGAAGCGGTCTACGGAGCGATCGAGCGCGGCGTGCAGGTGATCAACTTGAGCCTGGGGGCGGATACGCCGAGCGGTGCGCTGGAACGCGCGATCGAGCAAGCGTACGCGCGAGGCATCGTGGTCGTCGCGGCGGCAGGCAACACGCCCGACAGTGTGACCTTCCCGGCCAGTTATCCTGAGGTGGTCGCGGTGGGCGGTGCGACGGCCGATGGCAAGCGCTTGGCCAGCTTTACCTCGCGGCTAACGCGGGTCGACCTGGTCGCACCAGCCGAGAACGTGCTGACGACGAGCTGGGACGGGCAAGAGCCCGGATGGGACCGGCGGACGGGTACCTCCTTCGCGGCGCCGATGGTGAGCGCGGCAGCAGCGCTGGTTCGTTCCATCGCGCCGGACAGCAGCGTGGAGTGGGTGCGGCAGACTCTGCGCGAGACGGCGTCCCCGCTGGATCCGCCGGGCCAGCCAGGGGCTGGCAGCGGACTCCTCTCGGCCAGGGGTGCGGTCGAGCGCGCAGTGCTGCGGCGCTTCGCCCAGACGTGGCAGCGGGCTGATCTCCCGGTGGCAGCCGGACAGGCGACCCGCTCGTGGGTGTGGGGCCCCAGCGCCTTCGCGGTCGGCCGCGAGCCGTATGCGGAGACGCGCGCCGGAACGCGCGCGGTGGCCTATTTCGACAAGGCGCGCCTGGAACTCACCGACCCCGATCGTTCTCCCGAGGATCCGTGGGCAGTGACCTCGGGGTTGCTCGCCCGCGAACTGATCAGCGGCATGGAACAAGTGGGAGACAGGCGGTTCGTCCCACGTTCGCCAGCCAGCATCCCGGTCGCTGGTGATCCGGACGATCGGCTCGGTCCGACATACGCGACGCTCGCTGCCGTGCTGGCTCTGCCACCGCTCGAAGAAGGAGAGCTGATCACGCAGACGATCGATCGGAGCGGCCGAGTCGGGAACGAGCAGCGTCTCGCTGGCTACGGCGTACGGGCCGGACCGCTCGTGCCGGAAACAGGCCATCGCGTCGCTTCGGTCTTCTGGGAGTTCTTGCAGGGGCGGGATGTCGTCTATACCGGCGGCCGTTTCGAGACGGCTGACCTGTTTTGGCCGCCGTTTGCGATCACCGGCTTCCCGATCACGGAAGCGTACTGGGCACGGGTCACGGTGGGCGGAGTGGTACGGGACGTGCTGGTCCAGTGCTTCGAGCGTCGTTGCCTGACGTATACGCCGGAGAACCTTCCTGGCTGGCGCGTGGAGCTCGGCAACGTGGGGCAGCACTACTACCGCTGGCGGTACGGCGCACTACCGGACCAGCCGCCAGCCAGTGACCCTGCGGCGATGGCCCCGGTGGACGGTAGCGGACGCGGCTGAAGCGGCGTAGACTGTCCCCTGGCCGACCTGGCAGAGAGTCTGTCGGGTCGGCGGAGGGGAGTACGGGGACAGTGCGACCAGGCGCGAAGGCGCCAGTAGCTGGTGCTGCACTGGGCAGCGCTCCGAACTGGCAGCGAACACTCGGCGCACTCTGGCTCGCCCAAACGCTGACGATCATCGGGTTCAGCCTCCGGACGCCCTTCTTGCCGTTCTTCGTCGCCGAACTCGGCGCGAGGAACCTCGAAACGCAGGTCCTCTGGGCCGGAGCGATCAACGCTGGCGGAGCCGCGGTCATGGCGATCACCGCGCCGCTGTGGGGCGCTCTGGCCGACCGCTACGGGCGCAAGTTGATGGTGCTGCGCGCGATGGTCGCCGGCTCGCTCACGATCGGTCTGATGGCGCTGGCCACCAGCCCCTGGCAGCTCTTCGTCCTGCGGCTCGTCGAGGGCGGGTTCACCGGCACAGTCACTGCGTCGACGACGCTGGCTGCCTCGACCGTTCCCAGGGAGCGGCTCGGCTTCGGGCTGGGTCTCATGCAGATGGCAGTCTTCTCGGGTTCGGCCGTGGGCCCGCTGATCGGCGGGGTACTGGCGGACCAGATCGGCTACCGGGCGACGTTCGTTTTGGCTGGGAGTCTCCTCCTCGTCTCGGCGCTGCTCGTCGCGTTCCTGGTCGAAGAGCGTTTCGAGCCGCCGCCGCGACGAGCCGGCCACGGTGAGACAGGTGGCGAGACCTGGCAGCTGTTGCTGGCGCCGGCGCTGCTCGGAATCGTGGTCAGCCTGTTCGCCTTGCGGGCAGCTAGCATGGCGCTGCAGCCGATCGTCCCGCTCCTCGTCGCGCAGCTGGCACGCGGTTCCTCGGCGGTCAATTCCCTCGCCGGGCTGGCGATGGGGGTGAGCGGGATGACCAGCGCGGTCGCATCGGTCGGACTGGGCCGACTGAGCGACCGGATCGGCCAGCGACCGTTGCTGATCGCCAGCGGCGCGCTGGCGGCCGCCACCTTCCTCCCGCTGGGGCTGACGACTCAGGTGTGGCAGGTCATCGTGTTGCAGGCGCTCTTCGGCATCGCCTCCGGCGGCATACTGCCGACCGCGAACGCCCTGGTCGCGCGGCTTACGCCCGAAGGGCGGCGCGGGACCATTTACGGGTTCACGACAACGGCATCATCGCTGGGAGCCTTCGTCGGTCCGTTAGTGGGAACAGCGCTCGCGGCCGCGCTCGGGCTTCACGCACCTTTCCTCGTGATCGGTCTTGCGCTGGCGGTGACGGTCGCGTGGGTCGCGCGGACGCTTTCGCCACTCGAGCGAGCCGAGCGACGAGCTGTCCTCGAGTCCGGGCGCGACTGAGGGACGAGCGTCCCGTCGTTCCCACCAGGGAGCCGACTCGGAAACTCCACGCAAGCGACGAGGAGTGACCCACGTCGCCCACCCTGTGCTGTCGTGGATCGCTCCGTGCAGGCCGGCAGTCGGCGAGAGCGGTCGGATGCTGTCCTCCCTCACTTGCCGGAACGGCAGAGCGGGTGGTATCGTTCGGACAACCGACCGACTCTCTCGAAGGGACTGGCGATGGTGCGCACCCTGCTTGTCCGGGACGACGCGCTCGGCTGGCAGGAGCTGGCTGCCCAGCTGGCCGGTTGCTCGGGAATCACAGCCGTCCAGCTGGCCGCTGATCTTGCCACCGCCGCCCAGCTCGCTGTGACCTGGCGCCCCGACCTCGTCGTCCTCGGGGCCGGTCTCTTGCGCGAACCGCTCGACCCGGCGCTCGGAGAGCTAGTGCAGCGGGCTCCGAGCGTGCTTCTGGCGCGCGCACTCCCTGTCCAGCTCGTCGCGACGCTCCTGAACTCCGGGTTGCCGCTCCGGGGAGTCCTCACTTGGGACGACCTGGACCGGGCACTGCTGCCCGCGGTGATCGCGCTCCTCACGCAGAGCCCGCTCCTGCTCGCCGGGCCGAGAGCGGCAGCCCAGCTGGCTGCGCTGTGGCGCGAGCGAGTAGGTCGTCCGAGGCTGAGTCCGGCAGAGGAGCGGCTCCTGCCGCTCCTGGCCGAGTGGGATCTCACCTATGCAGCGATCGCCGGGCGGCTGGGCGTGGCACCGGCGACCGTCAAGGCGCGGGTGCGGCGGCTGGCTCACAAGCTCGGGGTCACGCCTGGGCGGGGCGCGGTGGTCGCGGCAGCTCGCCAGCGTGGCTTGCTGGCCCCCTGAGCGAGCCGAGTGGAGGGAGCGCTCGGCCGGATGACAGCGCTGTCATCCAAAGGTGACTGGAAAGAGCACCCGACCCGGTGGGATAGTGGCAATAGACACGGTATCACTCGAAGGAGGTCTGCGCATGCAGTGGGTGTTGGCCTACGACGGAGCTTGCGGGCGTTGCCGGGCGCTCGCCGAGCGGGTGGTCGCGCTGGGGGCGGGGCGGCTGGTGGCGCGGAGCCTGCGCGACCCGGAGGTGGCGGCCTGGCGGGAGCGGCTCTTGGGGGCCGGGGCGCCGTGGGAGCCGGTGCTCTTTGCGGTGGAGGGGGAGGGAGCGGTCCGGGCACTGACCGGGCGGCGGCTGGTGCTCGAGCTCGTACGGCTGCTGGGGGTGCGGCGGGGGCTGGCACTGGCGAGGGAGCTAGGGGACCTGGCTTCGCCAGCGGGAGCGGGTCCGGTGCTGACGCGGCGGCGAGTACTCGGGCGGCTGGCTGGACTCGGCGCCGCGCTCGGGCTTCTGGTGAGCGGGAAGCTGGCGGTGCCGGGTGGGGTGCATGCCCAGGGAGCGGGGGAAGAGCGCCCGTGGTGGGCGGTGGAGCCGATAAAGACGAGCCTGCTCGATCCGGCAGCTGGGGAGAAACTCCTGGCGGAGCTCGTGGCCGGGCCTGACCTTCGGGCAGTACTCGGTGCGGCAGAGCTGGCCGAGGTGCAGGCAGCCGAGCACCGGCTGGCCGACGGGCGGACGCTGTGGGCCCTGGCGGGGGTGCTGCCCGACGACGAGGTGGTGGTGGCGTACCGGGACGACGCAGGGCGAATTGAAGCGCTGCGCTACCGCGTGGTAGGGGAGGTCGCCGAGCTGCGGGCGGTGAGTGCGGGTGGGGTGGTGCAGTATCCGGCGGGCGCTGGTGGGGGTGACTTCGGGTTGGCCGGCTGCCCACCGGGTTACTGGCCCTGCCAGCGATGTTGCGGTGTTAATCTGCGCGAGATCGAAAATAGATGTGCGGGCTGTTGGGTCCCTTGCTTGTCCTGTGCGTTTATCCGGACTGTTGAAGGGTGTACCCCGTGTCTCATTTGTCTGTTCGTCTTTTGTCCCTATGTGGTGTACCAGGCTTGCCGCTTTTGTCGGACTTGCTGTCCCGAGTCACCACCTTGGGGGCCATAGGGGGTTGCGATGGGGCTTGGCGCGCTCCTCTTGATCATCGTCTGGGTTGTCTGCTTCGTCTATCTGGGCATGCTCGTCGTGCAGATGGTCCGTGCGCGACGGATTTGGTGGGCTGTGGTCACCTCGGTCGTGTTGCTGTATTGGATCGGATGGTACGGATGGAAGCTTGACTTCGGGCGGTCTCTTTTTCAGCTGCGAGGGTGGCTCGACTGGGTGGGCTTGGGCTTGTACGTGACGGTGATGTTGGCAACACCCTTGTGGATGTTCGTGAACTGGATGCGGAGTCGGCGACGCGGTTCGGAAAGAGACGCAAGTCCTTGATCGTTGCCGGGGTCGGCGAGCGGTTGGTACGCTGTGTCTGAGTAGTGGTTGGCCACAGGGAAGACTGCCTAGGTCTGCGGGTGGGATCGGCTGAGCTGAGGGTGTCCCCGCAGTCGACCGGCGGCGGATGGTGCGACGGACGCGTTCGAGCGGGCTACCCTTGCGTTCACTTCGCTCCTGGCGGAGCGGTACGGGGAGGCTGGTGTTTGGATCGGCCTTGCCGCTTCGGCAATCTCGGTGGTCCTTCTTGTCTGCTCATCGTGTGTGCCAGCTGTGTATTCCGGTCCTGCGTGTGGTGGTGCAATTGTTGTTGGAACGATCCACCCTGGGGGCCGTGAGCGGAATGTTGCAGTGGAGGAATCGGGACGATGTGGGAGCAGTGGTACCCGATCTACTCAGCCATCTGCTATTTCGGTAGCCTCGGGCTCCTGTCGCTGGTTCACGTGCGCTGGGTGGCGCGGCGCTTTCGGCAGTTCCGGAAATTGGACTGGGCGTACGAGCTCGTCGTGACATGGCTGCTCGCGGTTGCCTGGTGGCACGGGATGCGGCAGGGGCCGGTCTGGGATACGGAGTTGCCGGGGAGTCCGCTCGGGGTGCGCGGGGCGCTCGCGCTGGCAGCGGTGGTGGTAGCGGTGGCAGCGGGGTGGCGGCTCGAACAGCGTTCCCGCGCGCCGGGGGTGGCCTAGGTCACCTGGCGAGGGCTTGGCTCGTCCCGGTCGGGGCGGGGGAGGCGAGCGGGGAGCGTGGGTTGCCTAGACTGCGACGGGACTCGTGCGAGTTGCGGCGACGAGAAGCTGCTGACCGTCGACCGGGCTGCTGGGTGGGTCCGCCGGATGACCCGGGGGACGAGGCAGCAGAGGGGACGTCCGGTCCGGCGAGTTGCCAGCCGGGCTGGTAGCCCGGCCAGCGGTGCTGCCGGGTGAACCTCGGCAAGCTCTCGGAGTATTGCGGCCGCGGATGCTTCGTACCGTGCGTGCAGTGCGGACTCCGCTACGGATGTGCCATATGCCTACTCGGCATCGCGCTTTTATGCCCCTTCTGTCTGTTTTGGGCTTGCATCATGTGCACGGAGTGTTGTCCAGAGGGCCTACGATGGGATCTCAAGCAGTAGGGGGTCGGGTATGCAGAGCCTCGACGACGTCCTGAGCACGCTGGCGATCGTCCTCTTCGTGAGCCCCATCGCAATAGCGTTGTTCCTCATCGGTCTCGACCTACCCCGTCGCTGGAAAACCTTGCGGTGGCGGCCGTTCCGGCTCATCCTGACCGCTCTGCTGCTCGGTGGTCTCGCCGTCGGCATGCACAGCCACGTGCAGGACGTCTGCGCCAACGGCCCCTCGTCCTCGAGCTGGTTCGTGATCGCGGTCGTCTGGTTCGGACTGGCCTCGATGCTGTGGGAGCGGCGGAAGGAGCGACTGGCAGGAAAGCTGGATGAGCAGCCTCCAACCGGTTCCCGTTCTGGGCTGGGATAATGTTCGTCAAGTTCCGTTGAGCGGCGGAAGGTGCCTTCATCGAATGAGCTCTCCAGAAAGGGGGCAGACACCAGACAAGCAGCGAGGAGCACGCTGGGGAGACCTGCCCAGTGGAGCGGCGGCACCTCGAACGGACGACCTGGCTTACGCTGTAAGGCACACGCCTGTTGCCTTCGCCGGCGTGGGAATTCGTGCACGCTCATCAGCAACCTCGCAAGCACGACCTGCCTGGCCAGCGCCTGCCCGGCTTGCCCGATGCGCGCCTGCGTCTGGTGGTGCAACTGTTGTTGGCAAGATCCGCCGTGGGGACCGTGAGGGAGGCGCGGCGCTCGGCTGGGCTCCTGCAGATGAGACGCGTTCGTTCGGAGAGGTGTCCGATGCTCGCTGCGTTCGTGCTCGGCATGACGCTCGTTCTGGCTGCAATCGTCACCGACGTGCTCATGGCCATCCGGCGCCTTCGGGTCGGGGACATCGTGCACTGGAGCATCATCGCCATCTGGGGCGGTTGGTTTCTCTGGGACCGTCTCCGCAGCGGAGAGACGCTGTGGGCCGGCTTACCGCTCTGGGCAGAGGCGACGCTCACGACGCGCTTGCCGGTGGCGGGGCTCGCGTACCGCGTCGGGGCGCTCGGGCACGCCCGGCGCGAGTGTGCGAAGCATGCTTCTGGCAACACGCACTGACGGACGTGTGCGAGCCGAGCGGAGCCGCTTTACGAGACCGGCTGGCCGCTCGTCGAGGAACGGTCGGGATGCCGACGGGAGGAGGTCACGGCTCGACGGAAGGATGTGCCCGGACGCTGGTGCTGTTGCTGGAACGTGCGGGACCGCACTCGCCGATACCGGCTCACATCGCGGGGCATAGGCTGGCCCGCCTGCACGCTCGGCGAGCCGGTCGCGCTGGTATCCGGCTCATATCGAGACAGGATCGACCCTGCGCGGGAAGGAGGTGACGACGATGGACTGGTCGATCGTCTTCGTCGGGCTTCCGGTTCTTCTGCTGGTGCTCGTCGCTATCCGGCTGGCGACGCTGCGCCGCAGCTGGTCGCTCGGCCAGAGTCTGGTCGGTGTGGCCGCCGGGGCGTTCCTGTCCGGCGCTCTCGCCGTACTCGCTGCGGGCGGCAGTCCCGCAGCCTGGCGGGACGGGCTGCTGCTGGCAGCGCTGGGATTCCTCGTCGGTGCACTCGCCGTGCTGGCCGCGACCGCCTGGCAACGGCGCGCGTCACGGTAACGGGAGCGGTCAGCGGGCGAAGCGGGCGGGGTCGAAGGGGGCGAGCGAGAGCGCTGGCTGCTTCCCTTCCAGCAGCTCGACCATCAGGAACGCGGTGATCGGGCTCAGCAGAACACCGTGCCGGGCGTGCCCGCTGGCGACCCAGACGTTCTCGTACCCAGGAAGGCGTCCGAGGACGGGGAGGTCATCGGCTGACCAGGGCCGGAGACCAGCCAGTGCCTCGAGGAAAGCCGCCCGGCCGAGGGCCGGCACCGTCTCGTGAACGAACGTCACCAGCTGGCGCACTCCCTCGAGCGTCGGCCGACGGTCGTACACTGCCAGTTCCTCGGTGGAGCCGACTGCGACGGTTCCGTCGGCCTTGACGGCGAGATAGAGGTCGCCGCGGTACAGAGTGTGGCGAATCCGGGTATCCCAGGCGTGGAGGCGAACCAGTTGGCCGCGCAGCGGGCCGAGCGGAAGTGGAACACCGAGTAGGGCAGCGAGCGCGCCGCTCCAGGCGCCAGCGGCGATGATGACGTGCTCGGCCGCGATGCGGTCGGTGCGCGTGCGGACTGCGACGACGCGGTCGCTGTCGCGCTCGAAACCGATCACTTCCACTCCTTCCTCGATACGGGCACCCCCGAGGGCGGCGGCACGCGCATAGGCCTCGACCAGACGTGGACTTAGGACCTGGTGCTCGTAGGGGAGGAGTAGGGCGCCGCGGAAGAGCGGAGAGACGGCGGGTTCCAGGTGCCGGAGCTCGTGCTGGTCGAGCCAGCAACAGGCAGCGTCCCGCCCGCGGAGGACCGGGAGAGCGGCCCGGAGCGCCGTCTCTTCGTCAGCAGTCATGGCCAGGACGAGACCACCGGTGTGGCGAAGTTCCACGTCGATACCGGTGCGCTCGCGCAGGTCGGCAGCGACCGCAGGGAAGCGAGCCAGGCTCGCGGCACCGAGCTCGGAAAGGGGGTCATCGGTCGATCCGCTGCCGGGAAGAGCCAGCAGTCCGGCGTAGGCGATGACGGCTTGGCCGCCGACCGTGGCACGCTCGAGGACGCGAACGCTCCGCCAGCCACGCTGAACGAGCTCGGCAGCGATCGCGCAGCCGATGATCCCGCCGCCGACGATGACGACCGAAGCAGACTGAGACACGCTCGGCTCCCTTCCCCGCTGATTGTCCCGCACCGCGGCGTCCGCGGCAACCGATCGACGCGGCGCGAGCGGGCAGTGGACCGACCGGTCGAGTCCCGGCAGCTCGGTTGAGTTCCCCATGCAGGGCGTCGATCGCGGCTGAGCTGACGAGCTCGCTCCCGATGCGAGGCGTGGATAGCGTGGGCGGGTGCCGGTCGATACCGCGAGTCGGTTGTCGAGCAGGCGGGCCGCCCGGGAGCAGCGGTTGGGACACGCGAACGGGACGACGTGAAACGGGCAGCCCGTCAGGCTCTCGTGGGCTTGGTAGGATTGGGAACGGAGGGGGAAGCAGCGGTGGACGGCGGAGCGCTCAGTGCGGAGCAGCGGCGGCTGGTCGAGGCGATCGCGGATGCGCTCTACCAGCGGGGGCCAGGTATGGCCTTCACTGGCGCGGGGATCTCCACCGAGTCCGGGATACCGGACTATCGCGGGCCGAACGGGCTGTGGTCGCGCGAGAATCCGACCCGCTACCGCGATTTTCTGAACGACCCTGAGGTGCGGCGCCGTTACTGGGATCGACGACGCCAACGCTATCCGATCCTCGCCGGGGCGCGGCCCAATGTGGGACACGTGGCGCTGGCGCGCCTGCAGGCTGCGGGGTATCTGGAGATCATCGTGACGCAGAACATCGATGGGCTGCACCAGAAGGCGGGCAGTCCGCCGGAGCGGGTAGTCGAGCTGCACGGGACGGCGCATGCCATCCGCTGCCTGTCGTGCGAGCTGCTCTGGCCGGCCGAGGAGTTCGACCCTGGTCCGCCTGGAACGATCCCGGATTGTCCCGTCTGCGGTGGCCTGGTGAAAGAAGCCACCGTTTCCTTCGGCGAGCCGGTGCCGCGCCGGATTCTCGAGCATGCGCTGGCGCTCGCCGAAGCGACGCCGGTCATGCTGGTGATCGGTACCTCGCTCAAGGTCGTGCCGGCGGCTCATGTGCCGCGCCGTGCAGCGCGAGCGGGGGCATTCGTCGCGATCGTCAATGACGAACCGACCCCGCTCGACCGGGAAGCGGCAGTCGTCCTCCGGGCTCGGGCCGGGGCCGCGCTCGCCTACCTCGCCGAACTCCTCGTCGGTGCGCCGGCCGACTCCGCTCGCGAACGCGCGAGCTGAGCCAGCGACCGAGCTCGGTGAACGAAACGGCAGATCCCGCACGCGACCGTTCGCGCTGGGATACCGGCGGACAGCCGCACCGCCCAGCGACCGAGCGTTCGGCTGGCGCGAGGAGTTCGCGCGAGCTATACTCGACATGCGACATCCGCTCCGAACCGAGACGGCGAGGTGCAGCATGACGATGGCGATCCGACGGACTTGCGGGCTGGTGCTCGGCCTCTGGGGGGCGTGGCTGTGGGGCTGGGCTGGCTGGTCGCTCGCGACCTGGTACGGCGAGTACGGGGGGGGGACACGGAACTTCGGATCATCGCGGCCTGGTTCCTCGCGCTCGGTGTACCGCCGTTTCTTGCAGGCCTTGCGCTCTGGCGAGGCTGGAAGGCTCCAGCGGCCTGGGTGGTATTGGGGTGCCTGGCCCTGATCGCGTTCTGGATCCAGCAGCTGTCCTGGTTCAGCGTCGCACTCGTCAGCGCACTCCGTACCGGTACGTGGAGCGGCGTGCTGGATACCCTCTTCGCCTGGCACTGGTTGGAAGGGACCGTCGCGCTGCCTCGTCGATGGAGCGACCTCGGGAGTTGGTTGCTCTGGTTCACCTGGGGACTGTGGAGCCAGCTGGTCGTCACGCTCGTCGCGTTCGTGCAGGCACTGCGCACCGGACCGGCGGGGAGAGCTGCCCGCCGGCGCGCGACCGCCGCTGCCTAGCGGCGAGCCGAGCTGATCGGTCGCGAGCAGCGCCCGGCTCTCTTGCAGCCGGTCGAGGCTCAGGTCGTCGTGAACACGTCCTGGATCTCGTTCTCGCGCGTGTCACCGGCCAGAAGGAGCGGTGTCCGCTCGGCCCGGTAGCGGTTGCCGACCAAGCGCGTCCGCGTGGTATGGAGCAGGAACACGGCAGCTCGGCCGTTGGCGGCGAAGCAGTTGTCGCGCAGCTCGTGGCCGGTCGAGACGCAGCGGTCGGGAAAGTCGCGGTTGGCAGGGTCGAGCGTGAAGGCGACCCCGTCGCGACCATTGCGCGCGATCAAATTGTCGCGCAGGACACCGCGGGCGCCATGTTCCCAATGCACGCCATCGAGCCGGTTGTCGGTGATGAGATTGCCCTCGAGGACGGTATCGGTGGAAAAGCCGAGCCAGAAGCCGAAGTTGCTCCAGCACGCTCGGTTCCGCCGGAACACGTTGCCGCGCGAAAAGGTGGCCTCGAAGGCGTTGTTGGGCGAGTACGAGCCGTCGTTGCCGACGACGAGGTTTTCGTCGGAGGGCGGGCTGAACTGGTTGCCGAGGAAGAAGCCGTCGCCCGACCAGCGTAGGTCATTGCCGGCGATCAGATTGCGGTGCGATCCGCCAGTCACCAAGATGCCCGCTGCATCGCAACCAGTCCCGCCGCAGCGGTTGACATATTGCGCGCGGTTCCGCTCCAGCCGGCACGACGAGGAGCCGTGGAGACGGATACCCCACGCGTGGTTGTGGGAGAGATCGCAGTCGGTGACGACGAGACCGTGCGAGGCGATCGCATCGATCCCGATATCCTGCTCGCGGGCGACGAGCCGCGCGATCCGGGTGTTCGAGGAGCGAATCGAGCGGATCCCACCGCCCGCGCCTTCGTCTGGACGCGTGATGTCGAGGAAGGTCCCCTCGCTCGCACCGTTGTGGGAAAAGTTGCAATCCTCGACGACGATCTCCTCGCAGTCGAGCGCGAGGAGCGCCCAGTCGTATCCGCGTACCGCCAGATGGCGGATCACGACTCGGCGGCGGCCCTGGAGCAGGATGCCGATGCCACCGCGCCCTCGGCCATCGAGGACCGCTCCGCGACCGTCGATCACCAGATCGTCCGCAGCGATGCGGAGCGCACCGTCTCCGGGGTCGGGGAGATCGTAGTGGCCGGGTTCCAGGACGACCGACCCGGTGACCGTGAGACCAGGGCGCGGTTCGCGCCAGCCGCTGAGCCAGTGGAGGACCTGTCTCCAGCGAGCCATGGTCACCTCGTCGCGTGCATCGGGTGCACCTCGATGCCCAGAGATCGACGCGAAACTGTCCCTCGCCAGCAGCGTGGACGCGGCTTCCAGCTTCGCGGTAGACGGTCGACAGTGGTATGACGGCGAGCGGAGCCAGGCATGGCGACCTCCGGGTGGCACGCGTGCAGTGCCGAGTACAAGAACGGGTTAGCACGCGAGGGGCGGACCGACAAGGTGGGTGTGCGGAGGAACGAGACGTGGGGCGAGCCTCACGCTGGTCGGGTGGACTGAATCGATCGGGTCGGTTCGACGCACTCACCGTTTTCCACCTGAGCGCTTGACGCTGGCAGGTGAGGCTGGGAGCTGGAGCCTGCGGCAGCGGTGCTGCTGCGCGAGCGGCCAGTCGAAGTTGGACGAGATGGTCGTTCGATGTCTAGCTGGGGAGCCAGGCTCTCGGACCAGATTCGTGGCCCCTCGAAGAGCCGCCGGAACACTCGACGCGCCCGACGACCGAAGAATCGTTGGTTGACGGCAAAGGCTGGGATGCGTATACTGTGGAAGGTTGGGCGTCGCGTCTGCAAGGTGATGCGACGCCGAGGTCGGTCCGATGTGGAGGGTACGGTTCGTGGAACGTAGTCAGCCTCCAGAACGCAGTACCGGCTCCCGCGGGCCGTCCGGGTCGGAGCAGTAGGCCGCAGTACGCCTCGAGCGCACGGCACCTCCGCGCCCCCGGTCGGTCCGGGGGCAGCTGGTCAGGTCACACCAGGCCGGATGGAAAGGAGGTGAACCGATGCGCACCCTGATCCGTTACACGATTCTCAATCAGGACGGTCAGCCGGTGATCCGCGCAGTGCGTGTGGTCTATCCGGCGACGGCGCGAGTGGCTCCTTTGCCCCAGGAGATCGAGCAGGAGAGGGAGGCCGGTCGGTCGGGCGAGCACACGCTGCGGAGCGAGGCTGCCGAGGAGCGCCGCCCGAGCGGTGCCTGATGGCACGCGGACAGTCGTCGCCGACCCCCGCGGGAGTGAGACCCGGCGGGGGTCGCTCATTGTGACGATCAGCTCGCGTCAGCCGAGTCTCATCCACGACCGGGGCAGGTCAGTCCGCTCGCTCCGGCGCCAGGTCGGCTGGCCGGCAGGTTCCAGCGCGGCACACGGGCACTCGCCGGGGACGGACAGGTGAACAGCCCACTCGTCCGGGAGAGGCCGGCCGCGTCGACTGTCCCTTTACTGGCCTGCTCGAGACGCAGACGGACTCATCGCCTGGGCGACCGGGGCATCCGCTGGCCAGCGCAAGTGGGGGATGACTGCTCGCCCATAGGCGCGGATGAATTCCTCCTGGTTGCGTCCCACATTGTGCACGTAGATCTCGGTGAACCCGAGATCGATGAGATGTTGCAGGAACTCGCCGTGGCGGTCCAGGTCGGACGTCATGAGGACGCGGCCCTGGAAATGTTCCGGTCGGACCAACCGAGCCATCGCCTGGAAGTCTTCGGGGTTGCGAATGTCCCCCTTGGGGAAGGCCATGCCGCCATTGGGCCATTCGCGGAGGGCATTTTCGATCGCCTGCTCATCGGTCTCGGCCCAGGAGACGTGGACTTGGATCATGCGAGGCATGCGCCTGGGATCCTTGCCGGCAGCGCGCGCTCCTTCCTCGAAGCGACTCAGGAGGAGGCGGAGCTTCTCGTCATTCGCTCCGGGAGTCAGGAGACCGTCGCAGAGTTGGCCAGTCTTTTTGGCCATGTAGGGTCCAGCGGTACCCACGATGATCGGTGGTGGGACGTCCGGCATCGTGTAGAGTTTGGCGCTTTCGACTTTGAAATAGACTCCCTCGTGCCGAATGACTTTTCCAGTGAACAGTTTTTGGATGACCTCGATGGCCTCGATCAACATGCGAATCCGCTCAGCCGGTTCCGGCCAGTAGCGGCCGACGATGTGCTCGTTGAGCGCTTCGCCGGCCCCGATCCCGAGCCAGAAGCGCCCCGGAAACATCGCCTCGAGCGTGGCCGCAGCCTGCGCGACGATCGCCGGGTGGTACCGGAAGCCGATCGGCGGCGTGACACCGGTGCCGAAGCGGAGACGTGTCGTCGCACCGAGCGCACCGAGCCAAGCCCAGACGAAGCCACTCTGGCCTTGCTCGGGTGTCCAGGGGTGGAAGTGGTCGGCAGCGAGCACGCTATCGAACCCCTCTTGTTCAGCGAGTTGGCACCAGCGCAGGAGATCGGAGGGGTGGAACTGCTCGAAACTAGCTGAGTACCCCAGGCGGCTCATCGCGTTCCCTCGCTTTCCGTGTCACGTCCACTCTTCGAGCGGAAGTATGCTGCGCTCGGGTGGTCGGAAACGAGAGCGAGAGGAGTCCGGCGATGCCCGAGCAGAAACCGGCGACCAGGCCAGAAACGATCTGCACGCAGGCAGGACTGCACCAGCTGGAGAGCCGAACAGTACCGCTCGCTCCACCGATCTGGCAGACGAGCGCTTTTGCCTATCCGGATATGGAGGCGATGGACGAGATCGCCCGCGGTGAGGAGCCGGGGTTCATCTATGCCCGCTACGGGTTGCCGAACCACCGGCAGCTCGAGCTGGCACTGGCGAGCCTGGAAGGGGCCGAAGACGCGGTCGTCACCGCGAGCGGCATGAGCGCGATCGCCGCCACGCTCTTCGCGCTCACCATACCCGGCGAGCGAGTAGTCGCCGACACGCACGTCTATCGCGGTACGAGACTGCTCTTGGAGCGAGACCTCGCGCGCTTTGGGGTGATCGTCGACTTCGTCGATTGTGGTGATCTCGAGGCGGTGGCAGGTGCACTGGAGCGTCCGGCTCGACTGCTGTGGGTGGACACGCTGACCAACCCGACCCTCCGGGTGCGCAATCTTCCGAGACTGGCGGCGCTCGCCCGAGCTGCCGGGGCACTGATGGTCGTGGACAACACGTTCGCGACGCCGGTGCATTGCCGGCCGTTGTCCTGGGGAGCGGTGCTGGTCGTGCATTCCACCACCAAGTTGATCGGTGGGCATCACGATGCGAGTGGCGGCGTCGTTGCCGGACCAGCGGCCGTGGTCGAGACGATCCGAGGACAGGTGGTGCGCTTCGGTGGGCGAGGTGGAGCGTTCGACAGCTGGTTGATCCAGCGTGGTCTGGTCACGCTGCCCCTGCGGGCAGCACAGAGCAGTCAGAGCGCGCTCCTCCTGGCGGAACGCCTGGCCGCTCATCCGATGGTGCAGGCGGTGCTCTATCCGGGCCTGCCGGGTCATCCGGAACACCGGCTGGCTGAACGACTGTTGCGTGACGGCTTTGGGGCCGTGGTCGCTTTCGAGTTCGCTGGTGGAGAGCCGGCGGTGCGGCGATTCGTGCGTGCTCTCCGCTTGGTGCGCTTCGCTGAAACGCTGGGTGGTGCCGTGACGACACTCGTGCACCCGGCGACCACCTCGCACCGTTCGCTGCCCGTGAGCGAGCGTGAGCGACTGGGGATCAGCGATGGGCTCCTGCGGCTCTCGGTCGGACTGGAACACCCGGAGGAACTCTGGCAGGACCTGGAACAGGCACTGGGGCACATCTGACGGTTCACGGCTCCTCAGCGAGCCGACGCGCGAGTTCTCGCCAATCGTCGAGCGCTGCTGCGCGGTCGTGCGGATCCTCATGCTCCGCGTAGCGAGCGACGAGGTAGCGGGCGGTCAGATCCTGGAGCGGCTGGGCGAGTTGGGGCCAGACACTCGTGACGCGATGAGCGAGTTCCAGCGGGGTCTCGCTGGCTCGGCGAACGAAGCCGCGCGCCGCCAATAGAACGAGCGCGGCGCGATACGCGCTGCGGACATCGTGGGGTAGGCCGGGACTGCGGCGGAGACGGGGTGCCGATCCCGACCAGCGGAAAGCGGGGAGAATGTCGCGAATGCTTGCGAGAGAGACGCGTTCGCGGAGCTCGCTCGCGCTCGTGGCGATCGGCCGCGATCGGATGCGCCGGAAGGCGCGCGCGATGAGCACGAGCAAGCCGAGCGCGAGGAGCAGGCCGGTGAGTGCCACCAGCCCTCGCTCGAGCCAGGTCGGCACGGCGAGGTGCGCGAGAGTGTCCCGAGGACGGAGGAGATCGGGCAGCACCGGAAGCGCGGGCGGCGGACCTGGTTCGTGCTGGCCGGCGATGGCCCGGAGCATCCAGACGAGCAAACGCAACGCGGTCCAGATGAGGACGGCGAGGAGAACGGCCAGCGTCACCAGGACGGCGACGATGAGCGTGAGGAGCCAGGTGACGGGACGCACCAGGTGCGGCCACAGGGTCGGACCAGCCACCAGACTGGCCAGTGCAGAGAGGCAGACGATGCCGAGGGCGAGGACCGCTGACCAGGTTACCCAGCGGGTCGAGCTGATCGCCGCAGGATAAGCGAGGCGTACGGCCTCCGCTTGCACCAAGACAGCGGTGAGGAGCCTGACGACGAGGAGCAGGGGAGCACCGAACTCGAGTCGGTGCCAGACTACTTGCGCGGCGGCACCGCCGCTCGCTGCTGCGAGAACCGTTGTGCCGCCGACGAACAGGAGATCACGCATAATCGCCCACCGCAAGTAGGAACCCTGAAACGGGTGCGGGTCACTCGCCAGGCCGAGCGCGCGCCACCAGGCCAGCGCGCTGAGGATCGCCAATCCGACCGCCGGTGCATCGAGACTGACCAGGGCAGCGAAAAAGCCGGGAATTGCCTCGAGCGATCGTTCGCGCAACGCCCACCACCCGAGCGTCCAGAGCAACCAGCACCCGGAAGCCAGGAACCTGCTCCACGCGGGGTCCTGGGTTCGGGTCAACACGAGGCGAGCGAGCCCGTAGCCGACCAGGCCTGTGGTAGCGAGCGAAAGCCAACCCGGTACCGCGATCGGATCGGCACCGGAGAGGACGGCCAGCCAGGCGACGAGTGGTGTCACAGCCAGTGCCTCTGCGGCGAGCGCGCTCGCGGCCAGTGCGATGGTGAGCGGATCAGGCCGCCGGAGCACGTTCTCCCTCCAGCTCGAAGATGGCGAGTCCTCGCCGCGGGAGGAGGCCGGCCGAGGTCCCGACGGCGATCAGCGCGATGCCGTAACCCTGTTGTCGGAGAGCGAGCAGCGTCCGGCGCAGATTCTCCGTGACGAGCGCAGTGACCAGCACGATCGTGACGCCGCCGCTGAGCAGTCGCGCTTCAGCGCTGAGAAGCTGCTCGATGCGATGACCGGTATGCGGGACGAGCATGGCCAGCGCCTCGAGCAGACGCCGGAGCTGGTGCGGATGACGCCCTGGCCGGATACGGATGAACCGTTCACCACCGACGAGGGGCGCATTGACCCAGAGCCCGACTTGATAGCCCTGCTCGATGCCCCAAGAGGCCAGGGAGGCGGTGAGTGAAATCGCCCACTCGAGTTCTCCAGGACGAATTCCTTCCCAGAAATGCTCGAAGGTATTCACGTCCAGAAAAAGTGCCAGGACGGGTGCAGCGGAGCGCTCCAGCAAGCGCGTCTGTAGTTCCCCGAGACAAGCAGTGGCACGCCAGTGGATCTGCCGCGGAGAGTCGCCAGGCTGGTAGGGACGAGCACCCTGGATGCGTAGTGGATCCTCGAGTAACGGGCGCAAGGGGGTCGCGTCACCGAGCGGATGCTCGGCTGGGAGACCGAACGATTCCAGCGGTCGGATCTCCGGGTAGACGAGGAGAGTCCCGCCGGGTTCGATCTCCAAACGAGCGCGAGCCAAGCCGAAAGGATCGCCGGTCGTCAGGCGGGTCGGCCCGAGGCGATAGAAGCCACGTCGCCTCGCGCGTGCCGGATAGCGTCGCTGCACGCGCTCCGCGATCCCGACCGAGAGAAGCGTCCGCAGCACCTTGCGCTCCGGCTTGGGCGAGGGCTCGAGTTGCTGACCTTCGATGACGAGTGCGGCTGGCAGTTCCTCGACGACCTCGACCCAGGGAAGGGGGAGCGGTTTGGCATTCTCCAGGACGAGGCTCAGCGTGACTGGTTCCCCGGGAAAGACATGGTCCGGCTGGAGCTGACGCCAATAACGGACCCGGTAAAAGCCGAAGCGCAGCCAGAGCAGCCCCAGACCGAGCACGATGGTCACGGCGAAGGCGACGAGAGCCAGAATCGGCCGCCCCAACGCGACGGCTGCACCACCGAGGACGACTGAGGCGAGGATGCCAGCGGGCAGAAGTTCCTCGCGTTCGACCGGCACGACGGTCGGTGCGCTTTCCACGGTCACGCTCCTTCGACAACTTCCTCCACCGGAACCGGAACCTCTTCCAGGACTGCTCGCACGACGGATTCAGCCGTGAGACCGTGGAGTTCGGCGCGTGCGGTCAAGCGGATGCGGTGCGCGAGCACTGGTACGGCGACAGCTCGCACATCGTCCGGAATGACGTAGGAACGACCAGCGAGGAGAGCAGCTGCCTGCGCGCTGCGGGCGAGCGCGAGTGTCGCGCGCGGACTCGCGCCGAGCTGGACATCCTCGCGCTGCCGTGTCTGTCGCACGAGTGCGACGAGATAGTCGAGAACGGCTTGACCCAGGAAGATACGTTGTGTCTGGACGATGGCGGCAGCGAGTTCCTCTGGATCGGTGACCGGCTCGAGTTCCACCAGCGGATCGCCGATCAGGAAGCGGCGGACCATCGCTGCCTCGTCGTCTTCCGTCGGGTATCCCAGACTGAGGCGCATCGTGAAGCGATCGAGCTGGGCTTCCGGCAGGGGGAAAGTGCCCTCGAGCTCGATCGGGTTCTGCGTGGCCACCACCAGGAAAGGAGTGGGAAGGTGGTAGGTTTCGCGTTCGACCGTTACCTGTCGCTCCTCCATCGCTTCGAGGAGCGCGGCTTGCGTGCGCGGTGTTCCCCGATTGATCTCGTCGGCGAGCACGACATTGGCGAAGATGGGTCCCGGATGGAACACGAAGCTGCCTCGGCCGGGTTCGTAGACCAGCGAACCGGTGACATCAGCTGGCAATAGATCAGGCGTGAATTGGATGCGGCGGAAGCTTCCACCGATCACGCGGCAAAAGGTCCGCGCGAGCTTGGTCTTGCCGATCCCGGGAACATCCTCGAGGAGGACATGGCCGCCAGCCAGGACTGCTGCCAACAGCAGTTCGATCACGTCGCGCTTCCCGACGATCACGCGCTCGATCGCATCGCGGATACGCAGGAGCAGCGTATGCAGGTCTCGTATGCGTTCAGTGGGGAGCGGCTCAAACGGTGGTCTCATCGGGTTGGTCACGCTTGGCCTCCTCTTCGAGCAGTCGAGCAGCTTCCGCACGCACTCCGGGTGACGGGTCGCGTTCGCGAGCGTCGCGCAGGATCGGAGTGGCTCGGACGGGATCGATGGCAGCCAACGCGCGCAGGGCGGCGCGTCGGACGGGAACGGCTCCCTTGCGGGCGGCTTCGACCAGTGCTGGCAACGCTCGGGTATCGCCGATGGACCCGAGCGCGTTGACCGCAGCGACCAGGACGTCGATCTCGTTCGGACGTCTGTGGAGTACCTCGATCAGCGCGGGTACCGCCAGGCGTGTCCGCCGCTGACCCAAAACCCAGGCGCACATTTCGGCAATATCCGGGCGTGGATGCTGGAGTCCTTCGATCAAGGCCATGTCGTAGGGCGAGCCCTCGTGCTGATTCGGAGTAGCCATCGCGTCGATCCTACACCGTCATGCGCTGCGCTTGCTCGTGAGGACCAGCTGCTGGAACGGTGCCGACGAGGCGCGCGAGTGCGCGGAGCCAGCTCCCGCGCTGAGCCAGATTCAGGGTGCCGCGGAACCGGTAGTCGTGAGCGGCAATGAAGGCGGCCACATCGTCGAGCAGTGCGGCGAGTTCCTCATACCAGGGCACGGCCTGGTCGTTCGCGGCAGCGTGGCCCAGGCAGACTTCGAGCGAGCAATCAGCCAGTGGTGGTTGCCAGAGCGCTCGCAGCCAGCTCCAGCGCCGGTCATGCCCTGGTGGTTCGGTCAGGCAGTGAGGGCAGACTGCGGGCAGAGCAGCGGGCCGAGGGACGTACCACGGACGACGGCCGACGTCATGCTGGAGGAGTTCCAAGGGTGACCAAGACACGCGTTCCTGCTCGGCCCGCTCGTGCCATGCTGTCCAAGGGAAATCGCTGAGGAGTCCAGCCAGTGCCGTCGCATGAGGACGACAGAGGAGGCCCGGTTGCCGGTACACGAGCGAGGGGTCTTGCTGGACGAGTTGGGTGGTCGCCGACACGAGCGTCTTCTCGGCCTGCCCGAGCCATTCGCAGACTGGGCAGGGCGCGAGCGGGCGGAGCCAGCGCGCGAGCCCGTTGCGAGCGGGACCTGATCGGAAGGCATCGCGCAGAAGCCGCTCGAGCAGGATAGCGACGCCGAGATGACTGTGGACGGCTGCTCCTGCTGGAACGAGCGCCCACGTGTGTTCCCAGCAGAATCCGCGTGCCGCCGCGAGCCGATCGGCCGTGGCTGGATCGTTCACTTGTTCCCAAAGGATCGCTTCGAGTGCTCGGCGCTCCTTGCCTTCCAGCATGCGACACAAAGGGCACCCTGGCTCCCCGAACGACTCGCGCAGGGTGGCGGCCAGGTATCGGTCGACCGTGGGCCGACTGGGGCGAACGAGGAAACGGCCGATCCGGGAGACGGTGTGGTTGCGCGGGAGTCTTTCCATGATGCCCTCCTAACGTCAAAAAGCCTCTGCTGACCGGACTGGTCGAGCAGAGGCTATCAGCCGCAGCGGGCACTTCGGTGGCCGAAGCCACCTGGCGAGCCTCATCGCCGTGCACCACCAAGTATATCATCGGAGCGGTTGGCTGTTCCTGCGGAGGCAACCAGCACCGTGAACGGCCCCGCGTGCTGAGCGCTCCTCGCCGCGCAGCGGGCGTTGACCATCAGAGCAGCGGGGGCAGCGTGGTCGCGCGTGTGCCGACGCAGCCAGGGCGCGAACCGACGCGAGAGAACTTTTTGGCGCCACCGTACCGCTTCGTAGCCCGGCACGGCCGGTACCCCTGTCGCGAGTCGTGAGAAGTCTGAGCGGACGCGCCTCGGAGAGGCATGGCGAGGTCTCTGGGTTGGGCGCAGTCCGCACTTTCCGAGAGTTCAGGTGCGTTCCCCGCTCTACTCCGAAGCTGGTAGGGCGTGCTCGACGAGGTGTGTGAGACCGAGGAAGCGGGCCGCGTTGTCGCGGAGGATCTTCGGACGGACCGAGTCTTTGATGGGGAGTTCAGCGAACTCGCGCAGCCAGCGGTGAGGAGTGAGCATGGGGAAGTCTGACCCGAAGAAGACCTTGTCCTGAACCAACGAGTTCGCGTAGCGAATGACGCTTTCCGGAATGTACTTGGGTGCCCAACCGGAGAGATCCATGAAGACGTTCGGCTTATGGCGTAGGATGGCGAGTTGCTCCTCGTGCCAGGGCCAGGCCGGATGAGCCATGATGATGCGGAGTTCCGGGAAACGTGCGGCGATATCGTCGATGTACGGGATGGGGCGACCGTATTCGAGGCGGATGCCGGCACCGCCCGGTTGCCCGGCTCCAGCCATGGTGGTGCCGCTGTGAAACAGAACGGCCAGGCCGAGTCGTGCGCAGGTTTCCCAGAGGGGGAAAAAGCGGGGATCGTTCGGTGCGAAGTCTTGGACCGCTGGGTGAAACTTGATGCCTTTGAGCCCGAGTGCAGCGCAGCGTTCGACCTCGATGATCGCAGCCTTTCCCTTCCAGGGATCGACCGAACCGAAGCCGATGTAGACATCAGGGTGTCTGGCGACCCACTGGGCGATCTCCTCGTTGGAGGCTTTGAGTCCCGTGCGGGTTTCGTCATCGATGTCGAAGATGACGGCCATGCCATTGAGTTCGCGATACATGTCGGCCATAGCGTCAGGGTGGTCGCTGAATCCTTCCTGGTTGGCGGGAACATAGCGGTCGCGTTCCCAAACTTTGGCATGGTCACCAGTTCGCACGTGAACATGGATGTCGATGATGTCGATTCGTCGAGTCGTCACCGTACTGTCCCCCTTCGTCGTGTCCACGACTCCTCGCGCCTTCGGACGATGTCTCTGGCACTGGCAATTCCTCACCTGCTCAGCCGGCGACGGGCCGAGACGCTCTCCGATACTGGACGGTGCTGACTCGCTCGCCTGCTGTTCATCGTCGCCTTCCAGACAGCAGCGAGCGCCGTCGCAGACCGATCACCGTCACTTTAGCATCAACATGTGGTGGACTCAAGGAAAACGGATCGACCATTGCGAGTGGTAGGCGAGCGTGGAGTCGGGGCTGCGCAGACTGGCTGCTCACTCTCCGTTGGTACTGACCACCAATGATCGGCTGCATCACTGGTCGACCGGATGCGTTGAACGCCAGCGCGGTGAGTGTGGTTTCGCGCGCTCACCCTATCACAGGACAGTTGACGGTCACTTACTCGTCTGAGAAAATGGTCCTGCGCATCGATCCCCACCGCGAGGAGGTCCTGTCATGGATGCTCGCCAGGTCGAGCTGGTTCTCGCTCATCTCTGTCGGAAGGGACTCTTCGGCGACGTGCGCGCCTGGTGCGAGTCGCGGTTCGACTGCGTCTACGTCGTTACGTGTCCAGATTGTGGGTGCCGGTTCGTGTTGGACGAGACGGAGTTTCAGGAGTTGGTCGAACGGAGCAACGCGCTTCAGGTGTGCGGTGTCTTGCCGACCGCGATCGACGTACGCATGTTTCAGCCACGGCTTCCCTTCTCCGGCTGATCGGTGGCTGGTCCGGAGCCGTTCGGAGCCTGGCCACGTGTCTCCAGGTTCCCCAGAGAGTGGAACAGCAAGGCGACGACGGCATCGGCGATCGCCGATGCGAGTTCGGTGGGTTCTCCTTCCACGAGAACGATCTGCCGGGCGGACGTCCGACCCCGGTAGGCGGGGGCATTCGCGGGGTGGCAAATGATTCCCGTAAACGTCGCCGGGTCGAGACGCTGGCGCATGGCGGCCAATGCTGGCTCGTCTGGCATGAGGTCGAGAAGGAACGTTTTGAGATGGGGGCGAGTCAGTTGGCCGGCCCAGTAGGCGAGTTCTTCGCGGACTCCCAGTTCGACCAATGCGAGGTCAGCAGTCGCGAGCGTACGGCCGAGCCATTCAACGAGATCGGCCCCGGTTCGCTGCTCGACCGTCTGGTACCGGACATCGGGCCAGGCAGTCGCGAGTTCGCGCAAGACAGCTGCGCCGTGGCGACGGAGCGCGGCTACCGTGAGGGGGTTGGCGCGCTCCTCGAGCAGGACGGCTTCCTGCTGATGCCGGGCCAGCGAACGTGCGAGCAGGCGGAACACGAGTGCGGGTGGGTGCTCGTCCACTGCGACGATCGATCGGACGAAGATGACCCAACGGAGGCGAGGAAGTGACACTGGTTACCTCCGGAAATCATCGGATGAGCCAGCGAGTACCACAGTGATGCCGGGATCAGCCTCGACTTCGAGCGTGTAGCGGCCTGCCTGGCGCCGGACCGCGAGGTCGAGCGTGGTGCCCGCGAAGCGGAGCCCTCGGATCTCGACCTCAGTGAGCCAGTCGGGAAATGCCGGACGAAGGGTGAGACGACGCTCGGCAGCTCGTGCTTCGGCACCGAGCATGATGCGGAGGAGGAAAGGCATTGTGCCGGCAGCCCAAGCTTGTGGACTGCAGCTGACCGGATAGGAGATGGGAACCATGCACTCTGCCTCGTCGCGGCCGAAACCACAGAAGAGTTCGGGAAGGCGGTAGTACGGAAAACTGACCGCCACTTCGAGCAGATCGCTGGCGAGGCGGAGTGCCTCGCGGTGATACCCGTAGCGACGTAAGCCCGCGATGATGAGTGCGTTGTCGTGTGGCCAGATGCTGCCGTTGTGGTAGCTCATCGGGTTGTAGTGTGGCATGGTGCTGGCCAGCGTGCGGATCCCCCAACCCGAGTAGAGATCGGAGCGGAACAGCCGTTCGACGACGCGCGCCGCACGCTCGGGACCGATGATCTCGCTCCAGAGGCAGTGGCCAGGGTTGGAGGAAATGGCGGGAACGAGTCGACCTTGCCCATCGATTGCCTGGCCATAGAACTGGTCGGACTCGCTCCAGAAGCGTTGCTCGAAGCGTGCGCGCAGCTGCTCGGCTTCGGCGCGCAAGCGGGCGACGAGCACCTGGTGCGATGGTTTCCCGAAACGCTGCAGGACGGCAGCGAGCGCTCGCTTCGCTTGGTACACGTAGCCCTGGACTTCGACCGCCGCGATCGGTGGAACCGGATCGCGACCGTCGGGAAAGAGCAAGGAGTTGTGACTGTCCTTCCAATTCTGGTGGACGAGGCCGCGCGGCGAGACCCTCCCGTAGTCGATGAAGCCGTCACCATTGTGATCCCCATGCTGATCGATCCAGTGGAGGGCGGCCTGGACAGCGGGGAAGAGTTCATCGAAGAGCGCGGGTGTTCCCACCCAATCCATGACTTCGCAAAAAGTGACGATGAAGAGCGGCGTTGCATCGACAGTGCCGTAGTACGGGCTGTGCGGCGTCTCACCGAGACGAACCATCTCACCGAAACGCAGCTCGTGGAGGATCTTGCCCGGCTCTTCCTCTGTCCAGGGATCATGCTTGCGGCCTTGGTAGCGAGCGAGAAAGCGCAGCGTCTCCAGTGCGAGTTCCGGGGCGAAGAGCATCATTTGGAGACTGACGATCAAGCTATCGCGCCCGAAGGGGGCAACGAACCAGGGAATACCCGCAGCGACGAGACGCCCACCCGGGAATGGCGTCAGGAGCGCGCGGACGTCGTCGAGGCTACGCTGGAGCACCCGGTCGAACAGTTCGTGATCGGTGCGAGCGCGAGCGAAGGAATAGGTGGGTGGTTCGACCGGCTCGGTCAAGCGTGACACATCCGGAACGCGAACAGCGATCCGACGTTCCAGGAGCTCACGGGGAGCGATGCGGAGCGCCAGCCGTTCCCGGCCATGACTCGGGAGCTTCAAGTGGAAGAGAACGAAGGCACGGGGTGGATGAATCATTCCGGGGGCACGGATCAGCTGATCGTGGCCCGGCAGCAGCATGCGTGGGAGTGCGAGTTCGCTCAGGTGCGTGGCGCCTGGCTCGGTCGTGACCGTGTCCGGCTGGCGACTGAACACGATTTCGGTCTCGAGGAGAACGTCGTCGGGTGCGCGGTAGGCGAGCCGGAGCGAGTGATCTTGCTGCTGTGGAAGCAAGATGCGCCCGCGTGGGCGCTCGCGGGGGAAGCCCCGTACCTCGAAGATATCGAGGAAATCGGCTGCGAAGACGAATGCCAGCTCGACAGTGATGTCGAAAGCATTGTAGTTTTCCAGAACCAGTTCCTCGTCCAAGGTTCCGCGCCGGACACTGCGGCAGCGCCGCAGGCTGATGGTATGAGCGAGGATGTCCCGACCCTCTTCGTCCCGGAAGACCGCATTGCCGAACTCGAAGATAGCTGTATTCGTCCGTTCAGCCGAAGAATCGAACA
Source organism: Thermomicrobium roseum DSM 5159 (assembly GCF_000021685.1). GTDB lineage: Bacteria > Chloroflexota > Chloroflexia > Thermomicrobiales > Thermomicrobiaceae > Thermomicrobium > Thermomicrobium roseum. The sequence goes on along the minus strand of NC_011961.1, from coordinate 656,413 downwards.
GTTCTGGCTCCTCACCGTTGAGAAGCAGCCAGAGTTCGCTGAGAAAACGAGTGTCGCGCGCATAGACGCCGGCACCCGGTAAGGTGCGACGCAGGTCACCGCGCTCGTCGCTGACGACGAACAGCTCACCGTCCTTGAGGATGCGTGCGTCGCGAGCCAGTCCCATGCGACCATCCGTACTCGGTTCCCTGTCTCACCGGGCCAAGTGTACAGATCGCGCAGCTGGTACCTAGATGAGTTCGCCGTACTCCTCCCACTCGTAGGGATCGATGCGGCGGAGCCACTCCGGTGTGCCGTAGTCGGGGCAGTGCCGTCGGCATTTTTCGGTATCCCACCGCTTCACGGCGATATAGGTCTCGACGAACGGTCGGCCGAGCAATTCACAAAGCGTGCGATCGGCTTCCAGAGCATCGAGCGCTTCGTCGAGCGAGCGAGGCAGCGGTGGCAACCCCTCGAGCCAACCGACATCTTTCTGAATCGGCGCAGGGGGACGAAGGCGACGCTGGATCCCGTCCCATCCAGCTGCCAGCGACGCGGCGAGCGCGATGTAGGGATTGGCCGCGGCTCCGCCGAGCCGGTTCTCGATGCGAGCCTTGGCTCCGTGGGCGTCAGCTGGAATGCGGAAGGCAGCCGAACGATTGTCGTAGCCCCAGCAGATGCTCGTGGGCGCGAAGAGACCAGGCTGATACCGCTTGTAATCGTTGGGTGTGGGGGAGAAGAAAGCGATGAGTGCTCGCGCATGATGGAAAAGCCCACCGAGGAAGTGCCAGGCCAACTCGGAGAGGCCATACTCGCCCGCAGGATCGGCGAAAAGATTCTCGCCTGTGCGGCAGTCGACGAGGCTGTGGTGCAGGTGAGTGCCGGATGCTGCTTGGTCGATGAATGGCTTGGTCATGAATGGGGCCAAGTACCCGTGCTTGCGCGAAACCTCCTTGACGGTGGTGCGGAAAGAGAACGCCTGATCGGCCGCGGTGAGCCCGTCGGCTGGGCTGAAGGTGATCTCGAACTGGCCGGGCGCGTTTTCCACGCTCAGCGTCGACACGACGATTCCGTGTGCCTCGAGCGCCTCGAGGAGTTCATCGCGCCAGGCAGGGTCGAAGTTGTTGCGGATCGTCGAGCAGATCTGCTTGTCACGGAAGACGGGCTCGCGTGTCGCAGCGACGAGCAAGTAGAACTCGTACTCGAAACCGCTGCGCGGTGTCCAGCCGTGCGCACGATAGAGGTCGACGATGCGCCGACAAACGACCCGAGGATCCTCCGGGGCTGGGACATCATCGCGGTAGAGGTCACCGATGACGCGGGCTTCTCCTGGCGCGTAGGGAAGCACGACCAGCGTATCGAGATCCGGCTTGAGGAGATAGTCAGGGGGCGGAAGGCGCTCTTCCAGCGGAATGTCCCAGCCCGAGGCATCTTGCAGGAGCATCCCTCCATAAAAGTTGATGCCCAGCGTTCCGTAGAGTGGGAACTTGTCGAGCGGCACACTTTTCGAGCGGGCGATACCGTGGGTATCGGCCATTTCGATGCGTACCCAACGCACACCAGCTGCTCGCAATAACCGTGTCACGGTCGCGATCTCCATAACCGCCTCCTACCATCCCATGACCTCGCCAGTATAACCGCTTTGCGATCGGACTCGGCAAGAGAACAGGGGGACAGGACTCGTCCCGCAGAGCGCCGCAAGGGCGCCAGAGGACCGGGGGAGACTCATCGCTCTTCCAGAGCGACGCTCCTACGCTCGAGTCTCCGTGTCTCGCGCACCAACCGGACTTTCGGGGATACGGCTACGTGCGGTCGCGCTCCTTCGCGGGCAGAGGGGCACCAGCGCGAGGGGGATGGGGGAGGGTCGCCTGCCGCTCGCGCCAGAGATGAAGGGCCGAGGGCGCGAGGGAGACGAGCACGATAGCGACGACGATGGGCAAGAGGTATCGGTCGATACCCGGAATGACGTTGCCCAACCAGTACCCGGCGAGCGTGATGCCGATCGCCCAGAGCGCTGCCCCGAGCAGGTTGAAGGCGAGGAACCGTTGGTACGGCATGCGGCCGATCCCCGCGACGATCGGTGTACAGGTCCGGACGATGGGTACGAAGCGGGCCAGCGTGACTGCCTTGCCTCCATGACGGAGGAAAAAGCGCTCAGCCTGTACGAGATAGCGCTTCTTGAAAAAGCGCGAGTCCTGACGCTGAAAGAGTGCCCGCCCGACCCGCAAGCCGAAGGCGTAGCCGGCCTGGTCGCCTGCGACAGCGGCAGCGAAGCAGGCGAGGACGAGCCAGCGGATATCGAGGTAACCCTGAGCAGCGAGCAGACCAGCTGTGAAGAGGAGAGAGTCACCTGGCAGGAACAACCCGATGAGGAGACCGCTTTCAGTAAACACGATCGCTGCCACACCGAGGAGACCAATGGTGCGGATGAGACTGGCCAAATCGAGGTGAACCATCCTGCGCCCTTTCCCTTCGGCCGGATTGTAGCGGAGACACTGAGGATCGTGCTCGGCACTGGTCGTCGAGAAGGGTCGCGACGAGGACGATGCACATTACTGGGTACGGGCCGCGCCAGCAGCAACCTGTCCATCTCCGCACCGGCGAGAAGGTCCGGTCGTGCGGTGAGCTCGGACGTCACTCTGTGCGATCGCGTCCTCGAAGAGCAGCGTCGTTCGGCGGGCGGACCGACGCTGTGCTGAGGGATCTCGCGCAGGCCTGGTCGGCGCGATCTCCTACGGAATCCGCCGGGCCGAGCGGCGTATCATACGGGACGAGCGGTCGCACCGTAGCGGGAAGGGAGCAGAACGTGGAGATCGAGCGGAGACTCGAGGAACTCGGGATCGAGCTGCCACCGGTGCCGAAGCCGGCGGGCAATTACGTACACGCCGTGCGCACTGGCAATCTGCTCTTCTTGGCGGGCAAGGGACCGTGGAATCCCGACGGGACGGTTCCGATCGGCAAGGTAGGGCGGGAGGTGACCGTCGAGGAAGCGTATCGCCATGCTCGCTCGGTCGGTCTCGTGCTCCTCGCGGTTCTCAAGCAGGAACTCGGCGATCTCGACCGGGTGAAGCGGATCGTAAAGGTGCTGGGGATGGTGAACGCCGATCCCGACTTCGGTCAGCATCCGGAAGTCATCAATGGCTGCTCGGACCTGTTCGTCGACGTGTTCGGTGAGCGCGGTCGCCATGCGCGCTCGGCGGTCGGGATGGGCTCGCTGCCGAGAGGGATCACGGTCGAGATCGAAGCCATCGTCGAGGTCGAGTGACGGCGCTCAGCTCATCGCCTCGTGGGAGGCCGAGGACTCATCCCTCGTACCGTCCTCGGCCTCCTCTTCCGAGAGCTGCTCTTCGACCTCTTCGAGCGTCGCTGGCGCTTCCTGGCTCTCGGTACTGACGAGTTGGCGGACGAAGAGGAGTTCGCGCCGGCGCAGATCCCACAGACGTTCGAGTTCCAGATCGATCTCGGCGATGCGGCGGATGACCTGCTCGCGCTCGAAGAGCAGGTCCGGCAAGGCTTGCAGCAAACGGCGTCGTTCCTCAGCGAGTTCTTCGATCCGGGCCAGGACCGGAGAGGGGAGGCGGACGCGCTCCAGTTCGAGCCAGAGGAGTTCGTCGTTGTCGAACATCGCTTACGATCCGATCGAAACGGAGTCGAGCAACGATTCCAATCCAAGATCGCGCAGGCGTTCCGGCGGAATCGACCCATCGGCCGCCCAGCCGCGTACACGGTAGTATGCCCTGATGAGCCTGTCCAGTTCGGCTGGATCGATGCCGTTTGGGCCGAGCAGGCGCGATGGAAGCGTATCATCGGAGCGGGTCCACCCCTGGCGCAGGTTGAAGAGCTTTTTGAGCGTGACGATGCGCTCGCCGGTCCGCTGGAGTTCGTCTGCGTCACAGGAAAGGCCAGTCACGAGCCGGACGAGGTTGGCCGCTTCGACGAAGAAATCATCGAAGCAGTGGCGGAGGAACTTGCAGAGGGGCAGTGCATCGAGCAGGGCCGAGCGATCCTCGCTGCGGGCGGTCGCCTGCGCGATCCGTTCGGCCAAAGCGGGGGCGTCCTCGGAGAAGTCGATCTCGTAGGCAGACGTTCGGTTGTGACACGCGCCGCGCGGGGTGACCGCGAAGCCGAGCGCCATGGCGCGCAACCGTTTGGGGTGGTAACCGGGAAGCTCGAGCCCTTTAACGTGCATCGCCCAGGTCTCGCTGCCATGGCCGATGATGGCAGCAGCCCGCCGCGAGCCTTCGGCCAAGAGAGCGCCGAGCGGGCCGCGGCGCTCTCCGATCGCTTCCAGCGTGCGCAGGAGGCTGGCCCCATCGCCGAAACGAGGCCACTCGTCGGGTGAGCCTGGCAAGGGGACACCCCGCTCGACGCATTCCATCGCCCAAGCGATCGTTCCCCCAGCGCTGATGGCGTCCATCCCGTAGCGGTCACAGAGCGCTGCTGCCCGCAGGACGACGTTCGGGTCCTCGATGCCGCACAGCGAGCCGAGGGCGAACAGTGTCTCGTACTCGAGTCGAACCGTGGTCGCGGGGCCACCATCGCTGGTCCGGAAGTGATGCTCGCAGCCGACCGTGCAGGCCGCACACGCCTGCCGATCAGCCCGGTGCTGGGTGACCAGTCTCTCCCCGGAAAGCGCCTCGGCCGCGGGGAACGATCCGGCCTGGAAGTTGCGGGTCGGGAGGACACCGAGCCGGCTAAAAAAGGCGAGGTTGGCCACAGTCCCGAGTTCGCGATACTTGGCGGTTTCGGGACCGAGACTACGCGTGGCCAGCTGGCGCGCAGCCCGATGGACTCCGTCCGGATCGGCGACCGCTGGAAATCGTCCGGTCCCGCGCACGGCGATCGCCTTGATCCGTTTGGCCCCGAGAACAGCCCCCGGCCCGGTGCGTCCAGCGAGACGCCCGTCGTTGACGACCGCCGCGTAGCGGACGAGTCGTTCCCCAGCACGGCCGATCGCGGCGACTCTGATGTCGCGGCCGAGTTCGCTGCGCAGAGTGGCTGCAGTCTCCTCGGGGTCGCGTCCGAGCAGATGCTCAGCTGGCAACAGGCGAACCTGATCGTCGTCGACGAAGAGGACCGACCAGCGCGGCGCCCTGCCCACGACCACGAGGGCATCGAAGCCGGTCCGCCGCAGGACGAGTGCCAGATAGCTCGAGGTGAGGGAATCCCCGATGAAGCCGGTCTGCGGGGATGTCGTCGCGATCGCGAGCTTGCTCGACGTGGTGAGTCCGGTCCCGATGAACGGGCCAGCCGCGAGAACGAAGGGATTTTCTGGTGCCCAAGCATCGACCCGCGGTGGAGCGAAGCGGAGGAGGAGCCAGCTGGCGAGCCCGGCACCACCGAGAACAGCGGCACTGACGGCAGGCGGGATGGGAAACGGTTCAGCAGTGCCAGTGGAGCAATCGACGACGAGTGCGCGACCGTGGATCGCCTGCATCGCTCAGCCTCCGGCCTGCGCTGCGACGAGGAGGATTTCGCTCGCTGATTCCAACGCTGTCGCCGGGTCACGCGTGAAGCGGCCGTCGACGACGAAGACGTACCCGCGGTTGAGCCAACCGGTCGCAGGATCGATGACGGGGCCAGCCAGTCGAGGACAGGCGACGACGAGTGCGCTGGCGAGTTCGGCCAATGTCGTTCCCGCGACTTCCAATGTCCGCTGACCGGCGATGACTGCCGGGAGGCCGTACAGCTCGACCCGATGGCAGGTGGTTTCGCGCGTCATCGTGGAGACGTCGCTCCGATCCTCGTGGCCGGTCACGGATGAAGTATGGACCCTGGATCGACCTGTCGCAAGGAGACCGAGTTCGTCGCTACTGTGGCGAGCGAGCGTCGTCCGCCCCCAGGGGAAGCTGGTCACGATCGTCCTCCGGTGCCCTCGACCGAACGGTTTCGCTGGGACGAACAGTTCACTGGTCAACGATGCTCGGCTGTTGGACAATGCGGGTTGGGGGGCGGCGCATGCGTGTGGCGACATGGCGGCGCTGGGTCGATGGTGAGGCCTTCCTCGCTGTGCTCATCTGGGGAGCGTCCTTCCCGATCGTCAAGCACGGTGTCGATTCGTTCGGTCCGCTCGGCTTCGCAGTCGTCCGGCTGATCGTCGCGATCGCGTGTCTTCTCCTGTGGTTGCGCTGGCGTGGTGAGGCGTTGCGGATCGAGCGAGCCGATTGGCCGCGCCTCGCGGTGGCGGGTTTTGGGGCGATGGGGCTTTTCCAGATCCTGTTCCTCGTGGGCATGCACCATACAACAGCGACGCACAGCGCGCTTTTTCTGAACACGAGCCCGCTCTGGGCGCTCCCGATTTCTTGGCTCGTCGAACGTCAACGACCTCGTCTCGGGGCGATCATCGGGGCGGTGCTGGGGTTCGCGGGCGTCGTGGCGATGATCGGTCGTCCCGAGGGGGAAGCGCGCTCGACGCTGTGGGGCGATCTCCTGACGCTCGGCGCGGCGCTCTGCTGGGTCGGGGTGACGTTGATCCCGCGGCCGCTGGTACGCCGGTACGGGGCTGTACCGATCACGACCTGGATGCTCATTGCGAGCCTGGTCGTGGTGAGTCTCGTTGGCTTCCCGGAGACGATGCAGAGCCTGCACGAGGTGCCTGGTTGGGGTGCCTGGGGAGCGCTCCTCTATACGGGAATTCTGGCGATGGTGGGAGCGAACGTGTTCTGGCAACGAGCTGTTCAACGGCTCGGGGCTGCCACGACGCTGGTCTACTATTATTTGCAGCCTGGAATCGCTCTGGTGCTCGGTGCAATGTTTGTCGGAGAACGGATCCGGGTGACGCAAGTCATCGGGATCATGGCAGTGTTCGTGGGTGTCCTGCTCGCCCAGCGGGCAGGGCTCCAGGAGAACGTTCCCCGGATCGCTGCTCCGGTGACTCGCCGTTCACCCTGATCGGCGTCATGGCGATGGCGAGCACTGCAGGGACGTGCCACGGCTGCTCGGAAACGAGCGGGGGAACGGCAGCTGCGCACATCTCGGGTGACGGGTCGCTGCAACTCGTTGAAAGACCCCCCGGAGGACGGGAGGATTGCAGCTGTCTCGTCGCGAAGAATGATTCAAGCGGGCGCGATGCGGACGAGACGGTCGTCCCCGGCACGCGGGTTACCGCGGCCGTCGCGGTTGCTGGTCAGGAGGTAAATCGCTCCGTCCGGCCCCTCGACGACGGTGCGCAGCCGACCGAACTCTCCCTGATAGAGTGCCTCGAGCTGGACAGCAGATCGTCCGTCCGGTGTGAGGACGAGGCGCCAAAGCGCTTGACTGCGCAAGCCAGCGAAGAGCAAGTTTCCCTGCCACTGGGGAATGGACCCAGCACGCACGAACGTGGCTCCGCTCGGGGCCCAAGTAGTCTGGCCGCTCTGCGCAACCGGCGGAACAGCATCGGGCAGCGGACGCCGGACCAGATCGGCGACGACGAAGGGCCAGCCGTAGTTTTTCCCCGGTTCGATCAGGTTCACCTCGTCATGGGCGGCGAGTCCGAGATCGCCGGTCGGCCCGTGCTCGGTCGCATAGAGCCGGCCATCGTTCGTCCAAGCCAGGCCCTGCGGGTTGCGATGGCCATAGGTCCAAACCGGAGATCCCGGGAAGGGATTGTCCGGTGGGAGCGAGCCGTCTGGCTCGAGTCGCAGGATTTTGCCAGCGAGCGAAGCGAGGTCCTGCGCGGCTTCCGGGTCACGGGCATCACCGGTCGTGACGTAGAGTTTGCCGTCCGGACCGAAGGCGATCCGCCCCCCGTCATGGATGCTGGCACCAGGAATGCGATCGAGAATGACCTGAGGTTCGACCAACTGATCATCGGCGAGTCGATAGCGGACGACCCGATTCCAAAGCTGGTCCGTCTGGTAGGTGTAGTAAAGGTAAACCCACCCCGTACGAGAGAAGTCAGGGTGGAGCGCGAGGCCCAAGAGACCGCCTTCGCCGACTGCGGCGACCGGTAGCGTCAGCGCAGGTCGAGTGCGGAGCTGGCCGTTCACCACGAGCCGGACTCGGCCTGGCCGTTCGGTCAACAGGAGACGCCCATCGGGAGCGAAGGTCACTTCCCACGGTGCCTCGAGTCCAGTGAGGAGCGTCTCGACCCGGAGCGCGACCGGACCGGTGGGGGATGGTGCACCGGTCGGGCTCGGTCGCGGAGCAGTGACGGTCGCGAGAGACGGTGAGGCGGAACTAGGCGTGCGAACGGGCGAAGGAGTGCGCGACGCCGCGGGAGGAGGTGTGGCAGTGGGCGGTCCGCTCTCCCATCGCTGGATACCCACGTTGCAGGCAGGCAGGAGCAGCGAGAAGAGTAGCACGCTCCGTCGCGTCAGTCGCAGGTTGGCGTGCGGTATGCGAGCGAAGGGTTGCATCGTCGCTTCCTCGCGTCAGACAGCACCGAGATAGCGGAGGGCGATCGCGGTGAGGAGTCGGACGCCGACGGCGAGCGCGTCCTCGTCCAGGTCGAAACGCGGGTGGTGCGGCGGGTAGACGATGCCGCGCTCCGGGTTCGCAACGCCCAGGCTGATCATGCACACCGGGACATGCTGGGCGACGAAGGCGAAGTCTTCCCCAGCCATGAGCGGTTCCCGATCGTAAACACGCTCGGAACCCAGCAGTTCCGTCGCCACCTGGCGAGCGAGTGCTGTGAGCGAGGGATCGTTGTACATGGCTGGATAACCGCGGAGGTAAACGGTTTCCGCCTCGGCACGCATGGCGCGAGCGATGCCGCTAGCGAGCTCAGCGATGCGCCGCTCGATATGATCGCGGACCGCAGGAGAATAGGTGCGGACCGTCCCCTCGAGAACAGCGTGATCCGGAATGATGTTGGTCGCGGTCCCGGCGTGGAACGTGCCGACCGTGACGACAGCCGACTCGAGAGGGCTCGTCTCCCGGCTGACGAGCGTCTGAAGTGCGACGACGATCTGCGCAGCGACCACGATCGGATCGACGGTGGTCTCCGGTTTGGCGGCATGACCACCGACACCGCGCACCACGATGCGGAACGTGTCGGCCGCTGCGGTCGCTGGCCCAGGCGACACGGCGACCTCACCAGCGCGGTGCGTGCTGTCGACGTGGAGAGCAAAGGCGGCATCGACTGGCGGATCTTCGAGGATCCCATCGGCGATCATCGCCGCCGCACCGCCAGGTCCTTCCTCCGCGGGCTGGAACATCAGTTTGACCGTCCCGGCGAAGCGATCGCGCAAGCTATTCAGGAGCTCGGCGACACCGAGCAAAATGGTGGTGTGCGCATCGTGACCGCAGGCGTGCATCACTCCGGGGCGCGTGGATCGATATGGTACCTCGTTCTGTTCGTCGATGGGGAGGGCATCCATATCGGCGCGCAAAAGGACGGTTCTTCCAGGGCCACGCTCACCGCGGATGAGGGCGAGGACCCCGTTCCCTCCGGTGGTGGGTCCTGGTTGGATACCAGCTGCCCGGAGGGCCTCGGCGGACATGAAGAGCGGCCGACCGTCACCACCCAGTCCGGTACGGTGCTCGATGTCGAGTTCGCGGAGATGGCCAGCGACGAGGCGAGCTGTATTGGTTTCCTGGAGCGAGAGTTCGGGATGCATGTGGAGGTAGCGGCGCGTCTCACGCAGCCACGCATCGAGTTCCGGCGTTACTCGGATGAGCTCGTCCCAGACCATCGCCTTCTCCTTCCGCTCGTTCGCCCGCCTGATCGTACCACTCGCGTGCGTGCTCGCTACTACGCCGGAGTTGGTCAGCGAGGCGCGTGCTCCGGGGACCCGCGAGGCGCCGCACTATTGGAGTGACCGGGAGAGCCGTCTCGCTCTAAGCCAGCCATTTCCCCTGGAGATGCCGGATAGGTGTCTCGCAGGGTACAGAACGCCGCTGGATACCCTCGGCACGCGGTACTGTGGCAGACCGCAAGCGCGACGCTCACCGACCGGTAGCGGGCCAAACCGTTCGTGGGGGGACACTCGGCGCGGTAAGGCGGTGGCGGTCCGTGGTCGCTCCTCAGGTCGCCTGTAGCTCAGTTCGGGTACCGATGCGTCGGAGCAGGGAGAGTCGATCGTCCGGCGACGCAGTCGTCTGCGCTGATGCGAACGGATCACGCCATACTGGGCGGAGTGGCGTATGGCGCCGCGCAACGGCGCGAAACGATCGGCTCCGACGCATTGTGGCCCGGGAGCATCATCGTCATCGATCCGAGCTCGAGAGGCGACGAAGCACCGGTGAGCAGTCTCGCGGTGCATCGTTCGTCCCCCTCCCCGCGACGCTGGGCGATCGTACCGGATCCGGCTGGAGGTGATCGCCCAGCGGGTCGCGTTCGGCGACGCTGGTAGCGATCCGGTTGGCGATACCATTACTCGGTCGTGCTGGGAGCCTCCTGGTCGGACAGATCGTCTGGCGGCTGGTCCGGGACGATGAGCCAGGGAAGGCGGTCGAGCGGGCGAGGTCGCTCGTTGCGCGCAGCGCGCCCGATGATCCTCACCGATCGCATGGTGCGTTGCGACGCCGTGCTGGCGGTGGGTGGAGCCCTTCATGGTACGCTGGGTTTATGGTGATCGGACTCGTCTGTTCGATGCTTTCGATCCTGTTCGGCGGCCGTATGGTCACAGCAGGACTGGTGCGTGCGCCGTGGCTCTCGCGGGGCGAAGTGCTGGTCCTAGCGCCGGTCGGATCACCGGTGGTCCGTGACGATCCGCTCGTCTGGTGCTGGCCTGATGGAGGGAACCTGTGGCTGCTCGCGGGCAGTTCGACTGCGTTCAGCGTGGGCATGGCAGATTTCCCCCGGGTGTGGCGCGGTGTTCGGCGTTTTGCGGAACCCGCGGCGACCGTGACGGCGCAGTAGAGGTGAGGAGGTACCCAGGATGTACATCGGACGTTTTCCCTATGGACGGTACGACCGGCCCCCACAACCGGACCTCACGCTCGAGGATTTGCGGCGCGTCTACGTGCTGGTCCCGCGGGAGGACGGGTCGGGCAACGAAAACCTGACCGTCGCGGAGATGAGTGATCGCCAGTTCCGCGAGTGGATCGTGGCCAAGGCAGCACTCCATGGTGTCCCCTTGATTCCTCCGTTGGGGAGGATCGGACTGGAAACGCGGCTGCGCTTGCTCAATTACCTCATCCATCAGGGTGTCCGGATCTACCTGATCGACCAATCGTCCACCTGATTCCGGATCGATCGTCGAATCAGCTCGTGCACCGTTGGATCGGCTCGGCATGCCAGCATGCCGGGCCGATCGGTGATGCGGACCGGCGAGCTGCGATAACCTGGCGATGCCCTCTTCCCCGCAGGCGTCGGCCGGCGAGCGGACTCAGGCCGCTCGGCGCCCTCGCGTGTGGTGGCGGTGTGCGGAGCGTTCTGGCTATTGCTTCGGGATGACCGCACGTTCGAATCCCCCAGCGAGTACCAGGATCTCCTGGACTTCTGTCCCGACAGAGCTTCCGACCGACAGGGTATCGGCAGGTGGGGCGCCCCTGCGTAGTGTTGGTCATGCGAGAGCGCTGTTCGAGACGAGAGGGAAGGGCGGCGATGGGAATCCTCGAGACGATGCGCGTCAGTCTCTCGGCGCTCACCGCGCAACGCGTGCGGATGGACGTCACGGCGTCGAACCTGGCCAACGTCGATACGACGCGGACGCCGCAAGGCGGGCCGTATCTGCGTCGGCAAGTCGTTTTCGCGACCGAGCAGCCCAGCCCGTTCGCTCGGCTCGTGCAAACGCGGACGGGACTGGTCGAAACGACCCCGAGCGCTGGGCGCGGGGTGCAAGTGGCTGGGATCGTCGTCGATCGCCGGGCGGTGCGGGAAGTCTACGACCCGACTCATCCCGATGCGGACGCCAATGGGATCGTGCGGTATCCGGATATCGATGTGGTGAGCGAGATGACTAATCTCATGGCAGCCACGCGAGCCTACGAGGCCAACGTCACAGTTCTCGATGCCTTGAAGACGATGGCGATGCGTGCCTTGAGCATCGGGCGTGCCTGAGCCGGTCGGCGGTAAGGGAGGGAGGCCGACGTGAGCATCGCGCCGATTCCACCGATCTCCGCTGAGATCGCGCCGGTCGGGACGGCGGCTGCGCCCAAGCCAGCAGCTGGCCCGTCGTTCGGGGCGGTTCTCGAGCGTGCACTCGGCTCCTTGAATCAGCAGATCAACGAAGCGGATCGGCTGGCACTCGCATTGGCAGCTGGGGAAGACGTGGATCTCCACGAGGTCATGCTCGCCCTGGAGACAGCGTCGATCGGATTGCAGGCTGCGCTGCAGATCCGCAACCGGGCACTGGAAGCCTATCGTGAAGTGATGTCGATGCCGATCTGACGAATCGAAGGGTACAGGCGAGGACGATGCTGCGGCGATTCGCCCCATATTGGGAGAGTGTCAGGGAGCGATGGGACGGTCTGAGCCAGAACCGGCGAGTGGCGATCGTCGCCGTTGGTCTCGCGGCGCTCTTCACGGTGGCGCTTCTCCTGCTCCTCCAGCCGCCGCAACAGTATGCGCCGCTCTTTACCGGCCTTTCGGCCGATGATGCTGCTGCGATCATCGACCAGCTCCGTCAACAGGGGGTGCCGTACAAACTGAGCAACGACGGGACGACGATCAGCGTTCCAGTGGAGCAAGTCGCCAAGCTTCGCCTCGCTCTGGCAGCACAGGGGTTACCGAAGAGCGGAACGCTCGGCTTCGAACTGTTCGATCGTTCCTCGTTCGGTGTGACCGACTTCCAGCAGCGGGTCAATTACCAGCGGGCCCTCGAGGGCGAGCTGGCGCGGACGATCAGCCAGCTGGACGGTGTCCGGTCGGCGCGTGTCCATCTGGTCATACCGGAAGAGTCGCTCTTCAGCGACCAGCAACAGCCGACGACGGCTGCAGTGGTGCTGCAGCTCAAGCCGGGTAGCCGGCTGACGGACGAGCAAGTGCGCGGGGTGGTGCATCTCGTTTCAGCCTCGGTCCCTGGCTTGCAGCCGGAGCATGTGACCGTGGTCGACGAGAGCGGAAACGCCCTCTGGTCGGGTGGTGGAGTCGCAGCTGCTGGTGGCATGAGCGATCACTTGAAAGCACAGCGTGCTTTCGAGACCGCGATGGCGACCCAGCTGCAGACGGTCGTGGCGCGCGTGGTGGGAAACAACAACGCTGCGGTGCAGGTCAGCGCGAGCTTCGACTGGGACCAGCGTCAGGTCGATAGCGAGATCTACAGCCCCAACGGGACGCAACCGCAGGTGCGCAGCCAGCAGGAACGTGTGCAGACGAGCGAGGGGACCGCCAGCGGCCCGATCGGCATACCGGGAGTCGACAGCAACGTCGGGAGTTACCAGGAAGGTGCGGCGCAGCAGAATCAGCAGCGAAGCGAACTCCGCGAGACCACGGTCAACTATGAACTGTCGCGCCAGGTCGAGCGCGTCGTCCAGGCACCGGGCAAAGTGCAGCGGCTGTCGGTGGCGGTGGTGCTGAACAGCGCGGCGGTCGATCCAGCGGTGGCCGAGCAGGTCCGTGACCTCGTGGCGGCTGCGGCCGGCATCGTCCCGGAGCGGGGCGATCAGGTGACCGTGAGTGTCGTGCCGTTCACGACAGCGACGGCCGAGGAGAGCGCAGCGCAGCCGACTTTGATGGATCGGTTGCTGGAAGCGGCGCGGCTCGGTGCGATCGTCCTGATCCCGCTGCTCGCGTTGCTGATCGCGTGGCGGGTCCTCGCCGCTCAGCGGTCAGCGTTGCCGCCGGTCCCGCGTTACGAGGTCGCGACTCAGGTCTTACCGGGTGCGGCAGCGGGTGCGGCTGCGCCGTCCGTGGCAGGTGGTGGAGCGGCCGGCTTACCCGGCCAGGCCGAGGCAGCGCTGAAACCGCCGAGTGGGCCTCCGCCGACACTGCGGGAATTGCAGGAGTTGGCGAAGAAGGATCCGGCGACGGTCGCCCACGTGGTCCGGGCCTGGTTGAACGAGGAGTGAAACGGCGATGACAGCGCAACCGACCCTCCGCCAAGCGAACCAGGCGCAGCCACTCAAGGGGGCAGCCAAGGCGGCAGCACTGCTCATGGCGTTGGGGCCCGACTTCTCCGCCAAGGTGCTGCAGCACCTGCAGGAGCACGAGATCGAGGCGATCACCGTGAAGGTGGCAACGATGCCACGCCTGAGCGAGGAGGAGGTCCGTCAAGTCCTCGACGAGGCGCACGAGATGGCTGTCGTCCACCGGTATCTGGCGGTCGGTGGGATCGAATACGCGCGGGAGATGCTGGCCCGGGCGATGGGGCTAGAGCGGGCGAACGCGCTGATCGATCGCGTGGTGACGATGAATCCACCGGCGCCATTCGAGTTCCTGCGCAAGTCGGATCCACGCCAAATGGCGATGTTCCTCCAGAACGAGCATCCGCAGACGATCGCCTTGATCCTCTCGCACCTGCCGCCCGTGCAGGCGGCCGCGGTGATCAGTCATCTCAACGAGGACTTGCAAGCTGAGGTCGCGCGGCGCATCGCGACGATCGATCGTACTCCCGCGGAGATCGTCAAGCGGGTGGAGGAGATCATGCGGCGGCGGATGTCCTCCCTCCTCACGCAGGATTCGCGGACCGTCGGTGGTGTCGCGCACCTGGTCGCGATCCTGAGCAAGGTCGATCGCAGTACCGAGAAACACATTCTGGAGCGCTTGACCGAAGTCGATCCGATGCTGGCCGAAGAGGTTCGCAAGCTGATGTTCACGTTCGACGATTTGATCCTCCTGGACGATCGCTCGCTGCAACGCGTGCTGCGCGAGGTGGACATGCGCGATCTGGCACTGGCCCTGAAGGCGGCGCGCGACGAGCTCAAGGAGAAGATTTTCCGCAACATGTCGCAGCGGGCAGCCGAACTGTTGCGCGAGGAGATCAGCTATCTGGGGCCAGTGCGCATCCGGGCGGTCGAGGAGGCGCAGCAGCGGATCGTCTCGATCGTGCGGCGGCTGGAGGAGGCGGAAGAGATCGTGATCTCGCGGGGCGAGGAGGCGATCCTTGGCTAGCGCTCGGGTGGTCAAGCGTCGCGAAGCGTCGACTGCGGGCGATACGCTGGTCGTCCCGCAGCCGTCACCGCACGACCGCGAGTTGGCCGTTCGTCTCCTCGCGGAAGCGGAAGCGCGAGCGGCGGCGATCGTGGCGGCGGCTGAGGAGGAAGCGCGAGCGATCCGGGCCGCGGTGGAAGCCGAACTCGAGTCGTTGCAGCAGCAGCTGTGGGAGGCCGCACTGGTCGAGGCTCGTCGTCAGGTGGAGGCAGAACTCGCGGCGGAGCAGCGCGAGCTGCTCGCCCGGTTCCGGGCACTGGTGGAGCGCGCGGTGTTGCGGGAGGAAGAAATCCGGCAAGCCATGGCGCGCCTGCTGGTGGAACTGAGCGTCCTCGTCGCTGAGACGGTCCTCCGGCGCGAGGTCGAGCGTGACGGGGAGTTGCTGGGCCGGCTCGCGCAGGCGGCGCTCGAGCATGCGCCGAGCGCCCCAGTGACGCACCTCATCGTCCATCCGGAGGATGTGGAGCGAGCGCGCGATTGGTTGGCGCGGGCGTGGAACGGGCGCCCGCCGGTCGAGGTGGTCGGTGACCAACATGTCGATCGGGGCAGCTGCGTCCTAGGAACACCGGTCGGCTTCGTCGATGCGCGGATCTCGACGCAGCTGGAGGCAGTGCGACGGGCCCTCTCGGAGGTTGCCGATGACGCTTGAAACAGTACTCGACCGCTTCCGCGACCGCTTACGCGACCTCCAGCCGATCCAGCGCGAGGGGCGGGTCGTCCGGGGCATCGGGTTGACGGTGGAGGCGATCGGGCTGGATCTGCAGATCGGCGACCTCTGCCACATCTTTCCCAGTCTCTCCGAAGAGGGACGGTTAGCGGCTGAAGTCGTCGGTTTCCATGACGAGCGCCTAATACTGGTTCCGCTGGCGGAACTCCGCGGGGTGCGACATGGCAGCCGGGTCGTTCGAGCACCCGAAGCGCTCCACGTGCCGGTCGGGCCCGAACTCCTGGGACGAGTGATCGACGGGCTCGGTCGACCGATCGACGGCAAGGGACCGCTGCGCTGTCGGCGGCGCCTGCGGATCGGTGGCGCACCACCGAGCCCCTTGCAGCGGGCACCGATCCGCGACATCTTGCCGACCGGCGTCAGGACGATCGACGCGCTGTTGACGTGCGGGCGCGGTCAGCGCCTCGGAATCTTCGCCGGCTCAGGCGTGGGGAAGAGCACGCTCCTCGGCATGATCAGCCGCAACGCGGTGTGCGACGTGCGGGTGATCGCCCTGATCGGCGAACGGGGACGAGAGGTCCAGGAGTTCATCGAGCGTGACCTCGGCCCCGCCGGCCTGGAGCAGGCCGTGGTGGTGGTGTCCACCTCGGACCAACCGGCCTTGATGCGCATCAAGGCAGCATGGACGGCCACCCTCATCGCCGAATACTTCCGCGACCGCGGCATGAGTGTGGTGCTGATGATGGATTCAGTGACGCGACTGGCGATGGCGCAACGGGAGGTCGGGCTGGCTGCTGGTGAGCCACCGGCCACGCGCGGGTACCCGCCCTCGGTTTTCGCTCTGTTGCCGCGACTGCTGGAGCGGGCGGGCAATGCCGAGCAGGGCAGCATCACGGCGTTCTATACCGTGCTGGTCGAGGGTGACGACCTCAACGAGCCGATCAGCGATACGGTACGAGGCATCCTGGACGGTCACATCGTGCTCGCACGCACCCTCGCCGATCGTGGGCACTATCCGGCGATCGATGTCCTGGCCAGCGTGAGTCGGCTCATGCCGAGCCTGGTCACACCGGACCATCGAGCGCTGGCGAGCGAGGTCCGCGAGCTCTTAGCGGCCTACGAAAGCGCGCGGGACTTGATCGATATCGGCGCCTATGTCCACGGAACGAATCCAACCGTCGATCGAGCGCTCAGTCTCATGCCGGAGATCCGGCGCTTCCTGCAACAGAAACCGGAGGAGCGCGCGACCTTTGCCGAGACCGTCGCTTGGTTGGAGCGACTGCTGCGGGGTGAACGGGTCGCGAGGGCAACGAGCGCAGGCTGAGGAGGTGAGGGTACATGGTGCGACTGCTGCGGCAACGAGCCAAGCGAATGGAGCGCTTGCTCGAGCACCGGCAGAGCCTGGTGGAGGAGGCGCAGCGGCAGCTGGCGGAACAGCAGCGGTGGGTGGCTACTTGCGAGGCGGTCCTGGCACAGCTCGCGGCATCGCAGCGCTCGCTGGCGGCCGGGCTGGCGCAGCTGGCCAACCGCTCGGTGGACGCTGAGGTCCTGGCTGGTGCGGAGACGTACGAATCGTGGCTCGAGCAGCGACGCGCGGAGGAGGCAGCGCGGCTCGAGCAGGCCAAGCGCCGAGCGGAGCTGGCTCGTGCCGCGTTGATCGCACAGCGGCGAGAGGCCAAGAAGCTGGAGCTGGTACGAGCGCGTTGGCTGAGCGAAGCACAGCGTCGGGAGCAGGCCGCCGAAACGGCGCTCCTGGACGAACTGGCGACCGTGCGCGCTGCCCGGCGCCTGCTGACCGACCAATGAAGCGCGTGAGGAGCGGGTTGTGGCGGGTCTCACGATTCCACCCGAGATCATCGCGAGCATGCCGGTCCGCTTCGGTATCCGGTCACCGCAGCTGGGTGGCTCGACCGGAGCGAGCAGTCAGTTTTGGGCGCTCCTGGCTCAGCGTGGCGTCGTCCCCGCTGCACCGCCTGCAAACAGTGATCCACTGGCGATGTTGCGCGGTGCCTGGCCGGTGAGCGGCACGGTGACTTCGACCTACGGACCGCGGTCGCTGCTTCCGGGTGAGACGTTCCATTCGGGGATCGATATCGCGGTTCCCGAGGGGACGCCAGTGTGCGCGACGGGCGACGGCACCGTGCGCTTCGTCGGGAACACGGACGGGTATGGGTTGCGGATCGAAGTGGATCACGGGAACGGCGTGACGACACTGTACGGGCATCTCAGTGCGGCTGACGTGCGGCCCGGGCAGCGGGTGCAGCGGGGGCAGGTGATCGGCAAGTCCGGCAATACCGGTCTCTCGACCGGGCCACACCTGCACTACGAGATCCGGCAGAACGGGCGTGCGGTCGACCCCGGGCCGTTGCTGCGTGCTGCGCCGAAAGGATCGGCACAGGGGATCGAGCGGATCTCGGCTCTTCCCTATGGTCGGGCGATCCTCCAGGCAGCGCAGCGGTACGGGTTGGATCCTGCTCTGCTGGCGGCGATGGTCAAGGTCGAGAGCGGTTTCGATCCACGGGCCGTTTCGCCAGCGGGAGCGAAGGGACTGCTGCAGCTGATGGACACGACGGCGGCGGCACTCGGCGTGCGCGATCCCTTCGACCCGACGCAAAACCTGGACGGCGGCGCCCGCTACTTCAGCCAGCTCTTGCAGCGGTTCGGCGGCGATGTCTCGCTTGCGCTGGCCGCGTACAACGCAGGCCCGGGCGCAGTCGAGCAGGCAGGTGGGGTCCCGCCGTACCCGGAGACGCACCGGTACGTCAGCGCGGTGCTCGCGACCTGGCGCGCGCTGGGCGGAACAGGATGAGAGGTGCACGATGGCCGGAACGATCGATCCGATCGGTGTGCTTGCGCGGACGCTCGATGCGCTCGCCTTGCGTCAGCAGGTGACGGCGAGCAATGTCGCCAATGCCGAAACCCCCGGCTTCCGTGGCCAAGCGGTCCGGTTCGAGGATCTCCTCCAGGCGATGTTGAACGGCACCTTCGCGCGATTGCCCCTGGTGCGGACCGATTCACGTCACATCGCGGTGACAGCGAGTTCGCCCAGTGCCCTCCAGCCGGAAGTCGTCGAGCTCACCGGAACGCGCTATCGACCGGACGGCAACAATGTGGACATCGAGCGCGAGATGGGGCTCCTGGCGGAGACGACGCTCCGCTACAGCGCGGTGAGCGAAGTCCTGGCGCGACGCCTGGCCATGCTGCGTGCCATGGCGAGCGGCGGTCAGGGTAGCTGAGTGCCTCGAGCGGGGAGGTGCGGTGATGGTCTTACCGGTCGTGTCGACACCGAACGGAGTGCACGAGCGGGCTGGCCCGCGGCCCGGGGATCTGGGAAGCGACGCGCAGGCGTTCCTGGCGATCCTGGCGACACTGCTCGGGCTGGTGCCGACTGGGGAGGAAGGACCGGGAAACGGGTTGATGCCCGCAGACGCCAGCGCAGCCGAGGGCAGGACGCGCGAACTGACGCACCGGTTGGAAGAGTCGGTCATGCCGGACAGCATGCTGTTCGGTGTCGCACAGGCTGGGTTGGTGCTGGCCGGAGTAGCGAGCACGGACGGACAAATGAAGGGTCAGTCGCATGGCGAGCGACGCTCCGACACGCCGCGGTTGGGCACCGTCTTCGCTGCTGGGATGGTGCCATCCGAGCTCGGCGTACTGACCGGCCTCGCCGGCACGCTATCGGTCGATGATGGCCAGGCGAGCGCGGTGATCGGGGAACCAGCGATCGCTCAGCAGTCAGCGAGCCTGCTCGAGTACGCGCAGTCGAGTGGGCAAGCGGCGTTGGGTGAACCGGCGAGCGGAGCCGTGCAGGCTGGGGACGAGGGACAGCCGAAAGGGTGGCAGGGTCCGACGGTCGGCGCGCTCCTGCAGCACACGGCTGCGGGTGCCGGCGGACCCGTCGCGTTGGACGAAGCTGGGCGGGCTGCCGCGCACCGGATAGCGCACCGAGTCGAGCCGGTGGGAGGGTCCGAAGGAGTCGGGGTTACCCCTGAGCGAGGAAGTGAGGCGGTGCAGCGAGTGCCCGCGGGGGTACGCGTCTGGGTCGAGGAGCAGGCGTCGGATGGTCGAGGCCAGGCGCTGACGGTGGCGACTGAGCGGCGCGTCCGGCACGACGACCGGCCGGCGCTCGCGGGAGCCCTCCCGGTGAGCGACACTCCGGGCAGTCGACTGGGTGAGGCTGGGCCGGTTCCGGCTGCTGGCGAGGAAGCAGCCGCGGGCGCGATCGGACAGGTGCAGGAGCGCGTGGCGCAGGCGATCGCGCACGGCACGCGGCAGCTCCGCGTGCGGCTGGAGCCGCCCGACCTGGGAGTGGTCGACGTACGCATCCGCGAGATTGCGGGGCGACTGGAGGTGACGCTGGCGGCCAACCAGCCGGAGGTACGGCAGGCGCTGGAAGCCGGACGGGAGAGCCTGCGTGCCTCGCTCGCGGCGGGAGGGTTCGCGGTGCAACGGGTGGAGGTGCAGCCGCTGACGATGGCGAGTGGGCAGAACGGGATCAGCGGCAGTCAATCCGGAATGGGTTGGCCGGGCGGGCAACAGGGAGCCTCGAGCGATCCTGGTTGGGCACGCCCCGAGCGGACGGCCCTGGACCAGCTGCCGGTGGTAGGGGACTCCCGAGGGCGAGTGCGCCAGGAGTCGAGCGGACTCGTGGACACGTGGGCTTGAGTGGCGAGGTGGAGCGATGAGCGTCGGAAGTGTGAGCGACTCGAACGGTCCGGTGACGACGAACCCATTATCGTCCGGCGGCGGTGTGGGCCCCGGTGGCCAACTGGACAAGCAGGCGTTCCTCATGCTCCTGGTCGCCCAGCTCAAGAACCAGGACCCGATGAATCCGATGCAGGACCGGGAGTTCATCGCGCAGCTCGCCCAGCTGAACACGCTGGAGCAGCTGCAGCAGTTGAACGAGACGGTGGCGGCGATGGCGCAGCATGCGGCGCTGGGACAGGTGGCTGGGTATCTGGGTCGGGTGGTGAGTGGTCTGGACCGGACGAGTGGCGACCTGGTAACTGGCACAGTGGTGCGCGCGACCATCCTGGACGGTGCCGCAGTGCTCGAGCTCTCCGGTGGGCAGCGGATCGACGTGCGCGACGTGGTGAGCATCGGATTAGCGGGAGCTGGTTCGGGCAGCGGGGAATGAGCGGGTGAGCGCGGGGCGGTGGCTCGCCGGTCTCGAGGGCTCGAGCGCGAGCGAAAACGGCCGATAAGAACGATGACGAGGGAGGACGAGTCATGATGCGATCGATGTTCTCGGCGATCTCCGGATTGCGGGCGCACCAGACCTGGATGGACGTGATCGGCAACAACATCGCCAACGTCAACACCACCGGTTTCAAGGTCGGTCGGGTGCGCTTCACCGACATCCTGAGCCAGCTGGTGCGCGGTGCGAGCGGCCCGACCGAGACGCGAGGCGGGATCAATCCGCTGCAGATCGGTTTGGGAGCGGTGGTCGGCGCGGTGGACACGATCCACACCCAGGGGGCGCTGCAGCTGACCGGCAAGCCGAGCGATCTGGCGATCCAGGGTGACGGGTTCTTCGTGGTGAGCGATGGCTCGCAGACGCTCTACACGCGGGACGGCGCCTTCGATATCGGCTCGGACTTGCGGCTGGTCAACCCCTCGAACGGCTTCTACGTGCTCGGCTGGCAGGCGGATGCCAACGGCAACGTGGACACGGCCGGGCCGGTGGGGCCGATCACCATCCCGATCGGCCAGCAGCTGGATGCGGTTCCGACGACGCAGATCACCGTGCAGGGGAATCTGAATGCGAACCAGGACCCGGCGGCGACACCGCACTTCGTGACCAAAGTGAGTATCACCGATTCGCTGGGTAAGCGACACGAGTTCTACATCCTCTTCGACAAGGTAGGGACGAATACCTGGAACTACACGTTGCAGGAGGATGACCCGCGGACGACGAGCACGACCGAAGACGACCCGGATTTCGCGCTCGGTGGGACGCCATCCGGGACGCTCGTCTTCGATGCGGACGGAAATCTCGATCTCGCCGCCTCGAACATCAGCGCGGTCGATCTCGACTCGACGGCCGGTGGTGCGAGTTCGATTACGGTCACGCCGGACTTCTCGCGACTGACGCAGCTGGCGGCCCCGTACTCGGCGAACGCCGCGGCCAACGGCGCGCCAGCTGGCTCGCTGACCACCTTCACGGTGAGCCAGTCCGGTCAGGTGTTGGGGATCTATTCCAATGGGGTTACCAAGGTGGTCGGCCAGATCGCGCTGGCCCTCTTCACCAACCCGGGTGGGCTGATGAAGGTGGGTGGGAACGCCTATCTGCCGACGGTCAACTCAGGTGAGCCGATCGTCGGACCGGCCGATTCCGGTGGGCGCGGCAAGATCGCCAGCGGCTACCTCGAGATGTCCAACGTCGACCTGGCGCAGGAGTTCACCAGCATGATCATGGCCCAGCGGGGTTTCCAGGCCAATTCGCGCGTGATCACCACGAGCGACGAGGTGCTCCAGGAGTTGGTGAACCTGCGGCGCTGATGTTGGGGCAGCCGGGCGCGAGCGACGTGCGTCTGTTCGGGGCAGGCGCCTCTGGTGATGCGTCGCGGGACGGGAGGTCGGTTCGGTGCGCTGGACAGGTGGGGTGGTCGCGCTGCTGGTGGGTTCGCTGGCGCTGGCGGCAGCTGGTGGCGCATTGGTCTTCGTGCCGGCGACCGGTGCGGCCGAGGTGACGATCACCGTTGCCGGAACGAGCGACGGGACGGGCAGCTGCAGCGGCAGCGGGACGACGCGCACCTGCCCGACGTTGCGGGCTGCAGTCATCCTGGCGAATGCCCTGAACGACCCGGTCACCATCCAGCTCCAGGACGGACGCTATGAACTGTCCATCCCGCCTGCGACGGATGACACGGCCGAGAGTGGAGATCTCGACGTGACCAAGCGTGGCGGTGCTCTGCGCATCGTCGGGCGGAACGCGACAACCATCGCTGGAGCCTGGCCAGATGAGAACCAGGCCGACCGGTTGTTCGACGTCGGCGCGGGCGCGACTATGATCCTGGAGAAGCTCACACTCAGCGGAGGACGGGCGGTCCACGACGATGCCCGCGACCACAAGGGGGGCGCGATCTGGGTGGGTGGGGCGCTCCAGCTGGCTGACGTCACGTTTCAGGAAAACGTGGCTGCCGGCGACGGCGGAGCTGTGTACGTCGCGCCGTCCGGAACCTTGTCCGTGCTGCTCGACAGGAGGGTCGCGTTCGCGCGCAATCGCGCCGGTGATCCGATGAATGACGACGAAGAAGCCAACGGCGGTGCGCTGGCGGTCGCGGGTGCAGCGGTGCTGGACGGGGTAGCCGTGCTGCACGGCAACGAGGCGAGCGGTGCGGGCGGCGCCGTGTGGGTCTCCGGTGGACGCCTGGTGCTGGGGAGCCGCGTCACGCTGGGGGGCGGCGCGGCGAGCGATGCCAACCGCGCCCGCGACGGCGGTGCGCTGGCGGTCGACGGCGGCCAGGTCGAACTCCAGGGGACGCTGGTCCGCGGCAATCGGGCAGGAAACGGGACGCCAGCCGACGAGAGCGGTCGGGGAGGCGGGATCTGGGTCGCGCGTGGGCAGGTGACGCTGCGTCAGGTGAAGGTCCTAGCCAACCGGGCAGTGCGCGGCGGGGGAATCGCGTCCGACGAGGGGATCTTGACGCTGTTGGACAGCGAAGTGCGTGAGAATCAGGCCGAGCTCAGCGGGGGAGGCATCGCTCTCCTCGGGAAGGGGACGGCACAGATCGTCGGTGGAACGATCGGTACCAATACGGCTGTGGAGGGGGATGGAGGCGGGGTCCTCAACGCGGGAACGCTGGCGCTCTCGCGCACGGTGGTCGAAGGCAACCGAGCCGAGGCTGGCGCAGGTGGCGGGATCTCGAGCAGCGGGACGCTCGATCTGAGTTCACCCGAAACGGTGATCGTGCGCGACAACCGTGCCCGGCTGGGAGGCGGTCTGGCGAGCACCGGAACCAGCCGCTTGCGCAGTCTGGTGGTGCAGAGCAACGTGGCAACCCAGGACGGCGGAGGGATCTGGAACCAGGGAGACATGGTTCTCGATGCCGCGACGATCGAGGCAAACCGGTCCGAAGCAGCTGGTGGTGGTATCTACCATGCCGGCAGCAAGACGCTGACGCTGCAGGGGAACACGATCGTGCGCGGTAACCAGGCGACGCTCGACGGCGGTGGAATCGCCGCACTGGGCAAGGCGAGCCTGAACGGCGCAACGGTGGTCGGGAACGTGGCTGGTGGGTCGGGTGGGGGACTGGCGGCGCGAGGCCAGGTCGATCTCCAGCGCGTGCAGGTGATCGACAACCAGGCCACGAACGACGGTGGCGGGCTCGTGGTGGAAGGAACCGCCAAGGTGACGATGGCGGACACCGCGATTCGGCGCAGCAGCGCGGGACAGCTGGGCGGCGGAGTCGCCGTGCGGTCCGGTGGGCAGCTCACCATCACTGCGAGCTCGGTCACCGAGAACCAGAGTGCCGCCTATGGCGGTGGAATAGCCGTGCTGGGGGCGGTGGGGCTGGCCAACGTGACGGTGAGCACCAACGTGAGCCAGCAGCGGGGCGGGGGCCTCTGGGTGGGACCGCAGGGGACGGCGAGTCTGCAATTCGTGACCCTGGCCGCGAACGCGGCCGCCGCGGGCGGCGCGCTCTACAACGATGGAGGTGGGGTCACGCTGCGCGGGACGCTGCTCGCGGCCAGCCCGGGCGGCGGCAATTGCGGTGGACTGGCACCGAGTTCCCAGGGTGGCAACCTGGAGGATCGCGATAGCTGTGGTCTGCAGGGTACCGGAGACCTGGTCGATGGGGATCCCAGTTTGCAGCCTCTCCAAGTGGACTCGTCGGGCGGCACGCTCTACCATGCGCTCGGCCTAGGTTCGGCTGCCATCGATGCAGCTGGGACGCAGGGATGCCCGAGCGAGGACCAGGTGCATACCAAGCGGCCGCAAGGTTCGGCCTGCGATATCGGAGCCTGGGAGTTGCCGGTTCTGGAGGCGACGCCGCTCCCGACAGCCAGCCCGACCGGTACGCCAGTTGGTACGCCCGGCGCAGGACTACGGCCGACGACCACACCGACTGCACGACCGGTGCTCGGTCCGGCGACGCCGATCACCGGTCCTGGCCCGACGCCGACTCCGACGATCGGGCTGCCGGCGACCGGGTCGGCCAGCGCGAGCCCGGTGGCCCGAACGGTGGGAGTGGGCTTGCTCGCCCTGGGGGTCGCCGGGATGATGGCCGGTGGTGTGGGGATGATGCGAGGGCGGCGAAGCAATGGTGCGCGCGAGAGGTAGTCGATGCGCTCGGCGGGGCTGCTCCTGCTTCTCGCTGCGGCGGCGTGGATCCTCGGTGCCGGGATCGGCCTCCTGGCTGGAACGTCGTTGCGCGACGATCCCCGGCCGACCCCGACAGTGCGCCCGCGTGTCGTTGCGGTGACGCCGACCGCAACGCCCACGACGCAGGCGAATCCTGTCACGGACGGTTCGGCAGTTTCTCCCCCGAGCGAGCCGATCCTGATCACACGTATCCGGATCCCGGCGATCGGGGTCGATGCACCGGTCGTCGTGAAAGGGTTGGGCAGCGAGCGTCGGATGGAAGCTCCGGATCATCCGGACGAAGTCGCCTGGTACGACTTCACGGCGCTACCCGGGCAAGGCAGCAACGTCGTGCTGGCTGGGCACGTCGATTTTGCTGGCGTAGGCCCGGCGGTATTCTGGGATCTCTGGCGTGTCCGCGTCGGTGATCTGGTCGAGTTGGGATTGGCGGATGGTCGGGTGAGCCGGTACCGCGTGACGGGGCTGGAAACGGTCGAGGAAAGGCAAGCACCGGTCGAACGAATCGTCGGACCGACCAGTCAGGAACGGCTGACGCTGATCACCTGCGCGGGGAACTACAACCCGGCAACTGGGCGGTACGACCAGCGCTTGATCGTCACTGCGACTCCTCTCGCCAACCCATGAGGGCACCGAGTGATGCGGGAGCGCGTTGCCTCGCGACTCAGTCTGGCGAGAACGAGACCCTGTGATGCGACTCGCCCGCGGCGCGACCATGCGGCTGGACCCTCCTCCTGCGTGGTAAGGAGCGAACTACCTCGTGGCATGAGCACCGTATAGATCGCTGGAGCAGGCGGAAACGCTCGCGATGTCGCGGTGCCGAGCTACGACGCAGTGGAGCATGCGATGAGGTAACGCTGACCGGGCAGCACGGCCCGAGCGTCGGGGAAGGAGCCCTGGTGCTGGCGCGACGGAAAACACTCCCGTGGGGCACCGATGAGTGGTCGTGGATCTCTGGGGAGGCGAAGCATCGACTGCGTGTCTGCGCCGGCGAGCCAGATGGGCTGACGGAGCGGTCATCTCGAGCACACTCAGCGCGGCATGAGGGTATGGCAGGAGTGCGTGATGGCCGATGCGAGGCGAGCGGAGAAGGCTTGTCGCCGTTTGCTGTGCTCCGGCATGATGGAAGGCACGAGGGTCGGAGAACAGGGAGGAGTGAGGATGGATGACAAGCCGACGCTCGGTCTCGTCGGGTTAGGAAACCTGGGGCGGGCGATCGCGCTGCGCTTGCTCGGCGCGGGATACCGGCTGCTGGTCAACGACCGTCGCTGGGAGGTGGCACAGGCATTGGAACTGCATGGTGCGACAGCCATTCCGACACCGCTTCTGCTGGCCGAAGAGGTCGATATGTTTCTGACCTGTTTGCCGGGGGACGAGGAACTGTTCGAGGTCTATATCGGGCCGGAGGGAGCACTCGAGCACTTGCGGCCAGGAGCGACGGTGATCGACTTCAGTACTGCCTCACCGATGATGATGCAACGCATCGATCGAGAAGCGCGGCTGCGTCAGATCGACGTGGTCGATGCGCCGGTCGGAGGGGGGCCAGTCGAGGCCAACAGTGGCCAGCTGACGATGATGGTTGGGGCCGAGCCGGCGGTGTTCGAGCGGATGATGCCGCTCCTCGGAGTGTTGGGTCGAGAGACCTATCTGGTCGGCCCGCCTGGCATGGGGAAAGTGGTCAAGCTGATCAACCAGCTGCTCGCGGGGGTGAGCTTGGTTGTCATCGGGGAAGCTCTGGCATTGGCGGCGAATGCTGGGGCCGATCTCGCGACCGTCTACGAGGCGCTGCGCTCGAGTACCGGTGGTTGGAAGCTCTGGCGGGACGTGGTGCCGGAACTCTTGCGGGAAAGTGGTGAAGTGTCCTTTCGACTGGAGCTGATGAAGCGTGACATGGAACTGGCAATGCGGCTCGGGAGCGATGTGGGCTCGCCCGTGCCGATGACCGCGCTCGCTCATCAGTTCTATGTGGCCGCGATGGCGCGGGGCTGGGGTCAGCTTCCGGCACACGAGGTCGCGCGGTTGGTCGGTCGGTTGGCCAATGCGAGCTTCAGCGCGAGCAGCGCGCGTGGCGACGATCTTCTCGCCGCGGAATGACGCTCAGGCTGCACCGAGATAGGCAGCTTGAACGCGCGGATCCGCAGCGAGTTCGGCTGCTGGGCCGCTCAGGACGATACGGCCAGTCTCCAAAACGTACCCGCGATGCGCAACTTCCAGTGCCATGCGGGCATTCTGCTCGACGAGGAGAATCGTCGTCCCATCGCGGTTGAGTCGTTGGATCACCTCGAAGATACTCTCGACGAGCACCGGGGCGAGTCCCATCGACGGCTCGTCGAGGAGCAGGATGCGTGGCTGCATCATGAGCGCGCGACCGATGGCGAGCATCTGTTGCTCGCCACCGGAGAGGGTGCCGCCCGCCTGGTGGCGTCGTTCGGCGAGACGAGGGAAGAGGCTGAAGACGTACTCCTGGCGCCGGGCGATCTCGGCGCGGTCGCGCACCGTAAAGGCGCCGAGGCGGAGGTTCTCCTCCACGCTGAGGCGCGGGAAGATGCGGCGGCCCTCCGGCACGTGGCCGACACCCAAGGCGACGATCTCGTGCGGCTTGCGATGGGTGAGGTCGACGTCCTGCAAAAGGATGCGTCCGGCGGAGGGGCGGACGAGGCCAGAGATCGCGCGCAGCGTGGAGGTCTTGCCGGCGCCGTTGGCACCGAGCAGGGTGACGATCTCGCCGGATTCGACGGTCAGCGAGATTCCCTTGAGGGCCTGGATCGGCCCGTAATGGACATGGACACGCTGGAGCTCAAGCAGTGGCATGGGGCTGTGCCTCTCCGTCCTGCATCGGCATGCTCGTTCCGAGTCCGCTGGCAGCACCGCGGCCGAGGTAGGCCTCGATGACGCGCGGGTCACGCCGCACAGCGTCGGGTGGCCCTTCCGCGATCTTTTCCCCGAAGTCGAGCACCGTCACCAGGTCGCTGATGTTCATGACGACCTTCATGTCATGCTCGATCAAGAGAATGGTCAAGCCGCGCTCGTCGCGCAGCCGGCGGATGAGCTGAATCATTTCGTCGGTCTCTTGTGGGTTCATGCCGGCGGTGGGCTCGTCGAG
Organism: Thermomicrobium roseum DSM 5159; assembly: GCF_000021685.1. GTDB lineage: Bacteria > Chloroflexota > Chloroflexia > Thermomicrobiales > Thermomicrobiaceae > Thermomicrobium > Thermomicrobium roseum. Next base: position 628,380 of record NC_011961.1, on the reverse strand, counting down.
GAGCAGGAGCTGCGGTCGGAGCGCGAGAGCCCGCGCGATCTCGAGTCGTCGTTGGTCGCCATACGGCAGGTTGGCCGCGGTGAGGAACTCCTTGCCAGCGAGGCCGACATAGGCCAAGAGGTCGCGAGCCTCGCGCTCAGCCGCTCGCTCGGCCTGCCAGTAGCGCGGGGTGCGAACGACGGCATCGATCAACGAGTAGCGGACATGTGGATGCAGGCCGATGAGCACATTGTCCAGAACGGAAAGATGCTTGAAGAGCCGGATATTCTGATAGGTGCGAGCGATCCCAAGTTGGGCCACCAGGTCGGGACGCAGCCTAGCGATCGAAGATCCAGCGAAGAGGATGTCACCGGCGTCAGGCCGGAGGAAACCGGTGATGCAGTTGAAGAGGGTGGTCTTACCGGCGCCGTTCGGGCCGATGACGCTGTGGATCGAGCGCTCCGTGACCGCCAGGTCGACGTCACGGAGCGCGACGAGACCGCCGAAGCGCTTGGTGAGGTGACGCGTTTCCAACAGGGCCACGAGCGTTCCTCCTCAGCTGCGACCCGGAGCGATCTCGGCTGGGGCGACCTCGCGAACTTCCTCGACGGCCTCCTCGAGTTCGCGTCGGTGGATGCGCTCGGGGAGCAGTCCGGCTGGTCGGAAGAGCATCATGGCGATCAGGACGATGCCATAGACGAGCAAGCGGTACTCCTGGAACTCGCGCAGGAGTTCTGGAATACCGACGAGCGCGAGCGCCCCGACGACGACCCCGGGTAGACTCCCCATGCCGCCGAGCACCAGGAGCGCGACGACGTTGATGCTGACGAGGAGCGAGAAGCTGGCGGGAACGACCGAACCAACGAGCGACGCGAAGAGCGCGCCGCTCAGTCCACCGAAAGAGGCACCGATCGCGAATGCCGAGAGTTTGGCGGTGACGCGATTGATCCCCATCGCTTGAGCGACGAACTCGTCTTCGCGGATCGCGAACCAGGCGCGGCCGAGGCGCGAGTCGCGCAGGCGAATGGAGAGGAACCAGGCGAGGAGACAAGAGAGAAGGACGAGGACGTAGAACTCCTGGGGGCTGTCGATGCGGAGAGGACCGATTTGTGGCCGCGCGATGCGGGTGACTCCCTGCGCACCACCTAGATAGGGCTTGAGCCAATCGGAAAGGACGAGCAGGCGGACGATCTCGCCGAATCCGAGCGTGGCGATCGCCAGGTAATCACCGCGCATCCGCAGGACCGGTAGACCGACCAAGAGGCCAGCACAGACCGTGAGAACGATCGCGATCGGAAGAGCGACCCAGAAATCGAGCGTGAAGCGCTGCCCGATCTCGGGGGAGGTGAGTACGGCCATGGTATACGCGCCGACCGCGAAGAAGGCCACGTAGCCGAGATCGAGGAGACCAGCAAAGCCGAGCACAAGGTTGAGCCCGAGTCCCATCAGGATGTAGAAGCCGACGAAATCAGCCACGTTGCTGAGGAACAGTCCGGCCCAAAGTGGCACGCTGGCCAGGAGGAGGATCACCACCAGGCGCGCCAACGGACCCCGGGCCGGTGAGGGAACGAAGACGACGAGACGCTCGGCCCCTGCCCGGCCGGAGAGTGACCATCGAAGAGCGAAGAGAAGGAAGAAGAGGACGAAGATGACGACAGCACCAGGCACGCTGAGTCCGGCTGGTCCGTAGAGGAAGCTGACGAGTCCGCTCGGGAGGATGGGGCCGAGCACGTCACGGAGCAGACCGAGCAGGAGTGTCGCCAGTGCCGCAGACACGCTGACGCGTCCCCAGGGTGCAGGAGCAGCACCGACGACGCCCGAGACGATGCCGGCGACAGCAGCGATCAGGAGCGTCCGGAGAATGCCGGCAGGTGAGACGCCAGCGCCGAAGGTCAGAACGCGGGCGAGGTCGGGGGTCGCGTTCAGGAAGATCTGGCGCAGGTTGACTTGCGTGACAACGAACGCCAGGGCCAGGACGAGCAGACCAGCGGTGAGTGCGGAGAGCGTTCCCCACGCGACGCGCTGGAGGGCTCCGGGGTAGCGCCGTCCCGTGGCATGTGCTGCCAGTGCGAAGAGGGCGACAAGCAACGCGTAGCTGAAGGTGAGGGTTTCCCCGATGAGCCGCCGCTGAGCAAAAGCGGGGATCAAGCCGACGAGACTGAGGTGCCAGACGGCGATACCGCCGAGGAGACCGATGAAGAGGGCACGCCGGAGTGTTGCCAGGCTCATACCCGCTCCTCCCCACCCAGCCGCTCACCGAGGATGCCGGTCGGTCGGAAGATGAGGATCAAGACGAGAATGGTGAACGCGATCACGTCCTTGAGCTGGTGCGCGGCACGGATACCATAGCCGTCGAAGAAGAGGCTCGGACCCACCGATTCGATGATGCCGAGCACCAGACCACCGACAGCAGCACCGGGGAGGTTGCCGATGCCCCCGAGCACAGCGGCTGTGAACGCCTTGATACCGGGCAGGAAGCCCATGAAGAACTGGACCTGGATGAAGACGAGCGCGTACAGGACGCCAGCGATACCAGCCATGAAGCCGCCCACGGCGAAGGTCGTGACGATGGCGCGATCGACATCGACGCCCATGAGCGCGGCTGCTTCGCGATCCTCAGCGACCGCGCGGATGGCCAATCCAGCTCTGGTCCGTTGCAAGAACAGCAAGAGCAACAGGAGCGTGATCGCGACACCGACGAAGACAGCGATCTGTGTCTTCTGGAAGACCCACAGCTTGCCCTGGAGAACAGGAATGGCCGGGTAGGCGCGCACTCCCGAACCGAAGAGGCCGCGGAAGGTGTACTGGAGGAAGAAGGAAGCGCCAACTGCGGTGATCAGCGGCACGAGGCGGGGAGCGCCGCGGAGCGGGCGATAGGCGATCCGCTCCACGAGGACCGCGATGGTCATGGAGACGAGGCCGCTGAAAAGGAGCATGGCGATGAGACTGATCCACGGGTGAGCCTTGAGAAAGCCGCTGCGGTTCAGGTAATCGGCGAGGAAGAAGGTCGTCATGGCACCGCTCATGAAGACCTCGCCGTGTGCGAAATTGATCATGCGCAGGACGCCGTAGACCATGGTATAGCCGAGAGCGATCAGGGCATAGATCGAACCCTGGGCGATACCGAAGACGATGAAATCGCGCCACTGGGCAGCCGTGTAGTGCCCGGCTCGCAGCGTCAAAACGGAGCCGACGAAGACGATGCCGAGCAGAACAGCCCCGATCGTCCAGACGATGAGCTGGGATGCCTCGAGCCGGCGACCACTGAGGAACGAGCGCGGTGTCGCAATGGCCACTGTCTGCTCCTCGCTCCGTTCAGCTTATAGGAAGAGCGCCGGGTCGGGATGAGCCCGACCCGGCGCCGACTCGCTCGAGCTTTTCACGGATAGATCTTGCGGATAGCGCTGTCCGGCCAGTTGGCCGTATCGGTGCTGAAGACCTCGTAGACGGCGATCTTGGGATCGGCGCAGTCACCGTTCGGGTCACAGGTCAGGTTGCCCGTCAGGCCTTGGAAGTTCTTGGTTTCATACAGCGCGTCGCGGAGCGCCTTGCGCGGGATGTAGAGCGTCCCGTCCGGTGCCTGGACGGCCACCTTCTTGATCGCTTCCACGATCATCATCGTGGCGTCGTAGGCATGAGCGTGGAAACCAGCGACCGGCTTCGTGCCGTACTTCTGCTGATACTTCTGGACGAACTCCTGATACTTGGGGCCGAGGACGGTCAGGTCAGGACCGCTCAAGTACAAGCCGACCGCGGCTTGACCGGCGTTCTGCACCGTCTGGGGCTCGAGCAGGCCGTCAGCGCTCATCAACTTGACGTTCTCGAGCCCACTGATCTCCTTGGCCTGGATCGTGATGAAGGAGCCGGCCGGGTTGAAGATCGGATAGTAGATCAGCTCGGGTTGCTGGGTGGCGATGCGGGTGAGGACTGGGCGCATGTCGGTGTCGTCCGGGCTCACCGCCTCCTGGGCGACGACCGTTCCCCCGAGCTTCTTGACGTTCTCGGCGAAGACATTGGCGAGCTGTTCGGCGTAGAGGCTGCCGTCGTGGATGGTCGCAACCTTCTTGAGTCCGAGCTTGTTCACGACGAATTCGGCAGCCACCCGACCCTGCACCTTGTCGTTGTGCGCGACGCGGAGATAGGCGTTCACGTGCTTGGCCGGATCGGTGAGATCGGGTGCGGTGTTGGACGGCGAGACCATCACCAGGCCAGCCTGATCGATGATCGGAGCGCCCACGCGTGCCTCGGAGGAGCAGGACGAACCGACGATCGCGACGATGCGCGGGTTCGCGGCGAGACGAGTGGCGGCAGCCTGTCCGCCCTCCGGATTGCAGCCGGAGTCCTCACCGACCAGCTCGATCTTGTGGCCGAGGAGCTGGCCGCCCAGATCATCGATGGCGATTTCGATTCCTCGCTTGGAGTCCTCACCGAGTTGGGCCGTGCCGCCAGAGACGGTCAGCATCCAAGCCAGGACGATCGGTTCACCCGGCTTGATCTCGAGGACACCGATCGGATCGGTCGGCTTGGTCACCTGAGCCTGCGGCGTTGGCTGTGCCGCTGGCGTCGGTGAAGCTGCCGGGGCAGCCGGTTGGGTTGGGCTCGGCTGGGCAGCGGGAGCGGGAGTCGGTGTCGGCTGCGCCTGCTGGCAGGCAGCGAGGACGAACACCAGTGAGAGCAGCAGCATCGTGAACAGTCGTGCCGGTCGTTGCATCGATCCTCCTCCTCGAAAGTCCGACCCGAACACTCGATACCCGGACATGCCGAAAGCGGCGTCCGTGCAGTCACATTCTCACACAGACCGGGTCGCGTCGTCAAGCGGTCAACCTGTTCGAGAGGCATGTTGGCCGGTGCCAGCGGGTGGACATGGTGCACGATGCGGAAAGACCGGCACGATGATGGCTCAGACCGTTCGGCAGGTCGCCGTGGGGTGACTGACACGCCGCGGAGCGCGCGGCGATGCCGGGTTTGAAAACGAGAGTGCTCGCTAACGGAGTCGATCACGACTGTCGTGATACGACACGACATTACCCGTGTGCCAGCCCGCATAGAGATTCACGAGCGCACGTGGATCGTCGTCGGAGACGTCATCACCGTTTCCTGGATGGGGAAGGAACGACGAGTTCGACCGGGTCAAGCGGTCCTTGACCGTGCGGCGTAGGTTTGCACTCGAAGGGGGGTCGACCGTACGGGGAGACTCGCTTCGCATACAGGCCGCGGGCGATCGAGTGGGTGAGGCAAGACATCGCTGCGAGGTCTTGACGCTGGTTCGACATTCGCGTTACAGTGTAGCCGTACCCCGGTTGAGTATCTCGGAGGAGGAGCGATGACCTCAGTCGCGCAGCTGGACGAAGTCACACGTCGCGAACTGGTCGAGCGCCTGCGTCGCATCGAAGGACAAGCGCGGGGGATCGCTCGCATGATCGAGGAAGGGCGGGATTGCGTCGATATCGTGCAACAACTGGCGGCGATGCGAGCAGCGACCGATAGCTTGTGCGCCGAGCTCGTGCAAGCCATGTTGGAACGCTGCTTTCTCGACGGAACACCACCTGCGCCGCAGCAACTGGCGCGCGCTCTCAAAGCGGTGATCCGCGGTGGACGATGAGGGGGACGCCGATGGCGCGCTATGGGTTCGTCATCGACCAGCGCAAATGCATCGGCTGTCATGCCTGCACGGTCGCTTGTAAATCGGAGAACCTCGTTCCGCTCGGGGTCTACCGGACATGGGTGAAGTACGTCGAAAAGGGGACGTTCCCACATACCAGGCGATCGTTCACGGTACTGCGCTGCAATCACTGCGACGATGCGCCCTGCGTGACGATTTGCCCAACCAAGGCGCTCTTCCGTCGACCGGACGGCATCGTCGACTTCGATGCCGACCGGTGCATCGGCTGCAAGTCGTGTATGCAAGCGTGCCCCTATGATGCGCTCTACATCGATCCGATCACCCGGACAGCAGCCAAATGCAATTACTGCAGTCACCGGGTCGATCAAGGCCTGCTTCCAGCCTGTGTCGTCGTCTGTCCCGAGAAAGCGATCATCGCGGGAGACCTCGACGACCCGACGAGCGAGATCCATCAGCTCGTTGCCCGCGAACCGGTGATGGTGCGCAAGCCGGAGCAGGGGACGCGCCCCAAGTTGTTCTACCTCGGGGCGGACGAAGCAAGTCTCACACCCGAGGTGCAGACGCGGACGAACGGGTACCTGTGGGCTGAGGTGCGGCCGGACGATCGCCCGGCCGAGGCAGTGCGTGGCACCGAGTATCTCCCGGGGCCAGCCGATGCGCGGGTAGCCTATGATGTCTGGCATCCCAAACCGTGGGGATGGAAGGTCGCTAGTTATCTCTGGACGAAGTCGATCGGAAGCGGTGCGCTGGCGTTGGGTGGGCCGTTGCTCGCCAGTGGCGTGATGAGCGATCGGCTGCTCGGGATCGGAGCAGCGGCGATCGGGATGGTGTTCCTGGCCATCACCGCCGTGCTTCTGATCTGGGACCTCAAGCGGCCGGAGCGGTTCTGGTATCTATTGGTCAAACCGAATCCACGGAGTTGGCTCGTCTGGGGCGGCTACATCCTCCTGGTGGTGGGAGGTCTCGCGTTCTTCTGGGCTGTTGCGTCGCTCGCCGGCTGGCAGGGCATCGAGCGCCTGCTCGCCTGGCTCGCGCTGCCGGGCGGGATCGCGGCGGCGGGTTACACGGCTTTTCTCTTCGGTCAGGCGGAGGGGCGCGACTTCTGGCAGAGCCCGCTCTTACTTCCCATCCTGCTCGTGCAAGCGTTGGTGGCCGGTACGGCTGCTCTCCTGTTGCTGTTGGTCGCGGGCGGAGCACTCGAGGGGCGAGCGTGGCTCGGCCTGGTGTTGGGTGGTGGGTTGATCGGGCTGCTCGTGCTGGTAGCCAGTGAACTCTTGGTTCCGCACGCCAACCTGCATGTCGCCAAGGCTGCTCGCCTGCTGACGCATGGCCCCTATCGTGGAGAGCTGCTCGTGGTCGGCCTTGGTGTCGGTGTGCTGGTACCCCTGATCGCGCTGGCTCTCGGATGGGCGAGTGGGAATCTCGCGCCCTGGAGCGTTGTCGCGGCGGTCGCAGCCCTGATCGGGCTTTGGAGTTACGAGCGACTCTGGGTCGAGGCCGGGCAAGATATCCCGTTGAGTTGAGGGGGCGACGATGCAGCGCGAGTCGCGAGCGACGACGATGCAGGCAGAAAGACGTGCTGTCCGGGAACCGTTCGTTCCCGAGCGGACGAGTGGACTGGCCAGCTATCCCCCGCCCGAGCGATGGGACGATTGGGAAGAGCGAGGACCGGACGAACGGGTGCGGCGCTACTTCCTGATCCCCACCGTCTGTTTCAACTGCGAGGCAGCCTGTGGCCTTCTCGCCTACGTCGACAAGGAAACGCTGGATATCCGCAAGTTGGAGGGGCACCCCTTCCATCCGGGAAGCCGGGGTCGAAACTGCGCCAAGGGTCCTGCCACCATCAACCAGGTCAAGGATCCGGAACGGATCCTCTACCCGCTGCGCCGGGTCGGGCCACGCGGGTCGGGCAAGTGGGAGCGCGTCAGTTGGGACGAGGTGCTGGACGATATCGCGGGGCGGATGCGCCGAGCCTTTCTCGAGGGACGGCAGAACGAGGTGATGTACCACGTTGGCCGTCCTGGTGAAGACGGCTTCATGGAGCGCGTCCTGTGGTCGTGGGGTGTGGACGGGCACAACTCGCACACGAATGTCTGCTCGTCGGGCGGACGCTTCGGCTACGCCGTGTGGATGGGTGCCGATCGTCCCTCGCCCGATCATGCCAATGCCCGCTTCATCTTCCTGGTGAGCGCGCACCTGGAGAGCGGGCACTACTTCAACCCGCACGCGCAGCGCATCATGGAGGCCAAGCAGCGGGGCGCCAAGCTGGCGGTGATGGATCCGCGGTTGTCGAACACCGCGGCGATGGCCGACTACTGGTTGCCAGCTGCCCCCGGTACGGAGGCGTTCGTTCTTCTGAGTATCGCCAACGTCTTGATCCAGGAGGAGTGGTTCGACCGCGAGTTCGTCCGGCGCTGGACGAACTGGGACGAATATCTGCGTGTCGTCCATCCTGGTTGTCCAGTCACCTTCGACGAGTTCGTCCAGCGGCTGAAGGAAGAATACGCGCGCTACACACCGGAGGCGGCCGAGCAGCTGAGCGGCATCCCGGCGAGGACGATCGTCGAGTTGGCGCAGGAACTCGCTCGGGCGGCGCCGGCTGTCTCGACACACAACTGGCGTGCAGCGGCGGCGGCACACCTGGGTGGCTGGACGGTGCCGCGGGCGCTCTTCTTCTTGAATGTGCTCACAGGGAGCGTGGGTACACCCGGTGGGACACAACCGAACATCTGGGACAAGCACGTGCCCCGGCCGTTCGCTGAGCCCCCGCGCCAGAAGGTCTGGAACGAACTGACCTGGCCGAAGGAGTATCCGTTGGCTCATCACGAGATGAGCTTCTTGCTTCCGCATTTCCTAAAGGAAGGCCGTGGCAAGCTCGCTGTCTACTTCACGCGCGTGTACAACCCCGTCTGGACGAACCCGGACGGCTTCACCTGGATCGAGGTCCTGCAGGACGAGTCGTTGATCGAGCTGCACGCGGCCTTGACACCGACCTGGAGCGAGACGGCGTGGTACGCCGATTACGTTTTGCCGATGGGACATGCGCCGGAACGACACGACACTCACTCGTACGAGACACATGCCGCTCGCTGGATCGGTTTTCGCCAACCGGTGCTCCGCGTCGCGCGCGAGAAGCTCGGACAGCCAGTGCGCGTGACCTACGAGGCGAATCCTGGCGAAGTTTGGGAGGAGAACGAATTCTGGATCGAACTGTCCTGGCGGGTGGATCCGGATGGCTCGCTGGGGATCCGACGGTGGTACGAGTCGCCGTATCGGCCAGGTGAGAAGGTAACCGTCGACGAGTACTACCAGTGGATCTTCGAGCACTCGATTCCTGGGCTGCCGGAAGCAGCGGCCGCCGAAGGACTGACCCCGCTCCAGTACATGCGACGGTACGGCGCCTTCGAGCTGGAAAAGCAGCGCTATCGCCAATACGAGGATCCGGTTCCAGAGGAGGAGCTGGCACAATCGTGGGTCGATCCGGAAAACGGGCGGATCTGGACGCTGACACCACCGCCCCATACGACGAACATCGTGCCGGTTCCGGGAGTTCCGCCTGGCCCACGGGGCCGATGGGCCGGGGTCATGGTGGACGGCGAGCCGAAGCGAGGTTTCCCGACACCGTCAGGGAAGTTGGAATTCTTCTCGCGTACGCTCTGGGAGTGGGGCTGGCCGGAGTACGCGATCCCCTGCACCATCGAGAGCCACGTCGGTCCCAACCAGTTGGACCGGGCAGCGGGCGAGATGGTGTTGCTCCCCAATTTCCGCGTGCCCACGCTGATCCACACACGTTCGGGAAATGCCAAGTGGCTCAACGAGCTGACGCACTCCAACCCGCTGTGGCTACACCCGAGCGATGCCGAGCGAATCGGTGTGCGGACCGGCGACCTGGTCAGGGTGGAGACGGAGATCGGCTACTTCGTCGATCGTGTCTGGGTGACGGAGGCGATCCGCCCTGGAGTAGCGGCCTGCTCGCATCATCTGGGTCGCTGGCGCCTGGCTGAGGGGACCGGCGGCGAGCGCTGGTCCACGGCACTCGTGGAGATCGAGCGCTTGTCGGACGGGCGGTACCGGTTGCGGCAGCGAGCAGGTGTGCGACCGTTCGCCAGTGGGGATCCGGATTCCCAGCTGGTCTTCTGGGGTGACGCCGGTGTTCACCAAAATCTTACCTTTCCGGTCCAACCCGACCCGATCAGCGGACAGCACTGCTGGCATCAGAAGGTGCGCATCGTCAAAGCGGGGCCGGATGACCGGTACGGGGACGTGGTCGTGGATACGCGCAAGTCGATGGAAGTCTACCGGCGCTGGCTGGCGATGACACGTCCCGCTCCAGGACCGGACGGCACGCGGCGTCCGATCTGGATGCTGCGGCCATACAAGCCGGATCCGAGCGCCTACCGGATCGACAGTCCGACCGGTCGGGGAGATGGCCCGCGACCGAGCGGAGCTTGAGCAGTCCTTCACGATAACGGGATGAGCGAGGCGTACTGGAGATCCGCCCGGTACAGCGCGCGTCCGGGGAACGCCTGGCGGCAAGCCTCCTCGTATCCGGGACCGAGGTCGAGGGCGAAGATGACCGGCGCTTGGAGCCAGGGATCGTTCCGGACGAAGAAGGGAGCGTAGTCGGTCCAGTAGCGCGCCGGAACGAGGATCAGGCTACCGTGTGGAGCTCGTTCGGCGATGGTGCGAGCCGGCTCAGCCGTGATGTGGTTCCACTGGCGGTAGCTTTGCCAGAATGGGACACCGGTTCGGATGAGACCCCAGCCGATGAGTGAGACGAGGATGAGCACCGCTCCCACGCGGAGGATGAGCGGTGCCTGCCGCGAAGGGGCCAGGAGGAGCCAACTCGTTTCCAGCCACCTGAGCGCGGTGAGAAGCCCGCGCGCCGAGAGGAGTGCCAAAGACCCGAGCGCCTCGGCGTAATAGCGCGGACCGTACATCTCGCCGGTTGTCCAGTAGGCCATATGGACGAGGATCAGCGACGCGGCCTGAGCAGCCAGGAGGAGATCGAGCGTCGTCGGTCGAGAGAGCGGGCGCCCGGGCGGGAGACGGAAGGGATGAGCGAGTGCCTGGATCACTGCCGCTGCGGTGACCAGGACTGCGGGAACGAGATCGAGTCGTCCCGGCCAGCCGTAGAGGAGTCGTTCCAGGGCACGGAGGTTCCAGCGAGTATTGAACCAGCCGTCGCGGAGCGTGTGATGACCATCGGGCGAGATGCCTGATCCGAAGCCGACTTTATCGAAGGGCCACCAAAGCTGGTAACCGAAGACGAGCGGGTCGCCGGTCGTCCGCTGGTTGTAGGCCAGGAGCGCTGCCGTGGCCAGGAGGCCGCTCGCCGCGAAGAGGAGTGCTGGTGGGCGCCAGGCCGGCACTCGCCAGAAGCGCCAGGTCGACCAGAGGACAAAGGGGAGGAGGACGCCGAGCGCGGTGAGCGGGCGGGCCAGGACGAGCAGAGCGAGCGCCACCATGCCGGGCATCGCCGCACGTGCACTGGGGCGATCGACGGTTGCGAGGAACGACCAGGTGAAAAGCAGGGTAAGGGCCAGGCACACGGTATGCGCCATCAAAGACGCGGCTTGGAGCAGGAAGAACGGCGAAACGAGCAGCAAGAGGCCGGCTAGCCAAGCAGTCGTGGCATCGTACCAGCGGCGGCCGATCGCGACGATGAGGAGAATGCAGGCAGCAGCAGCGAGGGCATTGACGAGGGGAGGATAGCCTACCAACACGCCGAGCGAAAGAACGAGTGGATAGCCGGGTGGATACTTGCCGAACCACATGCCGTCGCGGACGATGACGAAGGGGATGAAGAAGGCTGCCGGGAGCGGTGGAGCTGGTGCGAGGAGGTGTCCCCGGGCGTAGGTCATCGCCTGGAAGAGAAAAGCGACCTCGTCCTCGGTGTGCGGCAAAGCCTCGAAGACGACCCGGTTGAGGACGATGCTCGATTCGGCAGCAAAAAAGGCGAGGACGAGAGCGAGGGGATCGCTCGGACGAAACCTCGAGAACAGATTCATCGAAGAGAGCCTCCATCAACGACCATGGACACTCAGGATCAGACGAACGGCCGCGTCCAGTCCGGGACGGTGTACAAGGCGGATGGAGTATACCTGCGATGGTCGGCCGTCCGGGTCAGTGCTCCCTCGAATACTGGTAAATCGCCGGTGGCTCGTCTCTCCCGCAGAGGCGGGGCGAGGGGTATCCGTCCTTCTGGCGAAGAGCTCGGAGAAGGAGATCTGCCGTGCAGTGAGATGATGGCCGGGGTTCAGCCCTTCCTCCGCCACCCGGGAGGTGCTCACGGGGCTCGCGGTGGCATCGTGTCGCTGCGTATGCCGCGACCGGCCTCGAGATGAGGCGGGACGTGGTGAAGGCCAGTCTCTCGGCGAAAGGAAACCCCCGAGAGTCATCCGAGGCAGCAGCGGCGAAGTGGGAGAAGTTGTCGAGATGAGCAGCTCGACTTGACAGGAAGCGGGATACTCGTCTACGCTCAGCCTGTCGGTGTGTGGAGCGACGGGTAGAGTGCTCGCGTCTGGGGTAGGCTGTCCTGCACGGGGCAGACCCCAGGAAACGAGAGGATGCGAGAATGCCATACGAGTATCTGGACCACGAAGCGGATATCGGCCTGGAGGCGACCGGAGCGAGCCTGGAGGAAGCGCTCCGGGATGGGGTGCGTGGTCTTCTCGCGCTCCTGGTGGATCCGGAGACGGTGGAGCCGCGCCAGGCGGTCCCGGTCCAGGCGACCGCGAGCGATCCTGGCTCCTTGTTCGTCGCTCTGCTGAACGCTGTACTGGCTGCCGTGGATCTCCACGGTATGTTTTTTCGCGACTTCGAGTTGACGCATCTGGAGCAAGTTGACGATCACTGGGTGGTCGAAGGGACACTCTGGGGAGAACCGATCGACCTGAACCGACACGCGGTCGAGATCGAGGTGAAAGCGGCGACCTACGGCGGATTGCTCGCCGAGGAGAACGAGGCAGGTTGGCGCTTGCGCTGCGTGCTCGATCTCTGACCGGCTGTACCGCGTAACTGGGAGGGAGAACCATGAATCGAGCACTGCACGTGCGGAAGATCCATGAGTATCTTTTCGAGATCCCGCCGCACGGCAAGATGCGCGTTCCGGCCAGACTGTATCTCGACGAGCGCTCGCTGCGCGAACTGATGGAGAACCAGAGCAGCGAAGAGTGGAATGCGCTCAAGCAACTGGAAAACGTGGCGTGCTTGCCGGGAATCGTCAAGGCAGCGATGGCGATGGCGGACGTCCATCCCGGCTATGGCTTCCCAATCGGGGGTGTAGCGGCCTTCGATCCAAAAGATGGAGGCGTGATCAGCGTCGCCGGGGTGGGATTCGATATCAACTGCGGCGTGCGTTGCTTGCGCACTCACCTCACACGCCGCGACCTGACAGGGAAAGAGGAGAAGTTGGCAGATACGATGTTCGAAGTGATCCCGGCAGGTCTCGGCAGTACCGGGGAACTGAAGCTTTCGACGAAAGAGATCGACCGTGTCCTCCGGGAAGGGGCGCGGTACGCGGTTCGGCTCGGCTACGGGCGCGAGGACGATTTGGAGTACATCGAGGAGCATGGCTGTCTCAGCGATGCTGATCCCTCAGTCGTCAGCCATACGGCCAAGCAGCGGCAGATGGCGCAGGTGGGAACGCTCGGCTCGGGAAACCACTACGTCGAAGTACAGGTGGTGGACCAGATCTACAACGCGCGCGCAGCGGAAGCGTTCGGGCTGGAATTGGGACAGATCGTGATCATGCTACACACCGGCAGCCGGGCACTCGGGCACCAGATCGGGACCGATTATCTCCCGTTCCTGGAGAAAGCGACCCGGAAGTACGGAATCGAGGTACCGGATCGGGAACTGGTGTGTGCACCGATCGAGAGTCCGGAGGGCCAGCAATATTTCAGGGCAGTGATGGCGGGAGCGAACTGTGCGTTCGCCAACCGGCAGGTGCTCGCGCATCTCGTGCGTCAGGCCTTTTGGAAGGCGTTGCGTGTGCCCGATACGGCGATCGAAACGCTCTATGAGGTGGCACACAACACCGTGAAGTGGGAGGTGCATGAGGTGAATGGTGAGCGCCGCCGACTGCTCGTCCATCGCAAGGGTTCGACGCGCGCCTTCGGGCCAGGACGCCCGGAACTTCCGGAGCGGTATCGAGCAGTGGGGCAGCCCGTCCTGGTGGGCGGGACGATGGGTACGGCGAGCTACATTCTGGTGGGTACCGAGCAGGGTATGCGAGAGACGTTCGGAACGGCCCTGCATGGTGCCGGGCGAGCGAAGTCCCGGCGTCAGGCGAAGCGCCAGTATCCGGCTGAGCGGATCATCGAAGAGCTGCGCAAGCAGGGGATCATCGTCCGAGCCCACGGGAAGGCTTCGATCAGCGAGGAAGCGCCCGGAGCCTACAAGGATGTCGAACATGTGGTCGAGGTAATGTGCAATGCCGGTATCGTGGCGCGTGTCGCCCGGTTGCGCCCGATCGTCTGCCTGAAGGGGTGAGACGATGGGTGATGACCGGCGTATGGCCTTCCTGTTCGATCTGGACGGCACACTCGTCGATTCGGTCTACCAGCATGTCGTGGCCTGGCGGGAAGCGCTGGAGGCGATCGGAATCGAGCTCTCGATCTGGCGGATCCACCGGCGCATCGGGATGAGCGGTGGGCTGTTTCTCGCTGGTCTCTTGCGCGAGACGGGCCGAGCAGTGACGGCCGAGGAGATCCGGCGCGTGCAGCAGGTTCATGCGGAGACGTATGGTCGCTTGCTCGGTCAGGTTCGTCCCTTGCCAGGGGCACGGGAACTGCTCGACGAACTGACGCGGCTGGGAATTCCTTGGGCGATCGCCACGAGTGGCCGGTTGGAGAGTGCGCGCAAGACCGTCGCTGTCTTGGGGTTGGATGCAGACCAGATCCCGCTCGTGACGCGCGATCATGTGCGGCACGCGAAGCCTGATCCCGATCTCTTCCTCGCGGCAGCCGAGCGTCTCGGCGTGGAGATCGGGGAGTCGGTGGTGGTTGGGGACAGTGTTTGGGATATGCTGGCCGCCCGCCGCGCACGGGCTTTGAGCGTTGGCCTGCTTTCGGGCGGCTACGGAGCGGGCGAACTCCTGGAGGCGGGAGCCTACCGGGTGTACGACGATCCGGCCGATCTCCTGCGACATCTCGACGAAGTGGGTGTGCGGGCGGCCGATTACGAGTGGACGCTGGCTGAGCCATCCTGAGATCCAGAGTGACTGACGGAATGACCCTGTTGCGGTGGTAGAGGAAGGTCGGACAGCCGTCTCGGCTGCGGTGGCATCGTCAGCTGGTTCGAAGGGATGCGATCGACGGACGCTCCCCCGGAGCGCCGGATGAGCCATCACGTCGCACCGACTGGATACAAGAGTTCGTAGTCGGCTGTGCGGCGGGGAATGCGCAGACTGAGTCGTCCCTGGTCTCCGTCCCAGCGAAACATGATGGGAACCGTCACCGTGCGGAGCGACCGGGCCGCGGCGACCCGCTCGATTTCGATGTACGTGACCTCGTCATCGGCCGCGAGGGCACGGCAGAGTTCGGCCAGAGCTGGTGGTAGATCGGTCAGCGAGATCTCTAAGCCGGCGAGGGAGCCTCGTTCGGTGACGTCCAGGAGGCCGCGCGCATGAGCGATCGGGGGAGCGCTCGCTCGGGCCAGCTGGCCTGGTAGCTCCAAATCGAGCACGAGCACGTCGTCGGCCGGATCGTAGCAGAGTCGCATCGGTCATCGTCTCCCGGGTTCCGCAGGCACGAAGAAAGGGTAGCATGGAGAGCGGGGAGGATCGGGGAGAGGTCGCGCGCATGGGCTGGTATCGGCGGATCGTCACACCGCTCCTCTTTCGGCTGGATCCGGAAGATGCCCACCGGCTGGTACTCGGGGTACTCAGCAGGCTGTCCCGCTGCCCTGGGTCGGAACGGGTGCTGCGGCGCGTGTTCCGGGTGCCCGATGACGAGCGGCTGCGGGTGGAAGTGGGCGACCTGACGTTTCCGAATCCGATCGGCTTGGCCGCTGGTGTAGACAAGAATGCGGAAGCGGTGGCAGCCTGGTTCGGCCTCGGCTTCGGTTCGGTCGAAGTCGGGACGGTTACCCCTTGCCCACAGGAAGGGAATCCCCGTCCCCGACTGTGGCGTTTCCCGGAGGACGAGACCTTGGTCAATGCGCTGGGCTTCCCCAGCGACGGTGTGGCAGCCGTGCGGGCGCGACTCGTCGGCCGCTGGTTTCCCGGGCCAGTCGGCATCAATCTCGGCAAGAATGCGTGGACCCCGCTGGAGCAGGCGGTCGTGGATTACTGCGCGACGCTGGTGGCGCTGTGGGACGTCGCCGATTACGTGGTGGTGAACGTGAGTTCGCCCAATACGCCGGGACTCCGGGAATTGCAGCGGGGTGAGCGACTCGAGCAGGTGCTAGCCGCGGTTCAGGAAACCAACCGAACACTGGCGGCACTCCAGCGTGCCCGACCGCGCCCACTCTTCGTCAAGGTCTCGCTGGACCTGGACGCTGGGGCACTGGCTGACGCCATCGAGATCGCGGTGGCAGTGGGAGCGGACGGCCTGATCCTCGGCAATACGAGCATCGATCCGTCGCTCCGCCCAGCTGGTGCAGGAGCATTGCCGGGTGGGGTGAGTGGGCGTCCGCTCCGCAAGAGAGCGGTCGAGCTCTTGAGCAACGCTGCGGATCGCGCCGGGGGACGTCTCGCTCTGATCAGCGTGGGTGGAGTGCTGGAGACGGACGACGTGATCCAGCGCCTGCGCCTGGGTGCCGATCTGGTGCAGGTCTATACCGGTCTGGTGTTTCGAGGTCCGGCTCTGCCGGCCGTGCTGTTGCGTGGGCTCCTCCGGTATCTCGACGAACAGGGGCTGCCGTCGGTACGGGCGCTCCGCGGGCGTTGAGCGCGTTTCCGTTCGCGCGCTGCCGTGTCCGTTCGCCGTGGGGCCGCTTTCATGCCGTTGAGCGCGTTTCCGTCAGCGTGCGAGCTGTGCTGGCGTCGGGCTGACGTGTTCGAGTGGGCGACCACGCGTCTCTTCGCCGAGCAGGAGCACGTCGGCCGCGATGACGGCGAAGACGGCCATGAAGAGCGCGAAGACAGCCGGCTGAGAGAAACCGCCGCTGGTGAGCAGCCAAGGGGTGAGGTAGGGAGCGATGATGCCAGCGATACGGCCGAAACTCGCGGCAGCACCCGAGCCGAAGCCCCGCAGCGTCGTGGGATAGAGTTCCGGCGTGTAGGTATAGACGACCCCCCAGGCGCCGAGATTGAAGAAGGAGAGCGCACAACCCCAAAGCACGAGAATCGGCGCTGTCCCGGCGTTCCCGAGTAGCCAGGCGGAAAGCGCCGAGCCGAGCAGGTAGGTCACCAGCGTCGGCTTGCGGCCCCACCGATCGACAAGGTAGGCGGCCGAGAAGTAGCCAGGGATCTGCGCGAGTGTCGTGATGAAGACATAGGTGAAGCTGCGGGCCACCGTGAGCCCGCGTTCGACCAGCAACGAGGGAAGCCACGTGAAGACGCCGTAGTAGGCGAAGACGATGCCGAACCACAGGAGCCAGAGCATCACCGTACGCCGGAGGAGCTGCCGACTCCAGAGGGCGCGAAACTGCTGGGCAAAAGACGGGTGCGGGGGAGCAGGTGTCGTGGTCACTTCAGCAGGCGGCATACTCGCGGCTTGCTCGAAGCGACGCAAAACAGCGACCGCCTCGGTGTGCCGACCAGCGATATCGAGATAGCGGGGAGACTCGGGGAGCTGGCGGCGCAGATACGCAGCGGTCAGCGCAGGCAGCGCGCCGATGAGAAAGGCAACGCGCCAACCCCAGCTCGGCAGCTGGGGAACGACGAGCAGGCCGATGACAGCAGCCAGGATCCATCCATACGCCCAGAAACTTTCCAAAATGACGAGCATGCGACCACGATGGCGAGCCGGAGCGAACTCGCTGACGAGCGCTGCGGCGACCGGTAGTTCACCGCCGAGCCCGATACCGGTGAGGAAACGGAAGAGGATAAGGGACGGGAAATTCCAGGCGAGCGCGCAGAGAGCGGTACCGAGGCTGTAGAGGAGCAAATTGGCGAGAAACATGGTTCGGCGGCCATAGCGGTCGGCGAGTCGGCCGGCCAGGAGTGCCCCGAGGAACATGCCGAGAAATCCGGCACTGGCGACGAGTCCGAGCTCGGGACGGCTCAGATTCCAGTCGCGTCCGAGACTGACCAGGACGAACGCGACGAGGCCGACATCCATGGCGTCGAACATCCAGCCGATCCCAGCGAGCAGGACGATGCGCCAGTGCTCGCGCGTGAGTGGGAGTTCGTCCAGGCGTTGGCTGAGCGAGAGCATGGTAACCCTCCGATCTGCCACCCTCCCGTCTGGTGCGCAAGCGTACTGCGAATGCACACCACAGTGCGGTGGTCGTTCGGTATCCGCGAACGAGGCTGCTCATGCAGGTCGAGGAGGAGTTACTCCAGAGCGAGGGGCTGGTGTGCTCACCTCGCGGAAGGATGCGGTATGATCGATTCAGGTTCTCGGCCGATCAGGGGACGACGACAGTGGAGACGAGGCTGCCGATGCTGGAGGAGCTTGCCCGCGAGGCGGGTGGGGACTGGCCGCTCGTCGCGCGGCTTGCTCACCTGGTGGCTCTGGCGGTGCGGGGACAGCTGGCACTGGAGGTCGGAGCTGGTCCCGGGGTCGTGACCGTGTGGTTAGCCGATGCGATGGAGCAGACCGGCGGTCGTTTGGTCGTGCTGGAACAGGATCCGATAGTCATCGAGTCCGTCACTGGACGCCTGGAGGACCTGGGGCTGATGGAGCGCGTGCAACTCCTGCAGGGGGACGCTCACCGGACGATCCACACGGTGGCTGGGCCGTTCGATCTGGTCCGGCTGGCGGCCGACCGGAGCGGCTATCTCGACTACTACCGGGCCGTGCGGGACCGGCTGCGACCGGGTGCAGTCATCCTGGCGGAGGGATTGGCCAGGGAGGCGGCGCGGCCGTTTCGGGAGACGGTACGGGCCGAGATCGACTTGCGGACGGTGGAGTTGCCCATGCGCGGGCAGAGTCTGATCGGGGTCTGGTGGCCGAGTCGAGGGCGTGAATGAAAGGAGGACGGAGCGATGCCGATCTATGTGATGTTGAGCAGCCTGACCGACGACGGAATGGAGACGCTGCACGAGCATCCCGAGCGGATCAAGGAGGTCAATGCGGAGATCGAGCGTCTCGGGGTGAAGGTCTTGCATCAGTGGGCTGTCTTGGGGCCGTACGATTTCGTGAACATCGTCGAGGCACCGGACAACGAGACGATCGCGCGCGTCTCGGTGGAACTCGGAGCGCGTGGAACGGTCAAGCTGATGACGATGCCCGCCATCCCGATCGATGACTTCATCGCCCGGCTCAAGGAGGGACGAGCAGAAGGCGACGACTGAGCCTCTTCCATCCTCGCGCTCGTGCTTCGTTCAGCCCCAGGTGGCAGGGGGCGAGGTCGCGTGCTCTTGCAGATTACGAAAACCGTTCGCGGCGAGCGAGAGGCAGTGGTGAACCCGCTGAGTGAGTCGTTACCTGGCGCTGTGTCGCGAGGGCCGGAGACAGAAGTAGGCTGTGCGGCACGGACTGCAGCGCAGATCGGGTGCGGTCGCGCGTTCTCTCACCGGCGATCGGTCGTGTGCACCGAGAGGTGGGCGTCACTCGCTGTCCGGCTGGTTGGGAACGAGGACGACCGTATTGCGGTACGTGTCCACGTACTTCCGATACTGGACGCGGAAATCCGATGTCCCTTTGATAGTGAGGTCACGGACGATGACCTGACCCTCGATGGCCGTTCCGTAGGGATTGCCGTGCATGGTGACTTGCGAGCAGGGCGCGTAAAAGAGCCCGCGGACGTAGAACTCGCCGTTACCCTGGCTGTCGAAGAGCGAACAGTTGGCGATCCAGACGGCCATGCCGGCGAGGCCACCGGGATACGGGATCGACTGCGGTGCCTCGAGGTGCAGTTCGCCGTTTTTGGGATCGATGAGGTTGCCTGTGCCGGTCACGTAGAGGAGGACACCCTGTGTTTCGAGCCGGGTGTTGGTATTGCCGAGCTGGATGGTCGTGTTGTCGAGGTACACGACTGGAACGCTGCCTGGGTCAGCGGTGAACTTGACAATGCGTGCCTGCGTGCAGGGTCCACGTCCGCTGGCGCGGGGGAGGTCGCGGGGCAGCTGCAGTCCACGATAGAGGCCAGGGCCGAGAGTGACGGTTTCCGCGCAAGGTGGGAGCTGCCGACATTCGAGGGATCCAGTGTAGCCGGTGCAATCGGGGCGCCAGTCGTAGCGGAGCGCGCTGAGCGGCGGCGCTGACACGCGGCCGGCGAGGGGATCGGGGACATAGTCGCCCAACTCCGCGTTGAGACAGTCGTATTGCCAGGTGCCGTTCTGGTTGATCATGCCAGCAGCATCGATGCAGCCATCGACGATGAAGGTCACCGTACCTCGCGTATCGATGGCAGCGTTGGAGCGAACGCTGGCGCCGTGTCCGCTGGGTCCTCGCCCGAGGACATAGATATCGGTCGTTCCATTGGCGTAGATGCCTGGGTCGGTGATCAGGTCCTCGAGCGCGAGCAGCGCGTATTCGCCAGGGGCCTGGGTGATGCGGGCGGTCGCGCGGGCAGCGATACGCAGCGAGTCGGTGCCCAAAACGGGGAGAAAGAAGAGCGACACTGAGCGCTCGAGCCTGACGCGCACGGTATCGGGACGGATGATGGAGATCGAGTCGGAAGGGACTGGCGGGGGAAAGCCATTGGCCGCGGCGTACGTCGTAGCTGCGAGGACGACCTGGCTATCGGTCGCTGCCCGGGCGAGCAGCTCGCGGGCACCGGCGAGGGCCGCTGCATCGGCCGCGTTCTGCGTGAGTCGCCGCTGGGCATAGAGGTAGGCGGCATCGGTTCCCAGGGCAGCGAAGCCGAGCAAGGGGACGAGCAGGAGCGCGAGGAGCGGGAGTGCTTGAGCGCGGGCCGCGTGACGCATGGCGCCCTCCTCAGTAGTGAACGATCATCGTGCTGCTGGTGCGCATGGTGAGACCAGCGCTGGGAATCGCGAAACCGACGAGCGGACGGAAGGGGTAGGCGAGTTCGACAGTGACTCGCTCGCCAGGGGTCAGGGAGCCGTCGAGCTGGACGGTCACCTGATCGGCATCAGGGATGGAGAGACGTGGCAAAAGGTGAGCGCGGACGCTCGCGGCGGTCGCCGGCTGACAGGGCGGATGCTGCGCGCAGAGTTCGCCGTGGACGGCTGCGAAGCGCGCACCCTCGCGGGCTGCATTGGTGAGCTCGCTGTAGACATAGAACGCCCAGCCGAACTCGATGATGCCGAAGATGAAGAGAAACAAGAGAGGGGCAACGAGTGCGAACTCGACGAGGTTCTGGCCGCGACGTGCTCGGTGCGTCATGGCAGCACTCGCATCTCGGCGGTCCGGCGGATGACCAGCTGGTCACTGAGTCGATCACCGGTGACGGGCAACGGAACAGGGAGCATGGTGCGAACGGTGAGCGTGGCAGTCACGCGGACAGCGTCCGGCTTCCCGTTCTGGAAAGTGACACTGGTGGTAATCGTGGGTTGGCTACCGAAGAGCAAGGGAAGGCCGGTCGCTCGGTACTCGGTGAGCGCGGCGGTACGGATGCCGTTACTGTCGGTGGCATTGGCAGACGAAAGGGAGCCGTAGTGCGCGCCCTCCCGGGCCACATTGGTCAGGGCGATACCGGCGTAGAGGAGCCGACCGTAGTCGACAACGGCAGCGAGGACGAGCAGCAGCACGAGGAGGCCGAGTGCGAACTCGACCAGCGACTGACCGGGTTGGCGCAGACGCTGCTCGATCATGTCCCGACGCTCCCGGCGCACTCCGTGCTCGGTTGCAGGATCGGCAAGCGATGGACGAGCGTGGTAGAGCTTTTCGTACCGGCCTGCGAGAGGGATGCCAGGGCGAGTAGCACTACTCGACGAGCCAGACGGTCGGCCGGGTAATGACCACGTGCTCGACCCGCTCGATGCGGATGTCGGTATTGCCGTTCGTCGTGAAACGATTCACGATCAGCTGGCCCCGTGCCCAGGTCCCGGAAGCGTTCCCGCGGAGATCAAGCGTGCCGTTGGGGAGGTAGAGAATGCCGTCCACGCGTGCGCCGCTGTTGCCAACCATGCGCAGTGTGGCGGTATTTCCGCGGGCTTGAAAGAGGACGAGACCAGGTTGCATACCAGGATAAGGAAGCCTGCGCGGGTCGGTGACGCCGCTGAGCTGATAACGGGTATTCCCGACGACATCGAAGGCTGAACCTGGCCCGAAGTAGAAGAGGACGTCGCGACCGGTGACCGTCTGGTTGCCCTGGAGGCGGAACGTTCCCCTCTCGAAGTAATACAGGCCGGGAGGGATGTTCGAGTCGGTATTGCCGGTGAGCGCGAAATCGGAGTCACGCAGGTAGACGAGGACGTCGCAGGGGAGGACATCGACCAAGTCGAAGTTGCCCTGAACAGCGAACGAACTTTGGTCGAAGTACAAGCGAAACTCCTGGCCGGAACTCGTACACGGGGTCGGTTGCCCCCGGAGTGTCAGACGGACGTTCCCACCGAGCGAGAATGCTGATCCCTGGAAGACATAGGTACCGGGACTCATGATGACCGAAGCGTTCCCGCCGATGGAAAAGCCGTTGTCGAAGTAGTAGAAACCAGGGCCGAGGACGACCGATCCGTTTCCTGAGAAACTGACAGGGCGATCGAATTGGTAGGTTCCGCCAGAGAAAGAGAGTGTTCCGTTTCCACTATAGGTGATAGCGCTGGTGTACCGTCCTGGTGGACAGGTCATCGTGTTGCCGCTGGATGAGCAGGTGACAGTCGGGCCTCCGGGAGGATTGGGGATGGTCGGTCGAGGCGGCTCCGGCATATCGGCGAGCGGGTCGTCGACCGGACTCAGGCCACTCCGAACCCCTTGCCCAGCCTGGAATCGGCAGTTACCGGTTTGGGAAAAAGTCAGTGCCGCATCGACTGTGCCATCGGCCTGGAAGATGCCGTTTCCCACGCAGCGCATGCCGCCGTTGGACATGGCGCTGCCACCGATGATGCGCACGCTCACGTTGCCGATCAGGTTGACGGTAGAGGGATTATCGCGCTCGAGCGCGAGGAAAGCATAGTCGGTCGGTTTTTGGCCGACGCGAGCGGCTGCATTCGCGTTCGTTTCCCAAGGACCGCGATAGAGAGCTCCGAGGAAAAAGCGCTCGATCGCCGCCCGCGCACTGACGCGCACTATCCGCGTCGCGGGATCGACCTGGACATCGAACTGCGTGACAGTCAGCCCTTCACCAGGGTCGTGGTTGGCGGAGAGGTTGCCATCGAATGCCTGCTGGGCTGCTGTCCGTGCCTCGCTCGGCGAACGCCCTTCAAACAGGGCCCGCGCCCCAGCAAGTGCCGCGGCATCGACGGCATTCTGCAGGAGACGACGCTCGGCATAGGCGTGGGCAACGTCGACCGCCAGTGCACTGAAGCCCAGTAAAAGGAGAAGGATCAGCGCGAGGAGGAGCAAGACCTGGCCAGGCGATGCCTTGCGCCAGCCAGACGAGCGAGTTGCAGGATGGACCAGGCGCACGACCAACCTCCAGCAGCGCTGACGTCTCCTCGAAGAGAACATACGATCGGTCGTGCAACGAGCGGTAGAACCGAAAGTACCGAATCGGCTGCTGATCCGGGTGCGAGGCCAGCGGTTGCCCTTTCGAGGGAAGGGGCATGCTGGTGAGCGGCATCGCGCAGGTTCGATCGGTGGTGCGAGGGAGGGGTAGCGTTGGCACGAGTGGGGACAAGGAACCTCCAGGCATTGTAGGATGCGCAGATGGAAGGAGGCGCGCGATGACTGATCCGCGGATCGCCAAATGGGCACGAGTGCTCGTGGACTACTCGCTCGCGGTGCAACCAGAACAGCTCGTCGTGATCGGGGGAACGCCGCTCGCTGCTCCCTTGATCCGCGAGGTCTATCGCCTCGTGCTGGAACGGGGTGCTCATCCGGTCGTGCAGGTCGCGCTGCCGGGACTCGCTGAAATCATGTTCCGCGTGGCGAACGACCAGCAACTCACGTTCGTGTCACCGGACGAGCGACTGGGGCCGGAGCAGGCTGATGCGCTCTTGCGTATCCTGAGCGAGAGCAACACCAAGGCGTTGACCGGGGTCGATCCAGCTCGCCAGCAGCTGCACCAACGGGCACGGACGGAACTGCGTCAGACCTACCTCGAGCGGGCAGCTGCTGGGAAGCTGGCCTGGTGCGTGACGCTCTATCCGACCGAGGCGTATGCGCAGGACGCGGAAATGGCGCTCGCCGAATACGAAGAGTTCGTCCTGCGGGCCGGCTTCCTCGATCGGGAGGACCCGGTAACGGCCTGGCGGGAGCAGTCGCGCGAGCAAGCGCGTATCATCGACTGGCTCGCGGACAAACGGGAAATTCACGTGCGGGCACCAGATACCGATCTCCGCTTGTCGATCGCTGGACGACGCTTCGTGAATGCCGATGGACGAAAGAACTTCCCCGACGGTGAGATCTTCACTGGGCCGGTCGAGGATTCCGTGGAAGGGACGATCCGCTTCAGTTATCCGTCGATGGTGCAGGGGCGGCAGGTCGAGGATATCCGGCTGTGGTTCGAAGGAGGCCGAGTCGTCAAGGCGACGGCGGCGCGGAATGAGGCGTTCTTGCATCGCATGCTGGAAACCGATGAGGGGGCACGCCTCGTCGGCGAGTTCGCCTTTGGGCTCAACCGATCGATTACCCGCTTCACCGGGAACATCTTGTTCGACGAAAAGATCGGGGGAACGCTCCACTTGGCGATCGGTGCTGGCTATCCCGAAACCGGGAGTCGCAACCGCTCGGCGGTGCACTGGGACATGATTTGCGATCTGCGGCGAGACAGCGAAGTGTGGGTCGATGGCCAGCTGTTCATGAAGGACGGAGAAATCCTGATCTAATCTAATTGAGCGAGGCAACCGCAACCGGCTGGCCGTTCGGACTGGTCGCCTGCGCGTTGGTCTCGAGCGTGATCGCGAGGGCATCGTAGAGACGAAGCGGCTCGCGTGGGGAGAGGAACAGTTCGGCATGACCGTGTTCATCGATCGGCAGGATACCCGCCTGACGATAGTCTTCCCCGCGGACGAGCCAAACCACGTAGGCTTGACCGGGGGCCGGGCGGGGCAGCCCCTCGACGGCGATCAGCGCGGTATTGCTGGACGGATCGAGAATGATCGCGCCGTGCGCGTCGCGGGCGGCTCCGTGTCCCTGGAGGCGGATCAAGAGACCGTCGCGCTGGGCGAGGAGCTGGACCACGGCGCGTCGCTGCGAGTCAGCTTGGCTAGCGAGCTGGGCACGCTGCTGGGCGACCTGCTGCTGCTGGAGAAGTTGCCAGCCGAAGAAGGCAGCGAGAACGGTCGCGGCGGTCGCCAGGAGCCAGGCAGGACGTCGCAACCAAGCGACGAGGCTCGAGGCGGGCTGCCGGAGGTGAAGCTCGGCGCGGAGCCGACGGCGAGCGCGAGCGGGGACCGGTTGGGGGGCGGGAGCGAAGGCGAGCAACTGCGCTGTCGAGCGGAGTTCGGCAGTGACGGCACGACAGCGCGCGCAGCGAGCGAGATGATGCTCGACCACCTCCAATTCTTCAGGGTCGAGGACGCCGAGCGCGTAGCCGGGAAGGAGATCATCCGGACAGTTGGCGACCTGAGGTGCTGGCTCGGTCATGGCGCACGCTCCGCTGGCTGTTCGCGCAGGAGCTGCTGTAACTTCTGCATTCCCAGCCGTAAGCGCGTCTTGATGGTGCCGATCGGTTCACCCAGGACCGCCGCGATTTCGCTGTGGGTGAGGCCAGCGTAATAGGCGAGTTCGATCGCCAGGCGCTGGGGTTCGGGAAGCTGCGCCATCGCTCGACGCACCCGGTCGCGGAGCTCGCTCGCTTCAGCTGCCTCATGGGCCGACGCCGCCTGGTCGATCTCGTGCCAGGGGAGCGTGGTCAGGTCCACGAAATCCGCCCGTTGTGGGCGGCGCCGGCGAGCGCGGAGGGTATCGATGGCGAGGTTGTGTGCGATACTCATGAGCCAGCTTCCGAACGAGCCGCGTCGTGCCTCGAACCGTGAGGCCTGCTGCCAAAACCGCAAGAAGGTCTCCTGCAGCAGCTCTTCAGCCTCGCTGGGATCGCCCAGCATGCGACAGGCGAGCGAATAGACCGGTCGAGCGTACCGATCGTAGAGCAGCTCGAAAGCTCGGGTATCGCCGTCGGCAACGCGCCGGACGAGCAGCTCGTCGCTGCAGGCTTCCAGCTCTGCGGTTTCGTTCGCCCGGCGAACGATCCCACCGCATTGGACTATACGACGATACGTCTCGCTCAGATGCATCGTCCGGCTCCCCGCTGACGAAGGCGAGTATACCGGAGAGCATGCTCAGGGTGTGCGGAGGGTGCGATCGTAGAAGAGAACGGTACGCTCGATGAATTGTCGCCACGCCGGAGGCGAGAACGCGTGTCCCTCGCCGGGATACTCGAAGTACTCGACTCGTTTCCCAGCGAGGAGTAAGCTGTCACGAATAGCCCGTGACCATTCCGGCGGCGTCACGGTATCGGCGGTACCGACGTGGATCTGGACAGGGCAGTTCACGAAGTGAAAGTGAAAGAGTGGCGAGGTCGATCGCAAGAACGTTTCGTCCTGAGCTGCTTGCGCGTAAAGCGGCCCCAGCGGATCGTCGGGGCGCGCACCGTTGCCCCACTTGCGGATATTGTCGAGATCCCAGCCACTCACAGGCGCGTACAGCACGGCAGCGCGGATACGGTCGTCGATACAGATTGCTTTGGCCACGAGCCCGCCGCCCATGCTGTGTCCCCAGAGACCGACGCGCGTCGGATCAGCTTCAGGGAGAGAGGAGAGGGAGCTGATCAGCTCCAGGGTATCGATGACGATGCCGGTCCGGAAATAATTGGGACCGGTATCGGAACCACCCCAGCCGCGAAAGTCGGGCGCGAGGCAGAGGTAGCCTCGGCGGGCCAACTCATCGGCCGCTTGGATCGTGTCGGCACCAGTCCAGTACTGGTCTGGCGGTATGTACCCGTGACAGAGAATGACGACAGGAAATGGTCCCGGACCGTGGGGTCGGTGCAGGCCGCCGGTGATGCGCAGCCCATCGGAGGGATAACGGATATGGAAGTAGGTGTAGGTATCGGTCTCGGTAACGGTACGGAGGAGTTCGATCTGGCCGCCACGATACTGGCGGGCACGGAGGCCTTCGATGGTGTAGGCCGCGAGAGGGTGCGGTGTCGGTGACGGGAGGAGCGTGGGGCTCGGCGACGGCTGGGATGAAGGTGTCGCGGTCGGTGTGACGCTCGGTGTCGGCTGGAGAAAAGGAGAGGGCCGGGGTGCGGTGGTGACCGTCGACCCCGGCCCGAGAGAGGAGGTGGGAGAGGGCAGGCTGGGAGTTTGCGTTGGGTTAGGTCGGTTGCGGCAGGCTGCCGCGATCCCGAGACTGGAGAGAAGCAGCAGGCGTCGCGTGAATCGTGCCGGCCGCCTCATGACTGCGGTTCGACCGTGAAGTCCAGCTCCAAGGTGATCGTCTCCTCCACGCTCAGGACGATCGGCACACGCGGTTGCGTCATGCCGAAGTCGGCGAACGTCACCGTGGTGGTCGCTGTCCCGGTGATGCGCGACCCGTCGACGGTCGCACGAACGTCCCAGACGACGGGCTTGGTCACGCCGTGGACAGTGAGATTCCCCTCCAACTGAAAGCTGAATTCCCCACTCTGGGGCAACGGCCACGGGAGCCCGCGGGCAGCGGTGGGCTGGAATTCAGCCTTGGGAAAACGAGCGACCTCGAGCGTGTTCTGTTTGATGTAATTGTCACGACGCGCCTCGTCGCTCCGCAGCGTCGTGAGATCGACCGTCACGCGCGACTGCGCGCTGTCGATGGCTCCGTCGGCCATGAACACGATGCGTCCCTCGATCGCCCGCGTGCTACCTACCGCGTCGTTGGGCAGAGATCGGCCCAGCAGTTGCTCGCGCACCCGATAGCGCGCCTCGCTCTGTTCAGGCACGATGCGGAAAATCAGACCAGCACTGGCTTCACTACCAGTAGCAGGTGTTGCCATCATTGCGCGCGTCGGGGTCGGGCTGGCGGTGGAGACGGCCGTCGGCGTGTCGACCGGGCCCGGGATCAAGGCAGTGGGCATCGGGGTGGGTGAGGGGGCCAGCGGTGTGGCGGGGAGGGGAGTCGCCGTGGGAGCAGCGCTTCCTCCACACGCCGCGAGCAACAGCGCGGCGATCGCTGCGATGATCGCCATTCTTTCGAACAGTGCACCCAATCGGTGCTGCGTCCTCACGTCGTTCCTCCCGAGCAGCAGCGTAATCGACGAGCCTGAGAAACGAGCAAGAGTGCGGTAAGAGTTCGCTGAGAATCGGGCGAGTGGACAGAACGCCGTGGTAGGATGCGAGACGAGCAATGGAGGTCGGCTGGAAGCGGAGTCGCGGCGATGACGCACGTGCTGGTGGTGGATGACGACACGCGACTAGTGGAGATGCTGCGGCGAACGCTGTCGTACGAGGGTTTCACGGTGAGCGTTGCGCAGTCGGGCGATGAGGCGTTGCGCCTGGTGGCGGAGCGGCGACCGGATCTGATCGTGCTCGACTGGTTATTGCCGGGAATGGACGGGTTGGCGGTAGTCCAGCGCTTGCGAGCGGCTGGTGATGGCACGCCGATCCTGATGCTGACGGCGCGGGACGCGGTGGAAGACCGCGTTCTGGGGTTGGACAGCGGAGCCGACGACTATCTGGT